>JBJMLG010000195.1:0-6635 GCA_045805385.1 Thermoleophilaceae bacterium
CGCCCCCGCCGGCGAGGACCGGCGCTGCGCGGCGTTGCGTTCTGGGGCGCGCTGCCGTAGCCGGACCGCAGCCCGGCGCCTGCTCGCCGGCGAGGATCGGGCGCCGGCCGGCGTTGCGTTCTGGGGCGCGCTGCCGTAGCCGGACCGCAGTCCGGCGCCTGCTCGCCGGCGAGGATCGGGCGCCGGCCGGCGTTGCGTGCTGGGGCGCGCTGCCGTAGCCCGACCGCAGCCCGGCGCCTTTACCTCACCCGCTTCGTGCGCGCCGCGTAGCGCGTGTAGCGGTCGCGCTTGCGGTCGTAGCGGTAGAGGATGGTGCGGTTGATGCTCGGGCAGCAGAGTGGCTCGCCCGGCTTCGTGAAGTAGACGCTCAGTGAGAGCTCCCTGCCCTTGAAGCGGGTGCTCAGCTCGCGAATCTTCGCCGCGAACCCCGCCGGGCCGTCCGCGCCGCGCGGCGGGCGCGGCGGGTGGTCGCTGGAGTAGCGGAAGAGCTCGCGCGGCCGCGGGCAGCCGCTGCCCTGGGGCCGCAGCGCGACCAGCTCGACCGACCCGGCGCGGCCGGATGCGCCAGAGCGCAGGTCGATGAACGCCTCGCGACCCCGGTGCGTGTCCGCTTTGGGGAAGCTGATGGATCCGAGCGCGTCCTGCGGCTTCGTGACGAAGTGGTTTGCGCGGCAGCTGTCGTCGATCGCAACCGCTGTCTGGGCAGACAGGTCGCCGGTCTCGCCGTTCGGCCCGGGCATCTTCACCGTGTGCACCCGCTCGGGCTTGCCGTCGCCCGTCAGGTCGACGTGCCGGCTGACGGGCTCGAAGAAGCCGAGCGCGGCCGGCGCGCCGAGAGCGAGCACCACGAGCGCCGGCAGCGCTACACGCATGTCTTCGACTCTAGGTGTGGCGGCGGCGGTATGCGCGAGCCTTGCTGCGGTTGCCGCAGACTTCCATGCTGCACCACGTGCGCGACCGGTTCTTCGACTGGTCGTAGAACGCCCACTCGCACTGGTCGGCCGGGCAGGCCTTGACCCGCTGCCACTTGCCCTCGGCCATCAGCGCGTAAACGTTGCCCATCAGCCGGGTGAGGCCGGCGGCCGCACCCTCCGCGCCAGGGGCGAGATCCGTGGACCCGTCCGGGTTGAAGCGAAGCACCAGCGGCGTCTCGCCGGAGAGGCTGTTCAGCTCCTCGAGAGCAGACGCGTCGAGCTCCTCGCCGTTGTTGGCGTGCATCAGCGCGCGCAGCGATTCGCGGACGCGGTGGGCAAGCGCGACATCCTCCGCGCGTGCCGAGCCGCCCTGCATGAGCCCATGCTCGGTGAGCCAGCTCTCGAGCTCGGCGGGCGCGCCGATCTGCTCGATGCCGTCGTCGATGTCGAGCGTGTTCACGAAGTCCACGAGGACTTGCGCCCGGGCGGGGGTGTTGTCGGTTTGCTGGGCCATGCGTCAAGTGTATCCCCGTGACCGTCTACGGTCGATGGCCGGTGACGGTACCGGAGACACGTCTCTCCGCGATGATGCCCACGTGGGGAGCCGCTATGACGACGAGCTGTGGGAGCTCGTGCCGCGCGACCCGGGTCCGCCGCGCGCCACGCTCTGCGACTTCGTGAGGTCGCTCGGGCGGGCGGAGGACGTGCTCGACCTCGGCGCGGGCGACGGCCGCCTCAGCTCGTGTCTTCAACCCGCGAGGCTCACGCTGGCGGACGTGTCAGGCGTGGCGCTCGAGCGTGCGCGGGAACGCCTGCCCGATGCGCGCATCGTCGAGCTCGAGCCCGATGCGCCGCTGCCCTTGCCCGACTCGTCGTTCGACCTTGTGCTCTGCGCCGAGACCCTGGAGCACGTGCGCGACGTCCAGCTCCTGCTTTCCGAGGCTCGCCGCGTGCTGAGGCCCGGCGGCCGGCTCGCCCTCACCACGCCGGCGCACGGCCGGGGGACCGCGCTCGGGCTCCTTCTGCGCGGCTTCGAGCGCGAGTTCGACCCGCTGTCGCCGCACCTGCGCTTCTTCACCGCGAAGTCGCTCCGGCGGCTGCTCGAGGACATGGGCTTCGAGGTCGAGTCGCTCACGCGGCGCGACCGCGCGCTGCTCGCGGTCGCGCGCCGCTGAGGCAGGCTTCCTCATCGCTCTCTCACACACACGGGTCCATACTCGGGGCAGATGCGCATCCTGCTCGTGGAGGACGAGCCGAAGATGGCGGACGTGATCGCTCGCGGCCTGCGGCAGGAGGGCTACGCCGTCGACACCGCCGCCACCGGCGATGAAGCGCTTTTCCAGGCGCGCGTCTACGACTACGACGCGATCGTGCTCGACCTGTTGCTGCCGGGCCCGGATGGGCTGGAGGTGTGCCGGACCCTTCGGGACGAGGGGCGCTGGGCGCCTGTGCTGATGCTCACCGCGCTCGACCAGGTCGGGGACAGGGTGAGCGGCCTCGACGCAGGCGCCGACGACTACCTGGTGAAGCCGTTCTCCTTCGGAGAGCTGCTCGCGCGCGTGCGGGCGCTGTTGCGGCGGCGACCGCGCGAGCGGCCCGCGGTGCTGCGCGCGGCCGGCGTGGAGCTCGATCCCGCGAAGCACACGGTCACCCGCGCGGGCCAGCCGGTGCAGCTCACCGCGCGGGAGTTCTCGCTGCTGCGCTTCATGATGGAGCACCCGACCGAGGTGCTGACACGCACCAGCATGCTCGAGCACGTGTGGGACGCGAACTACGACGGCCCCTCGAACGTGGTCGACGTGTACGTGGGCTACCTGCGAAAGAAGCTCGAGGCACCGTTCGAGCGGCCGCTGATCAGGACCGTGCGCGGGGTCGGCTACACGCTCGAGGCCGAGTGAGGGCGCTGCCGATTCGCGTCAGGCTGACCGCGTTCTACGTGGGCCTACTCGCAATCGTGATCGTCGCGCTCGGCGCCTTCGTCGCGGTCCGTCTGCGCGCCGACCTGACATCCGACGCCGATCGCTCGCTGCGCTCGAGCGCCGCGCAGATCCGCACGAGCTACGAGAAGACGGGGACGGCGGGCTTCGACGCACGCAGCGCCACCGTGCTCGGGGTGCTCCCGGCCGACTCGGGCGCGCAGCTCGTGAGTAGCGTCGGACGCGCCACGGTCGTGTTCGGCCAGGACGTGCCGCGCTCCGCACTCATCACGGCGGCCGACGCACGCGCGGTGCTCGCGGGGCGCAAGCTCACGAAGACGGCCCACGGGCGCCTCGACAACGAGCCGTTCCGGGTGTTCGCGACCGGCGTGGGGCACGACGGTGAGCGCGCGGCGCTGGTGGTGGCCAGCTCGCTCGAGGGTGTGGACTCCGCGGTGCACCGGGTGATCGTGCTGCTGCTCCTTGCCGGGCCGGCCGTTCTGCTCATCGCCGCCGCCGGTGGCTGGTGGCTAGCGCGCACCGCGCTCCGGCCCGTCGCACGCGTGACCGAGCAGGCCGAGCGAATCGAGGTGGACCGTCTCGCCGAGCGCGTGCCCGTTCCGCCGACGGCCGACGAGATCTCGCACCTCGCCGTGACCCTCAACCACATGCTCGAGCGCCTCGACCGCGGGGTCCAGCAGAAGCGTCGCCTCGTCGCGGACGCCTCCCACGAGCTGCGTACGCCGCTCGCCGTGATGCGCGCAGAGCTCGACGTGGCGCTCGCGTACGACGAGCTCGAGCCGGAGGCCAGGCGAGTGCTCGCCAGCGCGCGCGAGGAGGTCGAGCGCATGACTCGGACGGTCGACAACCTGCTCACGCTCGCGACGGTCGACGAGGGTCACCTGGAGCTGCTGAAGCGCGAGCTCGCGCTGCGCGACGTCGCGGACGACGTGGTCGCTGAGCTCGCCCCAGTCGCGGTCGAACGCGGCGTGACGGTCTGCGCCGAGGGGGATGGGGCCCAGGTGACCGCCGATCGCGAACGCATCCGGCAGGTGCTGGCCAACCTGGTGGACAACGCGGTGAAGCACAGCCCTCCGGGGGAGCAGGTGCGCATAGAGGTGTGGCAGCGGCCGGGCGAGGCGGGCGTGAGCGTGATCGACCACGGCACCGGCATCCCGAGCGAGGCGCTTCCCCACGTGTTCGACCGCTTCTATCGCGTGGATGCGTCACGCGTGCACGACGGCGGCGGGAGCGGTCTCGGGCTGGCGATCTGCCGCGAGATCGCGACAGCTCACGGCGGCCGCGTCTGGGCCGAGAGCGACCCTGGCCGTGGCAGCCGCTTCTTCCTCTGCCTCCCCGGCGAGCTGCTCTCAGATTCCTCTCAGGGGAGCGGGCGTACCGTCGCCGCACCCAATCGCTGAGGAGGACCTGATGAAACCGATGCCCGCAGTTGCCGCAGCCGCCCTTGCCGTTCTGGCGGTCGCGGCTCCCGGCTCGGCGCATGCCCGGGGGTTCGAGCCCGGAGCGGACACCGCGAAGGTCGACAACCCGTGGCTGCCGCTGAAGCCGGGCGTCACGCTCGTCTACACGGGGGTCAAGGACGGCCGGCCGACCCGCGACGTGTTCGGTGCAACGAAGGCGACGAGGACGATCGCCGGCGTCCGCTGCGTGGCGGTGCGCGACCGGCTGTACTCGCGGGGGCGCCTAATCGAGCGGACGACGGACTACTACGCCCAGGACCGTCACGGCACCGTCTGGTACTTCGGCGAGGACACCGCCGAGCTCGATGCCAAGGGCCGCGTGAAGAGCACCGAGGGCACCTGGCACGCGGGCGTGGACGGCGCGCGTGCCGGCATATTCATGCCGAGTCACCCGCGCGTGGGAGAGCGTCACCGGCAGGAGTACTACAAGGCTCACGCCGAGGACCACTTCAGCGTGGCGAGCCTGCACGCGCGCATCTCCGTGCCGTACGGCAGCTTCCGGAACGTGCTCGAGACAAGGGAATGGACCCCGCTCGAGCCCGGCGTGCTCGACGCGAAGCACTACGTGCGCGGAATCGGCGAGGTGTCGGAGGTGTCGCTCAAGGGCCCGAAAGAGACCCTCGAGCTCGTGAGCGTCCGCTAACGTCGCGCCGCGTGACAGCGGAGCCCACGACCGCCCGGCGGGGCGCCACGCTTGCTGCCGCGCTCACCGCCCGTCCGGTGGCCGTGGCGGTGACTGGCGCACTCACGATCGCGTTCTCGGCGATCCTCGTGCGCGCCTCGCACGCCACGCCGAGCACAGCGGCGTTCTTCCGCTGCGCCTACGCGCTTCCGCCCCTCGCGCTTCTCGCCTGGGCGGAGCATCGGCGCTACGGCGCCCGTAGCGCGCGCGACCTCTGGCTGTCCGCGCTCGCGGGCGCCTTCTTCGCCGCCGACCTGATCTGCTGGCACCACGCAATCGGCGACGTGGGCGCCGGGCTCGCCACCGTGCTCGGCAACCTCCAGGTCGTGCTCGTCGGCGTGATCGCCTGGGCGCTTCTCAACGAGCGCCCCGAGAAGCGGCTGCTCGTGGCGATCCCGGTCGTGCTGCTCGGCGTGGTGCTGATCTCCGGCGCCATTGGCGCGGGCGCCTACGGGCGCGATCCCGCCCGCGGCGTGTTGTTCGGCGTCCTGACCGGGCTCACGTACGCGGGCTTCATTCTCGTGCTGCGCCACGGCAACCGCGACCTTCGGCGCCCGGCCGGTCCGCTGTTCGAGGCGACGGCGGCGTCGGCGCTGTTCTGCCTCCTCGCGGGCCTTGCGCTGGGCGACCTTGATCTCGTCCCGACCTGGCCGGGCCACGCCTACCTGATCACGCTCGCGCTCACCTCGCAGGTGATCGCCTGGCTGCTGATCTCGATCTCGCTACCGCGGCTTCCGGCGGCGGTGACGTCCGTGGTCCTCACGCTTCAGCCGGTCGGGTCTGTGCTCCTGGGCATCGCGATCTTCAGCGAATCGCCGTCCGCCGAGCAGCTGCTCGGCGTGGTCGTGATCCTCGCCGGCGTCACGTACGCGAACCTGGGCCGCGCGCGGCCCGCGTGAGCCCTACTCGCCGGGCGCCGGCGCCTGCTCGGCCGCCGGCGGAGGCGGCGCCGGGCTGGTGGCTCCCGGCTGCCCCCCGCGCTCGCGGGCGCGTGCCTCGAGGAACAGCTCGCGCGCCTGCTGGTTGAGCGGGTCGAGGAACAGCGCTCCGCTGAGCGCGTTCATCGCGCCGGGCACGTCGCCGGCGCGGTGCAGGTCGTAGTCGGCGAGGCGCAGCCACACCTGCGGCTCGCTCGGGAAGCGGATCACCGCTTGCTCCAGGGTGGACCTGGCCTGCTTGGGATGCCCGGCAGCGTCCAGGATCGCCGCCTGCACGAGCAGCGGCTTCGGCGAGAGCGGGTCGGTCGACGCCGCCGCCTTCGCCTTCGTGACGGCCGGCGCGAGCTGCCCGCTCGCCGCCAGTGAGATGGCGTCCTGCGTCTGCGAGTCCGAGCGTTCGGGCTGAGCGATCTGCCAGGCGGTGAGCGCTGCGGCCGCCAGCACGACGACGGCGAAGAGCGCCCGCTGCGGGGAAGGCAGCGGTACGCGGCGGCGGCCGGCCGGGCTGGCGCCGTTGCCCACCACCGAGAGGCGCGTGTCTCCCGCCGGCGCGGCTGCCGGCTCGAGCAGCGGTCCGCGCCCTGCGACGAAGCCCGCCGCAAGGATCGCCATCACCGCCGGGCCGGGCACGAACCAGGTCCAGTCGATGGCGGAGTGCAGCCCGAACGCAAGCGCTGCGAGCATCAGCGCGGCGATGCCCACGC
>JBJMLG010000196.1:0-8104 GCA_045805385.1 Thermoleophilaceae bacterium
ACAACCGCTGCACGACGGCGGACCTGACGATGAGCACTGTCGTCAACGAGGCGGAGCTCCGCGGCGACGGCAGCTTCGAGGAGATCAAGCTCGTCAAGTAGCGAGCTTCGGGGCGAACCACCCGAGGAGATGCGGGGCGCGGCACGATGCCGCGCCCCGTCCTGTTTTCAGCCTGAGATGGCGACCATCCGCTCGATCGGCAGCCGGGCACGCTCGGCGAGCTCCGGGTCGACCTTCACGGTGTACGCCTCGCCGCCGTCGCGCAGCGCATCGCGCAGCTTCGGCAGCGTGATCATCTTCATGTATTGGCAGACGGCCGCGCGGTTGGCGGGCACGAACGTCTTGCCGGGGTTCTCCTGCTCGAGCGGGTGGAGCATCCCCGTCTCGGTCGCGACGATGAACGTGTCGGCGTCCGAGTTGCGAGCGAAGTCGAGCATGCCGCCCGTCGAAAGCATGTGCGTGTGCTCCGGGTCAACGTCGCCTGAGGCGACGTACTCCATGACCGACGTCGAGCAGCCGCACTCCGGGTGGATGAGGAACTCTGCGCCCGGGTTGGCCTCGCGGACCTCGGCGATGTCGGCCGGCCGGATGCCGGCGTGCACGTGGCACTCGCCCACCCACACGTTCATGCGCCTGCCGGTCACCTTCTCCACGTAGGCACCGAGGAACATGTCGGGGCCGAACAGAATCTCCACGTCGTCGCCATGCTCACGGCGAATGTGCTCCACCACCTGCACCGCGTTCGACGAGGTACAGCAGTAGTCGGTCTCGGCCTTCACCTCGGCGGTCGTGTTCACGTACATCACCACGACCGCGCCCGGGTGCTCCGCCTTCCACGCGCGCAACTGCTGAGCGGTGATCGAGTCCGCCAGCGAGCATCCCGCGCCGAGGTCGGGCAGCAGCACCTTCTTCTCGGGGCTGAGGATCGACGCCGTCTCGGCCATGAAGTGAACGCCGCAGAACGCGATCACATCCGCGCCCGCGGCGGCCGCCTGCCGTGAGAGCCCGAGCGAGTCGCCCACGTAATCGGCCACCTGCTGGATCTCCGGGAGCTCGTAGTTGTGCGCCAGGATGACGGCGTTGCGCTCCCGTGCCAGCTCGCGGACCTCGCGCTGGAGCGCGGGAATGTCCTCGAGCGAAAGGAGTTCGGTGGGGCTGCCCGGCTGGACGGTGGGTAGCTGCATTGGGGTTCCTTTTGAGGGAGGGAAGGCCCGCGCCCGGCGGACCTCAGGAGCCTTCCTGAAGTCTAGATACCGCCACCGTATTCGTCTCGGAAGCCCGTTCCTAGAGCGGTTCGAGCAGCAGGCTGAGGTCGAGCGCGGGCGCGGAGTGCGTGAGCGCGCCGACGCTGATCCAGTCCACTCCGGCCTCTGCTGCAGCACGAACGGTCTCGAGGGTGATACCGCCCGACGCCTCGGTCTCCGCTCGCCCGCGGGCGAGGGCGACGGCCTCCCGCAGCCGCTCCGGCGGCATGTTGTCGAGCAGGATGCGGGTTGCGCCGTTGCCGAGTGCCTCGTCCACCTCCTCGAGGGTCGCGCACTCCACCTCGACGGGCAGCCCGGCGGCCCCCGCCAGCGCGCGCCGCGTGGCCTCCGCCACGCCGCCCGCGAGCATCGAGTGGTTCTCCTTCACGAGCAGCGCGTCGAACAGGCCGCTGCGGTGGCTGTGCCCGCCGCCGGCCACGACGGCCTGCTTCTCGAGGGCGCGGAGCCCAGGCGTTGTCTTGCGCGTGTCCAGGATGCGCGTGCCCGTCCCCTCCACCTCGCGCACGAAGCGGGCGGTGAGCGTCGCCACGCCCGAGAGACGCTGGAGGAAGTTCAGCGCCACGCGCTCTCCGGCGAGGATCGAGCGGGCGCTGCCTGCCACCTCGGCCGTGAGTCCGCCCTCCCGCCACTCGCCCTCCTGCACATGGGAATGCCAGCGGAGTTCGGGATCCACCCGCCTGAACACCGTTTCCGCCACGCGCAGGCCCGCCACCACGCCGGGCGCCTTCTGCTCGATGCGGGCGCGCGCCGCGGCGTCGGCCGGGACGACCGCGAGACTGGTCACGTCGCCGCTTCCGACGTCCTCCTCGAGCGCGCGGTCGATGAGCTCCTGCACGGCGCGCACTGTAGCCCTCGACCGCAACTGCGGGCGGTCCGTCCTGTTCGAGCTGTTCGATGTCCCGGATGAGACGGATCGCTCTCGCCTTCGTCCTGTGCGCGCTCGGGTGCGCAGCACCCGCAACGGCCTCGGCGGCCACGCTGCACATCGAGGGCCGCGGCTTCGGCCACGGGATCGGCATGTCGCAGTGGGGCACGTACGGCTACGTGACGAAGGGCGGCCGCCACTACAACTGGGTCCTCGCCCACTACTACCCGGGCACCAAGCGAGAGCGGGTTGCCTCGCGCACGGTGCGCGTGCTGCTGAAGAGCTCGTCGTCGCAGAAGGTCTGCGGCGCCGACGTTGCGGTGGGCGGCGGGCGCAAGGTGCGCCTGCGGTCCACGCGCGCGTACCGCGTGTACATGTCGGGCGGCGCGCTGCGCCTCTACGACACGACAGCTCACCGCACCAAGACGCGGCTGAAGGCGCCTGTGCGGGTGTCCGGCGGCGCGAGCGTGTGCCTGGGCGGCAAGGCCGAGAACGGCGTGTCCGACGGCTTCTACCGCGGCGACATCCTGCTCTCGCCGAACGGCTCGAGCCTCGATGCGATCAACCGCCTGCCGGTCGAGCGCTACCTCTACGGCGTGGTGCCGGCGGAGATGCCGTCCTCGTGGCCGGTTGAGGCACTCAAGGTGCAGGCGGTAGCCGCGCGCTCTTATGCGCTCCGCAGCCTCAAGCCAAGCGAGCGGTACGACATGTTCGCCGACGTTCGCTCCCAGGTGTACCGCGGCGTCGCGGGCGAGGTTGCGAGCTCGAGCGCGGCGGTGGGCGCGACCCGCGGGATCGTCCTCACCTATGGCGGTCAGATCGCACACACCTACTTCTTCTCTACGTCGGGCGGGCGCACCGCCAACATCGAGGACGAATGGGACGCCGCGCCGATCGCCTATCTGCGCTCGGTCGCCGATGACTACGACTACGTCTCTCCCGTGCATACCTGGAGCCTCGACGTGCCGTTCTCGAAGGCCGACTCCGCGCTCGGCGACCTCGTGCGCGGTGATCTCGAGGACGTGCGCGTGGTGGACCGGAACGCCTCGGAGCGTGCGCACACGATCGAGGTGGTCGGCTCGAAGGGCACCCGCAGCACGACGGCTGCCGTGATTCGCACGCGCCTCGGACTACGCAGCACCTGGTTCTACCTGTCCAAGCGCTGACCGGCGTGCCGGGCGAGCGTCGCCGGTATCTTGCCGCGCGGAGGCGCTGTGTCGAGACGGATTGCGATAGCGGCGGTCGTGGCAGGGGTCATTGCGGCCTGGGCTGCGCCTGCACACGCGGCAGCGGTGTGCGACGTGCCGGGTACGTCCTGGCAGCGGGTGACGCCTGCCGAGGCCGGCATGGATGCGGCCAAGCTCCAGGACGCCATGGACTACGGCAGCGCCAACCTCGGCTTCGCCGTGAGGGTGTACCGCTACGGCTGCCTCGTGGCCGAGGATCGGCTCGCGCCTGTGAACGGGAACACGCAATTCGAGAGCTGGTCGATGGCGAAGTCGGTGACCGCGCTGATCTTCGGGCGCGCGATGACGCTTGGACTGATCTCGCCGGACGACCCGGTCGGGTCGCTGGTGCCCGAGGCGGACCGCGCCCACGGTGCGATCACGATCCGCAATCTGCTCACCCAAACCTCCGGCCTGCGCTGGAATGGCTTCCGCGACTACAACATCTTCACGATGCCGGACCGGGTGCGCGACGCGCTCACCCTCGACCCGGTGAAGAAGCCGGGCACCTACTTCGAGTACGCCCAGAGTCCGATCGCGCTGCTGGCGGAGGCCGTCGGGCGGTCCGCCGGCGAGGACGTGCAGACGTTCGGCCAGCAAGAGCTGCTCGACCCGATCGGCATCTCGAAGGACTCCTGGTTCTGGCGGCGCGACCCTGCCGGCCACGTCCAGGGCTTCTTCGGCGTGAACATGCGGCCCGACGACTTCGCCCGGCTCGGGGAGCTGATGAGGCGCGGCGGCAACTGGCACGGCCGCAACCTCCTGGGCCGCAGCTTCCTGAGCCAAGCCGTGGCTCCGTCGCCGACGAACGGGTGCTACGGCTGGCTGATCTGGCTGAACGCCGGCGCACCGTGCATCGGTCCGACCGTGCAGCAGCGGCCCGTGAGCGACACGCGCGAGTTCCCCGACCTGCCCGCCGACATGTACCACTTCTCCGGCCTGTTCGGGCAGCTCGTGACCGTGTTCCCATCGCAGGGGATCGTGGTCGCTCGCATGGGCGAGGACCCGGGGCTCGCGTTCGCGGGCGGCGCCGGCTGGGAGCACGGCCTCTACCAGCGAGTGCTGTCCGCGGTGACCGACCAGAAGATCACGCCGCCCGGGCCCGCGCCTGAGGCCTTCTCGGATCAGACGAAGGACTACGGCTTCCAGACCGCGCTCCGCGAGCCGGACCAGTATTCGAAGGGCGTGTCGCAGGACCCGCTGCCGGCCGCCGGTCCCTATCGGGCGCGCGCCTCGCAGCTGCGCCTCGCCCGCAAGCGCGCGAGTAAGGCCGGCCTCGTGTGGATCCGGATCGCCTGCCCGCCGCGGTGGCCGGGGAGCGGTCCGCATGAGTGCCGCGGCGCGGCGCGCCTCTCCGGCGCGCGGCGTCCCGCGGGCTACCGGCTACAGCCGGGCAACTCGCGCGTGCTGCGCTTCCGCCTCACGCGTGCGCGGCTGCGCAGCCTCGTCACGCATGGCTCCGCGAGCCTCACGGTGACCGCCGTGAACGTGGACGCCGCGGGCGGCACGCCGGCGAGCGCCGCCGTGGCCGTCTCGCGCCCGAAGGCCTAGCTGCCGTTTCTTCCGTCGCCGCCGACGCCCGCCCGGCGGAGCAGCTCGGCGCGCACGAACGGGTCGAGGTCGCCGTCGAGCACGCGCTGGACGTCGCCCACCTCGACGCCCGTGCGGTGGTCCTTGACCATCGTGTAGGGCTGGAGCACGTACGAGCGGATCTGCGAGCCCCACGCCACGTCCTGAGCGTCGCCCTTCTCGCGCGCGATCTCCTCGCGGCGCTCCTGCTCGGCGCGCTCGAGCAGCTTCGACTGGAGCATGGCCATCGCGGTCGCCTTGTTGGCCGACTGCGAGCGCTCGTTCTGGCACTGCACCACGATCCCGGTGGGCCTGTGGGTGATGCGTACCGCCGAGTCGGTCTTGTTCACGTGCTGGCCGCCGGCGCCCGAGGCGCGGTAGGTGTCGATCTGGAGGTCGCCCTCGTCGATGCCCGCGTCCACGGCTGCCTCCACGAGCGGCGAGACCTCCACGAGGGCGAACGCGGTGTGGCGGCGGGACTGCGCGTCGAAGGGTGAGATGCGCACGAGCCGGTGGACGCCCTTCTCGGCGCTGAAGAGGCCGTAGGCGTTCTCGCCGCGGGCGATGAACGAGGCCGACTTGATGCCCGCCTCCTCGCCGGGGCTCACCTCCGCCATCTCGACCTTGAAGCCGCGCCGCTCGGCCCAGCGCATGAGCATGCGGAGCAGCATCTCGGCCCAGTCCTGCGAGTCGGTGCCGCCGGCACCCGCGTGTACCGACACGAGCGCGTCGCCGCTGTCGTACTCGCCCGAGAAGAGCCGCTGCTCCTCGAGCTCGTCGAACCGCTCGCGGAGCGAAGCGCGCTGCTCGTCGAGCTCGCCCGCGAGCGACTCGTCCTCTTCGGCGAGCTCCTCGAGCGCCTCGAGATCGTCGATGTCCGACTCGAGCGAGCGGAAGCCGTCGAGCCTACGCTGAGTGCGGGCGTGCTCGGCGGACACCTTGGCCGCCTGCTCCTGGTCGTCCCAGAAGCCGGGCGCCTGCATCTGCTCTTCGAGCTCGCCTAGGCGCGCTTGGAGGGCAGCTGGGTCAAAGATAGTCCGCGAGCAGCTTCAGCTGGTCGCGGAGATCGGCCACGGCGCTCATCTACGCCTCAACCCCGTGGCACTTCTTGAACTTCTTGCCGGAGCCGCACCAGCACGGGTCGTTGCGGCCGATGCGGTCGCGGTCGTCCACGTGCCGCTGCTCGACCACCTGCATGGGTGGTTCAGCGGCGGCGTCCGGGTTGTAGCCGGCCGCCTCCGCCGCCTCGACCGGCAGCGCGCCACCGGCGGCCGCTGCCGCGAGGGCGCTCGGCTGGTCGGCCGCGGTGCCGCCCGCGTACTGGTACTGGCGCGTGGAGGTGGAGCTGCCGCCGCCCATGCCCCAGCCGCCCGCCTGCTGCTGCTGCTGCGGGGCCGAGCCGTTGCCGCCCTCGACCTCGACCTCGACGTGGAAGATGTAGCGCGTGAACTCCTCCCAGATGGAGTTCATCAGCGCGGTGAACATCTCGAAGCCCTCGTTCTTGTAGGCCACGAGCGGGTCGATCTGGGCGAAGCCGCGGAGGTGGATGCCCTCGCGCAGGTAGTCCATGTCGTGCAGGTGCTCGCGCCAGCGCTCGTCGATGATCTGGAGCAGGATGAAGCGCTCGAGCATGCGCATCAGCTCCTCGCCCATCTCCTCCTCGCGCTCGTCGTAGGCCTTCACGATGTCCTCGCGGAGCTCGCGGATGAGCTCCTGCTTGTCGACCGTTCCCGGGTCCACGTCCTCGCTCGCGAGCGCGACGGGATACATCTGCTCGAGCTGCGTGAAGAGGCCGTCGATGTCCCAGTCCTCGGGGTAGTCGCCCACGAGGTAGTCGCCGGCCATGCGCTCCACGGAGTCGCCGACCTGCTCGCGGGCCACGTCGGACATGTCCTGGCCCTCGAGGATCCGGTCGCGGTACTCGTAGATGATCTCGCGCTGCTGGTTCATCACGTCGTCGTACTCGAGCACGCGCTTGCGGATGAGGAAGTTCTGCTCCTCGACCTTCTTCTGGGCGTTCTCGATCTGCTTCGAGAGCATCCCGGCCTCGATCGGCTCCTCCTCGCCCTCCTTCGACACCGGGCCGAGCCGGTCGAGGATGCGGTAGATCCGGTCGCCCGCGAACAGGCGCACGAGGTCGTCCTCCGCGGACAGGTAGAAGCGCGACTCGCCGGGGTCGCCCTGGCGGCCTGAGCGGCCGCGAAGCTGGTTGTCGATCCGGCGCGACTCGTGGCGCTCGGTGCCGAGGATGTAGAGGCCGCCGGCCTCGAGCACCTGCCCGCGGCGTTCCTCGACCTCGGCCTCGAACTTCGAATAGAGCTCGTCCCAGGCGGCGTTCCAGTCGTCGCTCTCGGGCTCGAGCCCGCGCTTGGTGAGCTCGACCTGGGTGAGGTGCTCGGCGTTGCCGCCGAGCTTGATGTCGACGCCGCGGCCGGCCATGTTGGTGGCGATGGTGACCGCCCCGGGCCGACCGGCTTCGGCGATGATCTCGCCCTCACGCTCGGCGTGCTCGGGCTTCGCGTTCAGCACCGTGTGCTGGATGCCGCGCTTCTGGAGCTGGCCCGACAGGAGCTCCGAGACCTCGACGGAGATCGTGCCCACGAGCACCGGCTGGCCGTTCTTGTGGCGCTCCTCGATCTCGTTGACCACGGCACGCCACTTGCCGTCCTTGGTCTTGTAGATCTGGTCGTTCTGATCGTTGCGGACCATCGGCATGTTCGTGGGGATCTCGACGACCTGGAGCTCGTAGATCTTCATGAACTCGGTGGCCTCGGTGATCGCCGTGCCGGTCATGCCCGCGAGCTTGTCGTACTTGCGGAAGTAGTTCTGGTAGGTGATCGTGGCGACGGTCTGGTTCTCCTCCTGGATCGCCACGCCCTCCTTCGCCTCGACGGCCTGGTGGAGGCCCTCCGACCAGCGGCGGCCCTCGAGGATGCGCCCGGTGAACTCGTCGATGATCCGGACCTCGCCGTCGATCACGGCGTAGTCCACGTCGCGCTTGTAGAGCGACTCCGCCTTGAGCGCCTGGATCAGGTGGTTGACCAGGTTGCCGTGCTCGGCGAGGTACATGTTCTCGATGCCGAGGAACTTCTCGGCCTTCTCGACGCCCTGCTCGGTGATCGCGACGGTCTTGTGCTTCTCGTCGGGCTCGTAGTCGAAGTCGGCGAGGTAGTCCTTCG
>JBJMLG010000197.1:0-3066 GCA_045805385.1 Thermoleophilaceae bacterium
AGCCTTCACAGCAAGCGGCTCGAGCTCGCCCAGGTTCTCGACGCGTCCGCCGCAGAGGCGGAACAGCGCGTCGGGCAGGATGAGCCGGAAGATCGCGATCCACTTCACGGCCTCCCAGGGGTCAATGAGGTCGCGGTCGCCGAACTTCGTGCCGGGGCGGGGGTTCAAGAGGTTGATCGGCACGCTGGTGGGGTTTATGGATGCGAGCTGGAACGCCATCTCCACGCGCTGCTCGCGCGACTCGCCGAGGTTGAGGATGCCGCCCACGCAGGTCTCAAGGCCGGCTTCCTTGACGGCCTCGATCGTGCGGATGCGCCCCTCATAGCGCACGGTGGTGGAAACCTCGTCGTAGTAGCTCTCGGCGGTCTCCACGTTGTGATGCACGCGCTGGATCCCGGCTTCCTTCAGCGCCCGGGCGCGGTCGACCGACATGTGGCCCACGGAGGCGCAGCGCTTGAGGTTCGTGTGCTCGGCGACGAGCTTCGCGCCGTCCACGATGTTCTGGAAGTCGCGCTTCGAGAGACCCTGTCCCTGCGTGACCATGCAGAAGCGGTGCGCGCCCGCAGCCTCGGCCGCACGCGCGTGCTCGAGGATCTGCTCGGGACTCATCATCGCGTGCATCGGCGTGTCAGCCTCGGCGAAGCGCGACTGCGCACAGAAGCCGCAGTCCTCGGCGCAGCCGCCAGACTTCGCGTTCACCAGCGAGCACAGGTCCGTGGAGTCCCCGAACCGCTCGGTCCGGGCTTGAAACGCGCGCTCGACGAGTGCCTCTATTTCGGTGTGATCCTCGATCTCACCGAGGGCGAGGGCTTCCTCATGGGTGATGAGCGGCGGCAAGCGGGTCAGACCTCCTCGCGGAATTTCCGGGCGGACGGTAGGCGTCCGGTCGGACGGCCACCCTTTACCGGCGTTTTTGGTGCATGATTGGGAGTGGAGACGGGCTCGCACTTGCTTTACGAAGCACCAACCCCCCGAAGGCACCCTCCGAGGCCTGGCCCCGGCCGACTCAGGCGGATGGCTCTCGCACTGCCTGAGGCCTGGGAGTCCTTCAAGTACCGCGCCGGTTCCGCGCGCGTGCGCGCGCATAGGCGCCACCCAACCCGCGGCAAGAGCATCCGCTACGCCATACCGGCGCTCGTGGAGGACGGCGTCTGGCGCATCCGCGCCGGGCGCGTGGCCCGGGAGCACCGGAACGCGGAGCAGATCGCCCGCCGGCGCCGGCTGGCCCCGCTGATCGCCGTCCTTGCGATCGCGGCCGCGTTCATCGCGTACGCATTCGCCGCGACCAGCGACGAGCCGAAGAAGGCCGCCGCGCCCGTCCTGGCGGCGCCGCCGGCAGCACACCCCGCGGTCGTGCGGGCGCAGAAGGTCGTCGCCGCGCCTGTCGTCCACAAGGTCGTCCATCACAAGCGCCGGCACCACGTCGTGCGCCATCACCGCAAGCGCGTGCATAGGCACCACGTGCGGCACTTCGCTCCCGCGCCGCCGGTCTCGACTACCCCCACCACGCCCATCAAGCAGACGCCGTCCGCGCCGAAGCGGCAGGCCCCGGTGTACCGCGCGCCGTCGCGGCCGGCACCCGCGCCGCGCAAGCCCGCGCCGAAGCCGGCTCCCAAGAATCCGAGCGTGCCCGTCGTCCCGGGCCAGCCGAAGCCCGACCCCGCGCCGGCCGGCTAGCTCAGCGGTCCTTCCAGTCGGCCGGGCGCTTCTCCGCGAACGCGCGGATGCCCTCGCGGAAGTCCTCGCTGCGGAAGCACGACTCGCGAAGCTGCACCAGCTCGTGCTCGAGCTCCTGGGGGAGCCGCGAGGGAAAGTCGCGGAGCGCCCTGATCACGCGTTTGTTGCCGGCAAGCGAGAGCGGCGCGTTGCGCGCGATCTCTGCCGCCATCTCGAGGCTCACCCGCTCGAGCTGCTCGGGCTCCACCACCTGGTTCACGAGACCCATGCGCTCGCCGCGCTCGGAGTCGACGTTGCGGCCCACGTGGAACAGCTCGCTGGTGTTCGCCACGCCGCAGGCGTCGATGAACTTCTTCAGCCCGGTGTGCGAGTAGATGAGGCCGATCTTGGCCGGCGGCATGCCCATCCGGACGCCGCTGGCCGCGATCCTGATGTCGCAGGTGATCGCCAGCTCGAGGCCGCCGCCGATCGCGTGTCCGTTGATCGCGGCGAGCGTCGGGTACGGATAGGCGTCGAGCGCTTCGATCGCCGCCGTGAACGGATGAGCGACGAGCTTCTCCGCCGCCTCTTCGAAGTTCGTGTCGTCGAAGTTGCCGATGTCGTAGCCGGCCGAGAACACGGGCCCGTCGCCGGTCACGATCACGCAGCGCGCCTCGAGCCGGGCGACGGTCTCGGCCAGCGTGTCGAGGATCTCGTGGTCGAGCGCCCCGCGCTTCTCCGGGTTCGAGATCCGCAGCCGCGCCACACGCTCCGCGGGCTCGTCCAGCAGCAGCTTGCCCGACGCCAGCTCCTGCACGGAGCTCACTCGAGGACCACGAGCGTGTCGCCCTCCGACACGGACTGCCCCTCCGCGCAGCGGATTTCCCTCACCACTCCGTCGTCCTCCGCCTCCACCGGCATCTCCATCTTCATCGACTCGAGGATCACGAGGGTGTCGCCCTCCTCGATCTCCTGGCCGACCTGGCACTCGATCTTCCACACCGTGCCGGTGATGTGAGCCTCAACGTCAGGCAACCGTGTTCCTCCTGGGTCGCGGGTTTGCGGCACGATACCCGCCCGTGCGACTGGAACTTGCGGCGATCGTGGCCGCTCGAAACGAAGCCGACCGCATCGCCGACACGCTGGCGGCGCTGCGCTCGACGTTCCCCGAGGCGCTCCTCGTGGTCGCGGACGACGGCTCCACGGACGAGACCGCAGCGATTGCACGCGCGGCGGGCGCCGAGGTGCACGGCACCGGACGGGACATCGGGAAGGGCGGGGCCATGACGCATGCGGTGGAGCGCGTGCTGGCCGCTGGCGACCCACCCGAGGTGGTGCTGCTGTGCGACGGCGACCTCGGGCGAACCGCGGAGAAGCTCATCGCGCTCGTCCATGCCGTGCAGGACGGGG
>JBJMLG010000198.1:0-4136 GCA_045805385.1 Thermoleophilaceae bacterium
CGAGACGGCGACGGGCGGCGAGACCTCCCGGGTCATGCTCGCCCTGATGACCGTGGCGAGCTCCGGCGGGGCCGAGACGCTGGTGTTCGACGAGGTCGACGCCGGCGTGGGCGGCCAGACCGCGCGAGTCGTGGGCGAGAAGCTGCGCGCACTCGCCGCGGGGCGTCAGGTGCTGTGCATCACCCACCTTCCGCAGATCGCTTCACTCGCGGAGCACCACTTCCGCATCGAGAAGAGCGCGGAGGGCGAGCTGGCGCGCACGAGCGTGGAGCCACTCGCCGACGAGGCGGTGCTGGAGGAGCTGTGCCGCATGCTCGGCGCGGACGCCTCGGATGCCGGGGCTCGCCGGCACGCGGAAGAGCTGCTTGCCGCGGCATAGAGAGGTCAAAAGCCGGTGCGAGGCCTGAGTTTCATGCCGGTATGCGGCAAGAAAGTCAGGCCCACACCCCTCGTTGCTGCTGTACAGGTCCCGTAAATTGACGCCATGAACGACAGGCGCGAAGCGGTTCTCGCGCGCGTGCGGGCCACACCGGAAGGCTTCGTCCGCACCTACGGTGACATCTCGCCGGGCGCGCCCCGCTTCGCAGGGCAGGTGCTGTCCGAGACGCATGACCCGCACATCCCCTGGCACCGCATCGTGAGGGCCGACGGCTCGCTCGCGAAGGGCGATCGCCAGCGCCGCCTGCTCGAGAAGGAGGGCGTCCCGTTCGCCGGCGCCCGCGTGGACATGCGGGCGGCGCGACTGCCCGACTGAGCCCGCGCCTCCCGTAGCGCGCGTACAGTTCACAACTCCGATGGTGGTACCGCGGATCACACGCAGAGCGCCGCGTTCGGGCCCGCGCAGCGCTGCCGCGAACGGGCGCGAGGCGGCTGTTCCGTCGTTCACGGGCACGGCGCGACTCGGCAAGCGCACCAAGCGCCTGGTGAAGCGCCTCACACCCGATGACATCGCGGTGATCGACCACGAGGACATCGACCGCGTCTCGGCGGAGGACCTCGCCGCCACCGGCGTCAGGTGCGTTGTGAACGTGGCGGCCTCCTCGAGCGGCCGCTACCCGAACGCCGGGCCGCTGATTCTCACCGAAGCAGGGGTGCACCTGGTCGATATGCCGGGTGCGCCGCTCTTCGACACGCTCAAGGACGGCGAGCAGATCACGGTCCGCGGCGGTGACGTGCTCCGCGACGGCAAGCGGATCGCCGGCGGCGAGGCGCTCGACCTCGAGGCGGTGCGTCAGGCCCAGGAGAGCGGGCGGCGCCAGATCGGAGATGCGCTCGAGGCGTTCGCCGAGAACACGATGGAGCACATCCTCGAGGAGCGCGACCTGCTCGTGGGCCGCATCGACCTGCCCGAGTTCAGCACCGGCTTCCGCGACAGGCCGGCGCTCGTGGTGGTCCGCGGCGTCGACCACCAGAAGGACCTGCGCGCGCTCCGGCCCTACGTGCGCGACATGAAGCCGGCGCTCGTGGCCGTGGACGGCGGGGCCGACGCAATCCTCGAGCAGGGCTGGAAGCCGGACATGATCGTGGGCGACATGGACTCGGCCACCGACGCGGCCCTGCGCTGCGGCTCCGAGCTCGTGGTCCACGCCTATCCGGACGGCCGCGCGCCCGGGCGCGAGCGGCTCGACAAGCTCGGGCTGCCCTACAAAGTCGTCCCCGCGCCGGCCACAAGCGAGGACGTGGCGATGATCATCGCGGCCGAGCGCGGAGCGGCGTTGATCGTCGCGGTGGGCTCCCACTTCAACCTGATGGAGTTCCTCGACAAGAACCGCAAGGGCATGTCGTCCACCTTCCTCACCCGCCTGCGGATCGGCGAGATCCTCGTCGATGCCAAGGGCGTGAGCCGGCTCTACCGCCCGTCGGCGGGCAAGGGTCCTATCGTGATCCTCACCCTCGCGGCGCTGGCCACGCTGATCGTGGTCCTCGTCACGTCGCCCAGCCTCGGGCCGCTGCTCGACCTGCTGTGGCTGAAGATCAAGATTCTCCTGGGACTGGACTAGAGACCGGTGTTCGACTTTCGCTACCACGCGCTATCGCTCGTGGCGGTCTTTCTCGCCCTCGGGATCGGGATCGTGCTCGGGGTGACGATCGGCGACTCCGTCGTGTCCGACGCGAACAAGGGGCTTCGCTCGTCGCTGCGCGGCGACGTCGTGGCCGCGCGCAAGGCCGCAAAGGACGCGCAGGCGAACGTGAGCGAGCGCGACCGCTGGATCGACTCGGCCGTGCCGTACCTGATGGACGGGCGCCTGCTCGGCGAGCGCATAGCCGTCGTGTCGACCGGTTCGCTGGAAGGCGACATCAAGAAGGACGTGGACTCGGCGGTGAAGGAGGCGGGCGGCTCGGTCGACTCGACCGTGGACCTCACGCTGCCCGCCCAGGCGCAGGACCTCGCCAGCGCCATGGGGGTCGCCCTGCCCACGGACACCGACGCGAAGGGCCTGACCCTGCTCGGGCGCCGGATCGGCCGCGCGATCGTGCGCGGCCGGGGCCTCCAGCGCCTCGACAAGGCGCTCCCCGACCGCGTGAACGGCGACTTCAGCGGCTCCGACGCCGTGGTGCTCTATCGCTCGCCGCCGGCCGACGACGCCACCGACGCCGAGAAAAACGCGCGGCAGGCATTCGAGAACGGGCTGGTACAGGGGCTCAAGCGCCAGAACGTCCCGATCGTGGGGGTCGAGGCGACGAGCACGGAGCCCTCGCAGATCGGCTTCTTCAATGACCGTGACCTCTCGAGCGTCGACGACCTGGACACCCCCGGCGGTCGCGCCGCACTGGTGCTCGCGCTGAGTGGGCAGAAGGGAGCTTTCGGCGTGAAGGGCACGGCCGACGCCCCGCTTCCCAAGCTCCAGTCAGGCGGCGGCGGCTAGCCCGGCCGTCCGCCACCGGTTGTAGGTTCCTGAGGTGCAATCTCTCCCGCTCTGGGTCTCGCTGGCGATCGCCCTCGCAGTGGTGCCGCCGGCGGTCCGGGGCTTGCGCGCGCAGGGTTTCGTGCGGGAGAACTACCGGGGCGCGCTGGTCGCCTTCCCAGGCGGTGTTGCAGCGATCGCGGCGGCGCTGGTGGCGCTGATCCCGCTGTCGCTCGTGGCCGAGCTCGGCGACACCGAGGTGTTCACGAGCGACGCAGGTACGGTCGCCCTCTACGCGCTCGGCGTGGCCCTCCTCGGCGTACTCGACGACCTGATCGGCAGCGGCGCGCTCGTGCCGAACGGCGCAGCCGCGGAGCCGCCCGAGCGCCCGCGCGGCTGGCGCGGCCACGCGCGCGCCACGCTCGGAGGCGGCTTCTCCACCGGTGCGCTGAAGGCCGCCGGGGCGCTCGGGCTCGCGCTGTTCGTGCTGCAGGGCCGCGGGTTGAGCGCGGGCGAGTACCTGCTCGCCGCGGCGGTGCTCGTGCTCGCCACGAACCTCTTCAACCTGCTGGACCTGCGGCCGGGGAGGTCGCTGAAGGCGCTGGTGCTGCTCGGCGCCGGCCTCACGATCGGAGCGCGCGACGCCGACTCGCTCTGGAGCGTGGGGCTGTTCGCCGGGCCGCTGCTGGTTCTGATGCCGTTCGACCTGCGCGAGCAGGCGATGCTGGGCGACACCGGTTCGAACCTCGTCGGCGCGCTCGCGGGCCTCTGGCTCGTGCTCACGCTCGGCACGCTCGGGCAGGCGATCGCGCTGGGCGTGATCGTCGTTTTGACCATTTACGGGGAGTTCCGCTCGATCTCGGGGCTGATCGAGAGGACTCCGCTACTCAGATCACTAGACTCGCTGGGGAGAGCAACGCATGCCTGATCGACGCACGCCGACCAAGTTCATCTTCGTGACCGGGGGCGTGGTCTCCGCTCTCGGCAAGGGGATCGCGGCCGCCTCGATAGGGCGACTTCTCGTTTCGCGCGGCTTCAAGGTCGCCATTCAGAAGTTCGATCCCTACATCAACGTCGACCCCGGCACGATGAGCCCGTTCCAGCACGGCGAGGTGTTCGTGACCGAGGACGGCGCCGAGACCGACCTCGACCTCGGGCACTACGAGCGCTTCACCGACGCGAACACCACGCGCCAGTCGAACGTCACGACGGGCGCGATCTACAACACGGTCATCCGGCGTGAGCGCCGCGGCGACTACCTCGGCGGCACCGTGCAGGTGATCCCGCACA
>JBJMLG010000199.1:0-7532 GCA_045805385.1 Thermoleophilaceae bacterium
CGCTCGATCATCAGGTGCACGTCGAGCCAGGCGCCTGCGTCGTGCACCAGGCCCGCGATCGACTCGAGCACCAGCGGCCCGATCGTGATCGGCGGGACGAAGTGGCCGTCCATCACGTCGAAGTGGATGATCCGCGCCCCCGCGTCGAGCACCTCACGTACCTGGTCGCCCAGCCGCGAGAAGTCGGCCGACAGGATCGAGGGCGCCACGCGGCGGCCCTCGGGCAGCGCCCGCGCCATCGCTACACGCGCTCCGCCCGCCGCGCGTGCGCGCGAATCTCGGACAGCATGCGCTCGAGGCGCGGCTCGGTGTCGCGATCCACATGGGTCATTGCGGCCGCCACCGCGGGGTGCACCTGCGCGATCTGGCGGTGCAGCTCATGCGCTACGGCGCGGTAGGTGGGATGACCCTCGCGGCCGGAACGCAGCTCGATCAGGTGCATCGCCTCGCGCGCGTTCATGTCGAGGATGTAGCGAATGCGGAAGCCGAGGGCGAGCGCGTACGGCGCGATCTCCGGCCGGCCGATCTCCACGAGGCGCTCGTACTCCGCCTGGGAGCGCTCGAGGGCCGCGCGATAGTCGTCCCCGACGCCCGCCTGCTCGAGCTCCTCCGGCACGCCCGCGCCCAGATAGGGCGTGAGTGGCTGCCACTGAACGGTGAGCATGCGGTGGCGCTGGAGGTCGCGAAACGCGCCGTAGTCGCCGACGATCTCGAAGCGGTAGCGAAGCGCCTCGAAGCCACGGCCGGGCCGGTGGCGGCGGTTCTCCCTCTCGCCGACGAGCTCGGCGAGGATCGCCGCGCGCTCGTCGGGCGGGAGCACGCTCACGGCGGAGCGCACCTCCTCCTCTGAGGCCGCCGCCGCCTCGAACAGGAGCGCGGCCAGCAGGTCCTCCTCCGATCCCTCCACCGACAGCAGGCGCACGGACGGTCCCGCATCCTCGCGCGCGCGCTCGCGGTCGAGGCCGAGCCGCCCGGCGATGCGGTCGGCTGCGCGGCCGCGCTCCTCGAGGTACTCGATCCAGCGACCGCCCCGCTCGGGGCGGTCCACGCGCGAGACGAAGCTCGGCATCATCTTCTTCAGCTCGCCGAGCAGCATGTGCCCGTAGTCCCGCGCCTCGGGCAGCGGCGAGGACAGCAGACGCAGGATCAGCTGCTCATACGCCTGGCCCGTGGCGAACATGCCCATGTGCGAGAGCGAGGCGGCCGGCAGCAGGCCGCGCACGAGGTCGAGCGCCTTCGCCCGGATCGAGCGCATGTGCGCAGCCTCGGGCACATCGTCGGGGCGAGGGAAGCGCTCGGCCGCCCACGCCTCCACACGCGGCAGTGTGCGCGAGTAGGTGTCGAACAGGAAGTCCATCGCCTGTTCGTATTCCGGGCCGAGCGACTCGTCGCGCCAGTAGCGGTAGCGCTCGGTGCCCTCGATCGGGCGGTCGTACGGGATGTAGCGCGTGGACTGCTCCAGGTAGGCGGCGAGGCGGCCGCGCTGGAGCACCTTCGTCATCACGTTCGAGACCCACTCGAGCGCGATGTGCGCGCCGCCGAGCTGGGCGACGGAATCGTCGCCGTAGCCCAGGAAGATCTTTCGGTAGAGATCGGCCGCACGTTCGCCCTCGGCGCCGTCGAAAGCCGCCGCGGCGCCCTCGGCGTCGGCGGCGAACTCGTCGAGATATAGGCGGCGGAGCGTGCCCTGGTAGCGCGAGTAGCGCGCGAACATCGCCCCCTTCACCGTCTCCGGCAGGTCTACCAGCCCGAAGACGGGGAGGTTCAGGTTGGTGAAGTGCGGGGCGAGCTTCGCCTGCTCCTCTTCGGTGAAGGTCTCGACCGGGTAGTCCACGGGGGGCGTCAGTGTAGACGCGCCCTCGGAGGCGACGAGCTCTTCTTCAGCCCTCGCTTACGCGCGGTTGCGGAGGTGGCGCCGGAACCGCCCCCGGCCGGCGCTCGGCGAGGCGATAGCTACGGGATCGAGCGAAGGCTCGCCGCCGCTGACGTACAACCTCATGCATTCGGCCTCGCGGCTGGCGGGCGCCGAGCGCCGCACCCGCGTCGAAGGCCTGAAGCGGAGCTCCGACGCCGATTCGCCGACCTCAGGCGGCGGCGGATAGGCGAGCCTGATCTGCAGCTCCTGGGTGCGGTCGCCTCGCTTAGCCATAGCGGCGAGCGAGATGAAGAACAGAACGGCCGCCGCGTAGCCGACGGCGATCAGCAGGATCGTGATCACGGGGTACACCCCCTCTCAGTGGGAGGGTCGCCGCATCCACGCGCGGCAACCCCGCCGGGCAGATGGTGTGGAGCTTCCGGTCAGAAAGATCGTGCGCCCGTGAGCGCGGAGTACCGTTCGGTCCGGTGGGAGACCGAGAGCAGATGCTGGTCGATCGGGGAGAGCTGGAGGCAGAGCTGCGCAGGGTGGGTGCTGCGCTCCACGGGGCGCTTCCGCGAGCGAGCCGCAATCCGATCAAGGCGGTCGACGCGCGCGCGATGGAGATCGCTTCGCAGGACGAGCGGCTCCGCGCCGCGCTGTTTCGCTTCGTCGACGTGACGCCCGCCTGCCGCTCCCTCGACGACCTCGCACGCCACCTGACCGGCTACCTCGACGAGGTGGGCGAGCGCCCGCCGCCGATCGAGGTGGCGATGAGGATGAGCGGAACGAAGCCGGGCCGTACCGCGCTCGGCGCGGCCGCCGCGGCCGGTGTGCGCCACATGGCGCACCGCTTCATCGTTGGCGAGACGCCGCGCAAGGCGATGCCCGTGCTGCGCGAGCTCTGGCGCGACGGGGCGGCCAGCTCGGTGGACCTGCTCGGCGAGGCAACGATCACCGAGGCGGAGGCCGACCGCTACGCGCAGCGCTGCGCCGACGCGCTCGAGGCGCTGGTGGAGGCGGGCGAGCGCCTGCCGGAGCGCCCGGTGCTCGAGCGCGACTCGCTCGGGGCGCTGCCACGCGCGAACCTGTCCGTGAAGGTCTCGGCGCTCACGCCGTTCTTGCGGCCCGACGCGCCCGAGCTCGGCCGCGATGACGCCGCGCGGCGGCTGCGGCCGCTCCTTCGGAGCGCGCGCGATGCGGGCGCCCATGTGCACATCGACATGGAGTCAGTGGACTCGCTCGAGGCGACGCTGTCGCTGATCTTCGAGCTCCTCGACGAGGAGGAGTTCGCAAACGGGCCGTCCGCAGGGCTCGTGCTCCAGGCGTACCTGCGCGAGTCGTCGCAGGAGCTCGACCAGATCCTCGCCTGGGCCGAGGCAAGCGAGCGCCGGCCGCCACTCGTGATCCGCCTCGTGAAGGGCGCCTACTGGGACCACGAGGTGGTCGAGGCGCGCCAGCACGGCTGGTCGGCGCCGGTGTTCGAGCGCAAGGCCGAATCGGACCTCAACTTCGAGGAGCTCACGCGCCGGCTGATCGACGCGCGCCCGCTCGTTCGCCCGGCAATCGCCTCGCACAACCTGCGCTCCGTGTCGCACGCGATCGCCTACAACCGGCTCACCGGGGGCGGCGACGACGACATCGAGCTGCAGGTGCTGCGTGGGCTCGGGGACGACCTCATGCACGCGCTCGCCTCGCTCGGGTTCCGCGTGCGCGTGTACTGCCCTGTCGGTGACCTGGTCGCCGGCATGGCCTACCTGGTGCGGCGGCTGCTGGAGAACACCTCGAACGAGTCGTTCCTGAACGAGCAGGCGCGGGGCGTGCCGCTCGAGGAGCTCCTGGCGCCGCCCGCATGAAGCCATTCGCGAACGAGCCGGCGCTCGAGCTGCGGCGGGCGCCAGTGCGCGAGTCGCTGCTCGAGGCGATGCGCGAGCTCGAGCCACGGCTGCCGCTGCGCGTGCCTGTCTGGATCGGCGAGGAGCGCGGGGCCGACACTGGGATCGAGTCGACGGACCCCGGTGATCCCACACGTGTGGTCGCCGTCGCCGGGATCGCCGACGAGGGCGACGTCGACGCCGCGGTGCGAGCCGCGACCGGCGCTTTCCCTGCATGGTCGTCCCGATCGCCGGAGGAGCGCGCCGAGGTGCTGATGCGCGCAGCAGCCTGGATGCGCGAGCGCAGGCGCGAGCTGGCGGCGCTCGAGGTGCGCGAGTGCGCGAAACCGTGGCCCGAGGCGGACGGCGACGTATGCGAGGCGATCGACTTCCTCGAGTACTACGCGCGCGAGGCGGTGAAACTCGCGCAGGGCCCGCCGCTGCTTCAGGTGCCGGGCGAGCGCAACACGATGACGTACGCGCCTCGGGGCGTGGTGGCTGTGATCTCGCCCTGGAACTTCCCGATCGCGATACCGACGGGGATGGTCAGTGCCGGGCTCGCGGTGGGCAACAGCGTCGTGCTGAAGCCGGCGGAGCAATCGCCGGGCTGTGCGCTCATGCTTGTCACCGCGCTGCGCGAGGCCGGCGTGCCGCCGGGCGCCATCTCGCTCCTGCCCGGCTACGGCGAAACCGGCGCCGCGCTCGTGAAGCACCCGGGCGTGCACGTGATCGCGTTCACCGGCTCGAGCGCCGTCGGCCTCCAGATCGTGCGGGACGCCGCCGAGACGCCCGAGGGGCAGCCGCACGTGAAGCGCGTGGTGTCCGAGATGGGCGGCAAGAACTGCGTGATCGTCGACTCCGATGCCGACCTCGACGACGCCGTGCCGGGGCTCGTTCGCTCCGGGTTCGTGTACGCGGGGCAGAAGTGCAGCGCGGCCGCGCGCGTGCTCGCACACGAGGCGGTGGCCGACACGCTGCTCGAACGGCTTGCGGGCGCCACCCGGGTGCTGCAGGTGGGCCAGGCCGACAGCTTCGCCACCGAAGTGCCGCCGGTGATCGAACGCGATTCCCAGGAGCGGATCGAGCGCTACGCCGACATGGCGCGACAGCAGGGCGAGGTCGTCGCGGAGGTGGATCACGTGCCCGACGGCGGCGGCTGGTTCGTGCCCCCGCGCGTCGTGACGGCGCTGCCACCGGAGTCGCCCGTGCTGCGCGAGGAGATCTTCGGCCCGCTGCTGGCGGTGGAGCGCTACCCGTCGGTGGAGGCCGCACTTGACGCTATGGCCAGCGCCCCGTTCGCCCTGACAGGCGGCCTCTACTCACGTGACCCGCGAACGGTCGACGAGGTCACGCGCCGCGCGCCGGTCGGCAACCTGTACGTGAACCGCCACATCACCGGCGCGATGGTGGGCCGCCAGCCGTTCGGCGGCAACCGCCGCTCGGGGATTGGCTCGAAGGCCGGTGGCCCGGACTACCTCTTGCAGTTCGTGGAGCCGCGCGTGGTGTCGGAGAACACCATGCGGCACGGGCTCGTGGTGGAGTAGTCGGCCCCCGGCGCGCCCGTTGGACCGATGGACACTCACGCGGCGCCCACCCGCGCCGTTGTACGGGCATGACCACATTCGCGATCCAACCCATCAGCGACGAGCTCGGCGAGCACGTCCGCGCCAACCGCACCGACCCCGTGTGGGAGCACCCGGCTCACGAATGCGTGCCCGACGCCGGGCCATGCCGGTTGTGCCTGGGCTCGGTGGGCGGCCAGCCGACGCTGCTCTTCACGCACGACTCCTTCGCCGGCCGCGGCCGGTTCAAGATGCCGGGGCCGGTCTACATCCACGCGGAGCCGTGCGAGCGCTACGCGGAGAGCGGCCGCTTCCCTGAGTGGGCGCGCGGCAAGCCGCTCACGTTCGAAGCCTACGGTCCGGGCGTCGCGCTGCTCGCTGTAGAGCGTGCGACCGGCGACAGCGGTGCGGACATCATCGAGCGCCTGCTGGCAGACAATCCGCAGGCCGAGTACGTGAACGTGCGCAACACCGGCGCCGGTTGCTTCCTGCTGTGCGCCGACCGCGCGGGCTAGCCGCAGATGTACACGACGTGCGGCGACGACGGCTTGCCGCTCACCGCGCCGGTGCACTCCTTGCCCGCCTCGCGGAAGCGGCAGCGCCAGGCGTCGCCCGCGGTGTCGCAGTGCACTCCTTCGGCGGGCGTGTTCGGGCGCCGCTCGTCGTGGAACTGCTGGAGCTGGTTCTCCGCCGTCGCGCGGGTGAAGCTCTCGTCGCCGCTGTACGCCCACACGAGCGCGGCGATCACCGCCGCGCCCACAACCGCCGCGAGTGCCCAGCGCAGGCGAAGGCTCACGAAGACCTCAGCCGATCAGCGACTGGATCGACGTGCCCATGTCGCGGACCACGTCGAACAGCGGATTCGGCCACACGCCGAAGAAGATCGTGGCCGCTGCGCAGAGCACCGCGACGATCACCACCTCGGGCTGGCGCCAGGCGTCGGCCTCGGGCGACCAGCCGCCGACCGGCTTCACGGTGCGCGCGGGGCGGCCCGGCAGCGCTGGGAGCGTGATCTCGAACGGCCCCATGAACATCACCGCGATCACTCGCAGGTAGTAGCCGAGCGAGATCACCGAGCCCACGACGATCACGATGCCGAGCCAGGCGTAGTCGCCGCTCACGGCCGCGTCGATCAAATAGAACTTCCCGATGAAGCCGCCGGTGGCCGGGAATCCCGCCAGCGCGAGCATGCAGATCGCCATCGGCCAGGCGAGCCAGGGAGCGGCGCGGCCGAGGCCCTCGAGCGAGCGGATGTCGTCGCCGAGCTCCGACACGCGCTCGCGCGCGACGATCACCGCGAACGCGCCCACGTTCATCACCAGGTACACGAACAGGTAGAACGCGGTGGCCTCGAGGCCCTTCTGGGTGCCGACGATCACGCCCGCGAGGATGTAGCCCGCCTGGGCCACGCCGGACCAGGCCAGCATGCGCTTCAAGCTGCGCTGCGCGATCGCCCCGACGTTTCCGATGATGATCGTGATCACCGCGAGCGCCGCCAGCGCAGGCGCCCAGTAGGTCTGGGCCGACGGCAGCGCCTGGTCGAGCACGCGCAGGAACATGGCGAACGCCGCAGCCTTCGTCGCGACCGCCATGAAGGCGGTGATCGGCGTGGGGGCGCCCTGGTACACGTCCGGCGTCCACTGGTGGAACGGAGCCACCGAGGCCTTGAAGGCGAAGCCGGTGACCGCGAGAGCGATGCCCGTGAGGAAGAGCGGGTCGGCGAGCGAGACCGTGTCGCCGAGCGCCTTGTCGATGCCCGCGAACGCGGTCGTGCCCGTGGCGCCGTAGATCATCGCGAGGCCGTATAGCAGCGTGGCGGAGCCGAGCGACCCGATCACCAGGTACTTCAGCCCCGCTTCGAGCGAGGTTCTGCGGCGCACGTGGCTTGCGCACAGCACGTAGAGCGGTATCGAGAGCAGCTCGAGCGCCACGAACAGCGTGATCAGGTTCGCCGCCTCGGCGAGCAGCACCATGCCGGTGATCGAAGAGAGCAGCAGCATGTAGTACTCGCCGGCCCCCGCCTCACGGACCGCCACCGAGCGGTGCGAGAGCAGCACGGTCGCGAGGCCGGCGACGTAGAAGATCATCGACATGCCCATCGCCAGCGCGTCGACCTCGAGCGCGCCCTCCACGATCGGCTTCGAGTCGCCGCTGTGCCACACCCAGACCGACAGGCCCATCGCCGTGAGCAGCGTGCCGGCGGTCAGGAACGGCACGAGGCCGCGCTGCACGAAGCGGCCG
>JBJMLG010000200.1:0-5946 GCA_045805385.1 Thermoleophilaceae bacterium
CAGCCCTTCGGCTCCTTCGAGGGCGAGCTCGCGCCCGGCGTGCGCGTGGCCGACGGCTGGGGCGTGATGGAGGAGCACGACGCATGGTGGTGACTGCCGCCAGACGGGCCGGCCCGGCTTCGCCCCGCCCGAGCGTGCGCCAGTCGCCGGCGCTCCGACTTGGCGAAGTGGCGCTCGCCGCGCTCGCGGGGGTGCTCATCGCTTGCCTGATGCACTGGCCGATCCCGATCCACCTCGGGAGTGATGTGCCACGCGACCTCGGCGATCCGCTCACCCAGGCGTGGCAGGTGGCCTGGGGCGGTCACGCGCTCCTGCACCAGCCGCTCGACTACTTCCAGGCCAACGACTTCTGGCCGCTCAAGGACCCGCTTGCGTTCTCCGACGCCCTCGTGGGTTACTCGCCCGCCGGGATGATCGGCAGCGGGCCGCACGCCGCGGTCGTGCGCTATGACGTGCTGTTCCTGTTCGCGTACGCGCTCGCGTTCTTCGGCGCGTACCTGCTGGCGCGAGAGCTGGGCGCCGGCCGAATCGGCGCAGCGGTCGCCGGAGCCGCGTTTGCGTATGCGCCCTGGCGGCTCGAGCAGGACGGGCACCTGCACGTGATCTCGAGCGGCGGCATCCCGCTGGCGCTCTTCCTGCTCGTGCGCGGCTACCGCCGCGCGAGCCCGCTCATGGTCGCGGCCGGCTGGGTCGTGGTCACCTGGCAGGTGAGCCTCGGGTTCACGCTCGGCCTCCAGCTGCTCTACCTGCTCTGCCTGCTCGGCGCAGTCGCGGCGCTGCTGATCTGGCGCAATCGGCTGCCGCTTCCGCCGAGGAGCGTGCTGGTGGCGACCGCAGCCGGCGTCGCACTCACGGCGGCGGTGTCGGCAGCGCTGGCCGTGCCGTACACGCAGGTGCTCGACCGCCATCCCGAGGCGAAGCGCACGCTCGCACAGGTGAGCTCGCTGTCGCCGCCGCTGAAGGCGTTCGCCGCGGCGCCGCCCGAGAACCTGATCTGGGGCAACGCCACCGAGGGCGTGCGCAACGACCTGCGCTGGGTGCCGGAGATGTCGATGTTCCCGGGCGTCGCGATCGTCGCTCTGGCGCTCGCCGGACTGTTCTGGCGCGGCGCGCCGCGCGGCCTCCGGATCGGGCTCGGCGTGGCTGCGGCCGTGGTGTGGCTGCTGTCGCTCGGGATCCACGGCGGCGGTCCGTGGCCCTACCGCCTGCTCTACGAGGTGCTGCCGGGATGGCAGGGCATCCGCGTGCCGGGGCGGCTGATGACACTGACCTCGCTCGCGCTGGCACTGCTGGCCGCGTTCGGAGCGGAGCGCATCGTGTCCTCCCGGCGCGCTCCCGCGACCGCACTCGGCGTGGCGCTTGTGGCCGTCGTACTGCTCGAGGGCTCGGGCTTCGGTATCGGCGAGCGCGGCGCCGCTGTCGCCGGCCCGGCGCATCCCACGGTGCCCTCCGAGCCCGCGGGCCAGGTGGGCGCGGCGGCTCCGCAGGCACACCTTCCGCTCGACACGCTCGACAGCCGCAAGTACCTGCTCTGGTCGACCGACGGCTTCCCCGAGCTCGTGAACGGCCGGGGCAGCTTCAAGCCGGCTGAGTTCAAGCGCCTGGAAGCCCAGCTCGCCTCCTTCCCTGACGCACGCAGCGCAGCAGTCCTCCAGCGCATGGGAGTGCGCACTGTGATCCTCCATCCGTCGTTCGTGGCCGGTACGCCGTGGGCCGCCTGGCGGACGCGGCCGGTCACGGGGCTGCCGCTTCGCCGCGAGGAGCGCGGCGGCGTGGTGCTCTACCACGTGCTCCCGCGCTGAACGCGGCGGCGAGCAGCACGGCGAGCAGGCCGGAGGCCAGCGACACCGCCACGAGCGCGAGCGCAGCGCTGGTGTGGCCCACGTCTGGATCGCCACGCCCGAGCAGGTCCGGCACGGTCGCGGCCACCCCGGCCCACGCGGTGAGCGCGATCACGGCGCCCAGCAGGTCGCGGCGCGCGATCCGCACCGGCGCGGTCGCGCGGGCGGCGAATACCGCCGCGGCGAGCACCGCCGCGATGAAGGGCGAGATCGCGAGCCAGCCGCGCCCGTGGCCGAGCACCGTGACGAAGGTGTTCTCGAAGCTGTGGTTTCTCGCGAGGAAGCCCCAGTAGCCGACGTCCTGGTTGCCGATCAGCGGCATGGTGAGCGTGGCCGTGGCCAGCGTAACCGTGGAGGCGACCGCCAGGCCGAGCATGGCGGCGGGCCAGCGCTTGAACGCGAGCGCGAGCGGCGCGCACAGGAACGGGATCACCGGGATCAGGAAGCGCGGGCCCGGCGAGCCGCCGCCGAACGGCAGGTAGTAGCCGGCGTTGTAGACCAGGTACGCGACCGCGACCGCGGCGATCAGGAGTGCCTCCGCGCGCTTCCCGCGGCGGTACAGCAGCACCGTGCCCGCGATGCCAAGCGCGAGCAGCGGGCTCGTGATCAGGAGGCCCTTCGCGGAGAAGAGGAGCTGGGTTGCCACCCGCAGGTTCGGCGCGCCGATCCCGAAGAAGCCGGAGCTGTTCAAGCCGAGCACGTCGTGGCCGCTCGCGCCCTGGATCGCGACGGCGTCGGCGTAGCCCGAGTGGATCGGCTTGCCGAACGCCCAGAGGTTGTAGCCGAACAGCGGGAGTAATCCGGCGACGGCGCCGCCGCCGTAGGCGAGGGCGCGGCGCAGCCGGTCGGGGCGCGCCAGGGCGTATACGCCGACGATCGCCGCCACCAGCGCAAGCGGGTACTCGCACGTGATCGCGAGCCCGGCGAGCGCACCGGCCAGCGCAACCCGCCGCACGCGCGGCTCGCCCTCGCGCTCTACCCACAGCACCACGAACGCGGCGAAGCCGAGGCATGCGGCAAGCGCGTGTGAGAAGAAGAGGCCCGAGAACGGGAGCAGCAGCGTGCCGAGCCCCGCCGCCACGCCGGCGGCTGTGCCGAAGCCCGGCGCGAGCCGGTCGCCGATGAAGCGCACGAGCAGCACGAGCGCGATCGTCGGCGCCACCGTGCCGAGCAGGCCGAGGAACCAGGCGAGCGCGCTCTCGTTCTCGACTGTCGCGCGCGTGGCCGCCGCGATCTTCGGGTCGAAGCCGAACTCGTTGGTGATCTGCAGGCCGCGATGCCAGCGCGACGCGCCGTGCTCGATCGAGTTGCGCGCGGCCCACGTCGACGCCTTCCAGCCGGGCTTGTCCACGAGCTTGTAGAGCGGCAGCGTGAGCAGGGACAGACCGGGCGACTTCACCGAGTAGTAGTGGCCCCGGTAATACGACTTGTCGCGCGTCTCCCAGTGGTAGCGGTCGATCTTCGGCGTGCCGTGAGAGAGCGACTTCACCAGCGCGAGCTGCGAGGTCTGCCCCCAGCCGAGGTTCTGCATGGGCAGCGCGAATGCCACCGCCAGGAAGGCGATGGCGAGGGTGCCCGCCGGGGACCGGGCGTGCGGTGTGCGGCGGAGGAACGGCACGCCGCGAGCGAATCTACCGACTCCCGGTTGAAGGGCGGTTAAGTACTGGTGTCAGCCGCGGCGCGCTTCGCGCGCCCGCTGCAGCTCGGCCACCAGCGCCTTCGAGTGGAGCGCGGCGATGAGGTCGCGGAGCGGCTCGGCGCCATGCTCGATCAGCTCGACGGCGCGGTCGGGCGACATCTCACCCGCCAGGCGCTCCATCAGCACCTGCACCTCCTCCTTCACGAGCTCGTCGAGCGCGCGCCGGTAGCGCAGCGTGTCGTACACCGTGAAGCCGATCCGCTCGTCGTAGCCGCCGGCGCGGAAGCGGCTGATCGCCTCGACGATCTTCACGTCGCTCGCCGAATAGCCGCGCGAGTTCGGCGTGAGCACTCCCAGCTCGGCGAGGCGGTCGAGCACCTCCTGCGGCATGTCGTAGCGGCGGCGAATCTCGGCCAGCGACGTTCGCGTCTGCTCGCCCGCCAGCGCGTGCTCGAGGATGCGGTCCTCGAGCTCCACCAGCCTGCGCGCGCGGTCGGGGTCCTCTTCGAGCAGCGAGCGGATCGCCTTGAGCGGCATGAAGCGCTCCTCCTGGAGCTGCTTGATCAGCCGGATCCGCTCCACGAACTCGGGCGGGTAGTAGGCCATGTTGCGCGAGGTCTTGACCGGCTCGGGCAGTAGGCCCTCGCGCAGGTAGTGCTTGATCGTGCCGGCCGACACGCCACTCGCCTCCGCGAGCTCGCGCATCTTGAGCATGCCGTTGTCGCGGCCGTTCGTGCTCATGCGAGGAACGACCCCTGCGCGCCGACGGCGGGCCCGGCGACAGCCCCCGATTGCTCGAGCTCCGCGATCTCCTCCTCCGAGTAGCCCACGGCGCTCAGCACCTCGCGCGTGTGCTCGCCGAGCGCCGGGCCCGGACCCGCCGGACCGCCGGGCGTGCGGCTCAGCTTCACCGGCACGCCGAGCTGCCGGACTCCGCCCTCCACGCCGGGCTGGTCGAGCTCCACGACCATCTCGCGCGCGCGCACGAGCTCGGAGTCGAGCGCCTCGTCGAGGCCCAGCACCGGCTCGAGGCAGCAGTCGTGCTCGCCGGCGAACGCCTGCCACTCGTCGCGCGTGCGCTCGAGGAAGATGCGCTCCACCTCGGCGTGCGCCTCGGAGCCGGGGCGCTCGAACTGCTTCTCGATCAGCTCCTCGCGACCGACGCCCCGGCACCACGCCTGCCAGAACTTCGGCTCGAGCGCGCCGAGCGTGACCCAGCCGTCCTTGCATGCGTAGGGCCGGTAGCAGACGAGCGAGCCGGCCAACTCGAGCTCGCCGCGCTCCGGCGCCACGCCTTCGGCGAAGTAGCGGCCCGCGACCATGGCGAGCCAGGAGAGCGCGCCGTCGGCCATCGACACATCCACGAACTGGCCCTCGCCGGAGCGGTCGCGCTCGCGCAGCGCGGCGAGGATCCCGAACGCCGCCATCAGCGCGCCACCGCCGAGGTCGGCGATCTGCCCCGCCGCCTGCACCGGCGGGCCGCCGCGCTCGCCGGTGAGCCCGAGCAGGCCGACCAGGCCGAGGTAGTTCATGTCGTGGCCGGAGCGATCGCGGTACGGGCCATCTTGGCCGTATCCCGAGATCGCGCAGTACACGAGCCCCGGGTTCTCCTCGCGGAGGCGCTCGTAGCCCACGCCGAGGCGGTCCATCACCCCCGGCCGGAACGACTCGAGCAGCACGTCGGCGTCGCGCACGAGCCGCAGCAGCACCGCCCGCCCCCGCTCCTCCTTCAGGTTCACGCGGATCGAGCGCTTGCCGCGGTTGAGCGCGAGGTAGAGCGACGACTTCGCCGAGTCCTCCGCGCCCTCGTAGTAGGGCGGCGCCCAGCGCACGTAGTCGCCCATGCCGGTGTCCTCGACCTTCAGCACGTCGGCGCCGAAGTCGGCGAGCAGCAGCGAGCAGAAGCCGCCCGGCAGCAGCCGGGAGAGATCGAGCACCCGAACGCCGTCGAGCGCTCCCATTCTCAGGCCGCCGCGCGCTTGGGTGTGCCGAGGATCTCGCGGGCCTCCGCCACGGTGGCGGGCCGCCGGCCCACGTCCTCGGTCATCTGGCGGGCCTTCGCGATCAGGTCGCCGTTCGAGCGCGCCATCTCCCCGTCGGGCAGGTAGAAGTTGTCCTCGAGCCCCACGCGGATGTTGCCGCCGAGCGCGAGTGCCGCCGCGCACAGTCGCCACTGGTCGCGGCTGATGCCGATCACGCCCCAGTTGTTCGGGCCGTCGGGCCCGCCCGGGATCTGCTCCGACATGTGTGCGAGGTTGCGCGCGGTCGGGCGGATGCCGCCGGTCACGCCCATCACGCACGAGATCTGGAGTGGCTCGTGCAGCAGCCCCATGTCGATCAGCGGGTCGAGGTTCGCGATGTGCCCCGAGTCGAAGCACTCGTGCTCGGGCCGGATGCCGAGCTCCCGCATCGGCTCGAGCAGCGCCATGATCGTGTCGAAGCTGTTCTCGAACACTGCCTTGAACA
>JBJMLG010000201.1:0-8045 GCA_045805385.1 Thermoleophilaceae bacterium
CTCGAGCTTCACCTCCTCGGCGGTCTGCTGGCCGATCATCAGCTTGTACTCGCGCTTGACGTAGTTGATGATCGCCTCGTCCAGCTCATCGCCGCCGATGCGGATCGACTGCGACACGACGATGCCACCGAGCGAGATCACGGCAACCTCGCTGGTGCCGCCGCCGATGTCCACGACCATGTTGCCGGTCGGCTCGCCCACCGGGAGGCCCGCGCCGATCGCGGCCGCCATCGGCTCCTCGATCAGGTAGGCCTGGCGGGCGCCGGCGGAGAGGCACGCCTCCTCAACGGCGCGCTTCTCGACGCCCGTCACCCCGGACGGGACGCAGACGACCACGCGCGGGTGCGCCCAGCGATTCTGGTGCACCTTCTGGATGAAGTGGCGGAGCATCTGCTCGGTCACGTCGAAGTCGGCGATCACCCCGTCCTTCAGCGGCCGGATCGCGGAGATCGTGCCGGGCGTCCGCCCGAGCATGCGCTTGGCCTCGATCCCGACCGCGTGCACCTCACCCGTGCGATTGTCGACCGCCACCACCGATGGCTCGGACAGCACGATGCCGCGCCCGCGCACGTAGACGAGCGTGTTTGCGGTGCCGAGATCGACCGCCATGTCGCGGCCCCCGAAACCGGTCAGGTAGGAGAAAAATCCCATTTTGCGAGGAAGCCTAATTCGACCGGTGGCGGCACGCGCAATTCGCCCCTGCACGCTCCCGGCCGAGTCCACGGGCCGAAGCAGCTGGCTTGCCGCGAACCCGTCGGAGGGGAGAGTGTAACGACTCCCGCCGGGTCTTCCGAGACGCGAAGGGGATCCCCCATCTGGGTCAAGGAGCGCCGTCGCGCACGAGCGCAGGGGCCATGCGAACCAGCTCCGCGACCGGGAGCCCCACGACGTTCCAGAAATCCCCGGTGATCTCCTCCACGAGCGCCGACCCGCGGCCCTGGATGGCGTAGGCGCCCGCACGCTCCCGCCATTCGCCGGTGTCGAGGTACCAGCGCACGTCCGCGGGCTCCAATTGCCTGAACGTGACCTGAGTGACGGCGTGGCCGCTGCGCTCCTCCTGCCCCTGACGCAGCGCGATCCCGCTCCACACCTGGTGCGTGCGGCCGGACAGGGTCTGAAGGAAGCGGTGGGCCTCCGCCTCGTCCGCAGGCTTGCCGTACCACTGGCCGTCGAGGATCACGGCCGTATCGGCAGCCAGCACGAGCTCACCGTCGACGGCGCGCGCCTTGCGAAGCGCGTTCTCGACGACTCCTTCCCGTGGATCCCCACCGGCGAGCTCGTCGACGTCGGGCACGGACACCTCGAACTCAATCCCGAGCTGCTCGAGGATCGCGCGCCGCTGCGGCGAGCGCGAAGCGAGGATGAGCGTGGGAGGCATGGGTCAGAACTGCAGCACTGAGGACGAACGGACGTGCTGCCGGAGCCCCTACAGCTCCGGGAAGAACAACCCCACCTCACGCGCAGCAGACTCGGGCGCGTCCGAGCCGTGCACGAGGTTGGTCTGCACCTCGAGCGCGTAGTCACCGCGGATCGACCCGGGCGAGGCCTCGAGTGGGTTCGTGGCGCCGATCACCTGGCGGGCGGCCTTGATCGCCTCGTAACCCTCAAGCACCATCGCGACGAGCGGTCCGCCGGTGATGAACGCCACCAGCTCGCCGAAGAAGGGCTTCGCGCTGTGCTCGGCGTAATGCTGCTCGGCCAGGTCGCGCTCCACCTGCATGTGCTTCATCGCGACGATGCGCAGGCCCTTGCGCTCGAAGCGGGCGATCACCTCGCCGGTGAGGCCGCGCGCAAAGGCATCGGGTTTCACGAGGATCAGAGTCCGCTCCATTTGGTTCCTTATCTGGTCGAGAGACAGTGTCAGCGAGCGGGGCGCTCGCCGCCTGCGGGCGGCCGCTGTGACGTCGCCCGGGTGATCGCCGGGTCGTCCGCGACCCTGGCTGCCGCCGTAGTCTGCCGTCGCTGGCGCACGCGCTGCCTCTCCGGCGGGGCCTGCCCGATCTCGGACTCGCAGTACGGGCAGATCTTCCAGCGCGGGTCGAGCGGCTTGCCGCAGGTACGGCACGGCTCCTTGAGCCGGCGAAGGCAGCTCGGGCAGCGCAGGAACGTGTTCTCCACTTCGAAGCCGCAGTAAGGGCAGCTCGGATCCAGCTTGTGGAGCCGTGCCTGCGCGGCGGCGATCTCGAGCTCACGTTCGCGCACGTCGTCGAGGTACTCGGGCGGTCGCACGATCATGTAGACGATCGTCCCGATGAATGGGAAGAACAGCGACGCCAGAGCGGCGCAGCCGACGAGCATCGGGTCGTCGATCCGGCGGCGGGCGTCCGCGTAGGTCCACCAGACCAGCGCCAGCCAGATCACCACCAGGCAGAGGACGATGATGCTGACCGCGCGGTTCAGGCCATCGTTGTGGATCCCGAAGATGGCGACAGGCATTGCGCGCGGGAGTGTACCCACGATCGGGGACTTTCCCTGCAGCTTCTCGCCCCGCAGCCTCTACAGGAACAGGCGCCCGATGGCGTAGCCGACGCCGAAGAACACCAGGATCACGACCGCGACCACGACGGCCACGACGCCGATCATCGTCAGCAGGCTCGGGAACTCGTCGTTGCTCACAGTATCGAGGCGCGGAGCGCCGGACGGTCGCGGACCAGGTCCGCGATCAGGTAGATGGAGCCGGTCGCCAGCACCGCGCCTTCGCGCCCTGCGAGCTCGCGCGCCCGCGCGACGGCAGCCTCCGGATCGGCGACGCTCTCGGCCGGCGGACCGCCGAGCTTCCCGGCCAGCGACTCGAGCGTGCCAGGCGAGAGCGAGCGCGGGTTCGCCGAGCGGGTGAACACGACGGACTCGAATAGAGGCAGCAGCGGCCGCAGCATCCCGGCCGCGTCCTTGTCGTCGAGGATCCCGACGACGCCGACGAGCCGGCGGCGCCCCACCACGTCGGGGAGCGCGTCGGCGAGCGCCTCGCAGCCCGAAGGGTTGTGCGCGCCGTCGTAGATCGTGAGCGGCTCCTCGGCCACCCGCTGCATCCGCCCCGGCACCTGGGTCTCCGCGCCTGCGCGCCGCACCGCCGCGGGGTCGAGCTCGCCGAGGAACGCTTCGGCGGCCGCCTGAGCGAGCGCGAAGTTGCGCCGCTGGAAGCCGCCGAGGGCCGCCAGCGGAAGCTCGGTTGTCGGCGGCGCGTGCAGGACTCGAGCGTGCCGCTCCCGTGCTACGCGCTGGGCGACTGCCTCCGCGTCGGCGTCGAGATCGCCCGCGACGAGCGTCGAGTGGTCGCGCACCACGGCCAGCTTCTCCTCGGCGATGTCCTTCACCGTCGGCCCGAGCCAGCGCGTGTGCTCGAGTCCCACGTTTGTGATCACCTGCACGCGCGAGGGAATCACGTTCGTCGCGTCGTAGCGGCCTCCGAGCCCGGCCTCGATCACGGCCACCTCCACATCCCGCCGCGCCAGCTCGTGGTAGGCCGCGGCCGTGAGCGCCTCGAACTGCGTGACGGTGTCGCCAGGCTCCTGCGTGCGGTTCACGAGCTCGGCAGCATGCTGCACGCGGCTCACGGCGGCCGCGAAGTCGGCTCCCGAGACCGGCTGCTCCCCCACCTCGATCCGCTCGGTGAACGAAACGAGGTGCGGCGAGGTGTAGCTGCCCGTGCGGATCCCGTGGCGCTGGAGTATCGCCGCGATCATCCGCACGGTCGACGACTTTCCGTTCGTCCCGACCACGTGGATCGACGCGAAGCGGCGCTGCGGCATGCCAAGCACGGTCATCAGCTTGTGCATGCGGTCGAGCCCGAACCGCATTCCGAACAGCTCGAGGTCGAGCAGGTAGCTCTCGGCCTGGCGCTCGTCCATCCCGGTCAGGACAGCTCCTCGAGCTCGGCCTTCAGGCGGGCGAGCTTCTGCCGCTCGCCCTCGACCACGTCGGCAGGTGCCTTCGAGACGAAGCCGCTGTTCGCGAGCTTGCCCTCTGCCCGCGCGATCTCGCCCTGGAGCCGCTTCAGCTCGGCCTCGCGCCGGCGTTCCGCCTCGCCGGTGTCGATCGCGTCGGTGCGCAGAACCTGCACGGACCCGCGCGGGATCGCGACCGTCGCCACGGCGTCGCCGTTCTCGTCGCTCCCAGGCGTGAGGTCGAAGCGCGCGAGGCGCGCGACATGCTCGAGCAGTCCCTCGTAACCGCCGGCGACGACGCGTCCCGGGATACGCGCTCCGGCGGGAGCCCCGACCTCGTCGCGGTAGCGGCGAAGCGCGGTGATGGCCTCGATCACCGCTCCGATTTGCGCCTCTGCCGCCTCGTCGAAGCGCTCCGGATCCACCTTCGGCCACGGCGACGCCGCCAGCAGCCCGCGCTCGCCCGGCAGGAAGGACCAGACCTCCTCGGTCACGAACGGGATCAGCGGGTGGGCGAGCTTGAGCACGCGCTCGAGCACGTGGAGAAGCGTGGCGGACAGCGCTGAGCGGTCGGCCTGCTCGTCGTAGAGACGCGGCTTGACGAGCTCGAGGTACCAGTCGCACACCTCGCCCCAGAAGAAGTCGTAGAGGTCGAGCGCCGCCCGCGAGAGCTCGAACGCCTCGTAGCGACCCCCGATCCGCTCGGTCGCGCGCTCGAGCCGCGACAGGATCCAGCGGTCCTCGGCCGTCTCGGGCCGCGCTGCCGGCTCCACATCCGGATCGACCTTGAGCAGCACGAGCCGCGACGCGTTCCAGAGCTTGTTCGCCAGGTCCTGGCCCTGCTTCACGCGCTTCTCGGAGTAGCGCACGTCCTGGGTGGAGGCCATCGCGATCAGGCCGAAGCGCACGGCGTCGGCGCCGTACTTCTCGATCTCGTAGAGCGGGTCGATCCCGGTCCCGAGCGACTTCGACATGCGGCGCCCGTCCGGCGCCTGGATCACGCTCGTGATCGGCACGTCGGTGAACGGGATCTCGCCCGTGAACTCGATCCCCATCATGATCATCCGCGCGACCCAGAGGAAGATGATGTCGCGCGCGGTGACCAGAACGTCGGTGGGGTAGAACGCGCGCAGCTCCGGCGTGTCGGCGGGCCAGCGGAGGGTGGCGAACGGCCACAGCGCCGAGGAGAACCAGGTGTCGAGCACGTCCGGGTCGCGGCGCGGCTCGCCCTTGCCGCAGGGACACTCCTTCGGCTCCTCCTCGGCAACGATCATCTCGCCGCACTCGTCGCAGTACCACACCGGGATCTGGTGCCCCCACCAGAGCTGGCGGGAAAGGACCCAGGGCCGGATGTTCTCCATCCAGCGCAGGTACACGCCGGTCCACGGGTTCTCCGGGTGGAAGCGCACGCGCCCCTCCTTCACCACCCGGATGGCGGGCTCGGCGAGCTTTTCCATGTCGCAGAACCACTGGAGTGAGATCAGCGGCTCGATTCGCATGCCGCTTCGGTGCGAGTGCGGCACGTCGTGCTCGTACGGCTCCGTGGCGGCGATCGCGCCTTCCGCCTCCAGGGCGGCCACGACCGCGTCGCGCGCCTCGTCGACGCTCATCCCGGCGAAGCGCTCGCCCGCCGCCTCCGTCATGCGGCCGTCCTCACCGATCACGGAGATCTCGTCGAGCCCGTGGCGGCGGCCGATCTCGAAGTCGTTCGGGTCGTGACCCGGTGTGATCTTCAGCGCGCCGGTGCCGAACTCGGTGTCCACGTAGTCCTCGGCGATGATCGGCAGCCGCCGACCCACGAGCGGAAGGACCGCCTCCTTGCCGATCAGGTGCAGGTAGCGGTCGTCGCCCGGGTTCACCGCCACCGCGGTGTCGGCGAGCATCGTCTCGGGGCGCACCGTGGCCACCGTGACCGAGCCCGAGCCGTCGGCGAGCGGATACTCGATCGAGTAGAGCGTGTCGGTCACGCGCCGCTGCTCGACCTCGAGGTCCGAGATCGCCGAGCGCGTGCCGGGGTCCCAGTTCACCATGTAGTTGTCGCGACGGATGAGGCCCTTCTCGAAGAGCTTCACGAACACGTGGGCCACGGCCCGCTGGTACTCCTCGTCCATCGTGAAGCGCTCGTCCTCGTAGTCCGCCGACGCGCCCAGCCGCTTGTACTGCTCGACGATCGTGGAGCCGTACTTCTCGCGCCACTGCCAGACGCGCTCGATGAACGCCTCGCGGCCGAGCTCCTGCCGGCTCGTGCCGTCCTCGAGGAGCTGCTGCTCGACCTTCACCTGCGTTGCGATGCCGGCGTGGTCGGTGCCGAAGATCCACTTGGTGCGCCGCCCCTGCATTCGATGCATGCGCACGACCAGGTCCTGCATCGACCCATTGAGCGCGTGCCCCATATGGAGGGCGCCCGTCACGTTCGGCGGCGGGATCGCGATCGAGAAGTTCTCGGACGCGGTGCCCTCGGCCTCTGGATGGAAGATGCCCGACTGCTCCCAGCGGGCGAACACGCGCGACTCCACCTCGGCGGGCTCGTAGCGGGTGCGCTCCTCGAGCGTCTTCAGGCGGTCACCGGGCACGTGTCGGAGTGTATTTGCGCCGCGATTGCGAGCTTCATATCGCTGGGGACATCACCACTGGCATGGCCGTGCTGGTCGCGTCGATCGACGACCTCGTGGCGATGAAACGGACCGTCTACGCGGCTGAGGCGCGCACGAACTCTTGGAACTTCCGCGCGTCCCGCGACGGCGGGCCGTGCCCGAAGCAGATCAGCGCCGGCTCGAGCTCGGCGAGCTTGCGAGCCGACTCGCGGTTGCGCGCGGGGTCCGGCGTGAATTGGTCGGGCGGCCAGTGGAGGCCCGGGATGCCGGTACTCGGTTGCAGGCCGAAGAGGACGTCGCCGAGGATCAGCGCCCGGTCGGCGGCTCGCCAGTACGCCACGTGCCCGGCCGAATGGCCCGGCGTGTCGATCACCGTGAAGCCGCCGACCTCATCGCCCTCGTGCAGACGGCGGTCGACCTCGCGTGGCGGCCCCGCGAAAACCCGCTCGCTGAGCTTGCCGATCCGGTTCCCCGCCTGGCGAGCGGCGATCCTGCCGTTCTCCATCACCTCGGCGTCGCCCTCCGGGCACCACAGCGGGATGCCGAGCGTGTCGCACACGACCTTGGTGGAGCCCTGGTGGTCCGGATGCACGTGAGTGAGCGCGTGAGCCGTGACCTCGCGTCCCTGGAGCTGCCGCAGGATGCGGCGCCTCGCGTGGCGGGTGGCCGCGTCGATCAGCACCCCGTCGGCGAGGTACACGTTCATGATGTTGGGCGGGAACCCCGAGAGCTGATGGAGCCCGTCTGCCAGCTGCCTCACGCTCGCGGACCCTAACGAACGGCCCGCCCCCTCCGCCAGGCCCCCGCACGCCGGCGACGAGGCGGGCGCCGCACGACGCTGCGAGACCTGGCGGACGAGGCGGGCCTCGTCCGTCTCGCACGAGAGTGGACGGCGTGTGTAAACGCCCGGTGAGGCAGGCACGAAGCGTTGGTTAAGGGATGGCGTTCAGGCCGATTCGGCCTGATCCGCCGGTGGCTCTTCGGCCACCGCCTCGGTGACGAGCGTGGGCTTGAGGCCCTTCTCGATCGTCTCCTTGGTCACCACGCACTTCTTCACATCGCGGCGCGAGGGCAGCTCGAACTGCACGTCGAGCAGGGTCTCCTCGAGGATCGAGCGGAGCCCGCGGGCACCCGTCTCGCGCGCGAGTGCCTTCTCCGCGATCGACTCCAGCGAGTCGTCCGCGAACACGAGCTCGATGCCGTCGAACTGGAAGAAGCGCTGGAACTGCTTCACGAGCGCGTTGCGCGGCTCGTTGAGGATCAGCACGAGGTCGTCGCGCGAGAGCTGATGGATCACCGATATGACCGGCAGCCGGCCGATGAACTCCGGGATCAGGCCGTATTCCACGAGGTCCTCGGGGAGGACCTGCTCGAACAGCTCGCCGGTGTCCTTGTTCGACTTCGACACGACCGCCGAGCCAAAGCCCACGCCGCGGTGCCCGATGCGGCGCTCGACGACCTTGTCGAGATTCGCGAACGCCCCGCCGCAGATGAACAGGATGTTCGTGGTGTCGATCGTGAGGAACTCCTGGTGCGGGTGCTTGCGCCCGCCCTGCGGCGGCACCGA
>JBJMLG010000202.1:0-13187 GCA_045805385.1 Thermoleophilaceae bacterium
CGCTGAGGAGCTCACCGAGGCCTACCCGGGCCTCGAGGTTCATGGCGTGGTCGGCGACTTCCTCCAGCACCTCGACCGCCTGCCAGACGGCGAACGGCGGATGGTCGCTTTCCTTGGGTCGACGATCGGCAACCTCCACCCGGCGGAGCGCACGGTGTTCCTCGCGTCGGTCCGCGATCTTCTCGGTCGCGGCGACCGGCTGGTGCTCGGACTCGACCTCGTGAAGGACGTGCGGGTGCTGGAAGGCGCCTACAACGACAGCGCCGGCGTGACGGCCGAGTTCAACCGCAACGTGCTGCACGCGGTGAACGCATCCCTCGGAGGCGACTTCGAGCCAGCGGCCTTCGAGCACGTGGCGTTCTTCGATCCGGAGCAGTCGTGGGTGGAGATGCGGCTGCGTGCGCTTCGGGACCAGCGCGTCTCGATCCCGGGCGCGGCGCTCGAGCTCGACCTCGAGGAAGGCGACGACATCCGCACCGAGATCAGCACCAAGTTCACGCGCGAGGCCATCACCGCCGAGCTGGCGGACGCCGGCATGGCGATGCGCTCCTTCTTCACCGACGAGCGCGGCTGGTTCGGGCTCGCGGTCGCGGCGCGGGTCTGACTCAGTCGCCGGTAGGGTGCCACCCCGATGGAGCTCGACGGACTCGGCACCCTGGTCGCCGGCGGCGCATCGGGGCTGGGCGCGGCAACGGCGCGGGCGCTCGCCGAGCGCGGCGCACGAGTCGCCATCGCCGACCTCGACGAGGAGAAGGGCGCGGCGCTCGCCGAGGACATCGGCGGCGTGTCGTTCCGAGCGGACGTGACCGACGAGGCCGAGGTGGAGGGAGCCGTCGAGGGCGCGGTGCAGGAGTTCGGTTCGATCGGATTCGCCGTGTCGTGCGCGGGCATCGGCTGGGCCGAGCGCGTGGTCGGCAAGGACGGCCCGGCCAAGCTGCGCCCGTTCGAGACCGTCGTGCGCGTGAACCTGATCGGCACCTTCAACGTGCTGAGGCTCGCGGCGGCTGCGATGGCTCAGAACGAGCCGGGCCAGGACGGCGAGCGCGGCGCCGTCGTGATGACCGCGTCGATCGCGGCGTTCGACGGCCAGATCGGGCAGAGCGCGTACGCGTCGTCGAAGGGCGGCATCGTGGGGCTCACGCTCCCCGCCGCGCGCGACCTCTCTCGCAACGGCATCCGAGTGTGCACGATCGCGCCGGGCACCTTCGACACGCCACTGCTCGCAGGCCTGCCCGAGCCGGCGCGCGAGGCGCTCGGCCAGCAGATCCCGTTCCCGCAGCGCCTCGGCAAGCCGGAGGAGTTCGCAGCGCTCGCGTGTCACATCGCGGAGAACCGCATGCTGAACGGCGAGGTAATCCGGCTCGACGGCGCCTTGCGAATGCCTCCGCGCTGAGCGGGTAAGGGGCGACAGTGCGTGCAGCGCTCGTAGAGGAGATCGGGAAGCCGCCCGTGTTCACCGAGACGGCGCCGCCGAAGCAGGGGCCTGGCGAGACGCTCGTCGCGGTCACCGCCGCGCCGATCAACCCAGTCGACCTCAGCACGGCCGCCGGCCGTTATCCGGGGGGCAGCCCGGAGACGCCGTACATCCCCGGGCGCGAGGCCGTTGGCACGGTGGCGGGCTCGAACCGTTTCGGAGAGGGCACGCGCGTGTACCTCGGCGCGCCGCCCGCCCGCAACGGGGCGATGGCGGAATTCTGCGCGTGTCCCGACAGCGAGGTGTTCGCGGTTCCGAGCGGAATCGACGACTCGCTCGCCGCGTGTTTCGGCGTGGCCGGGCTCGCGGGCTGGCTTCCGATCACGTGGCGCGGGCGGCTGAAGGAGGGCGAGACAGTTCTCGTGCTCGGGGCAACGGGGCCGGTCGGCAAGGTCGCTGTGCAGGCGGCGAAGCTCAACGGCGCCGGGCGCGTGATCGCTGTGGCCCGCGATCCGCAGGAGCTCGAGCGTGTCAAGGAGCTCGGTGCTGACGCGACCGTGCGGATCGGCGAGGCGGACGACCTCGCGCAGGCTTTCCGCGACGCCGCCGAGGGCGACATCCAGCTCGTGATCGATCCGCTGTGGGGCGAGCCGGGCGCAGCCGCGCTCGAAGCGCTTGCGATCTTCGGCCGGCACGTGCAGATAGGCCAGACGGCGTCTCCGACCGCCGAGATTCGCTCTGGCGCGATCCGCACGAAGAACGTCGAGATCCTCGGTCACACGAATCACCTGGCCCCCACCGAGGTCCGCGAGCAGGCCTATCGGGAGATGTGCGAGCACGCCGCGGCGGGCCGGCTGAAGCTCGAGTACGAGGAGCTTCCACTGGAGCAGATCCGCGAAGCCTGGGAGCGCCAGGAGCGCTTCCCGCACAAGAAGCTCGTGCTGCGTCCGTGACGCATCTCCCCCTGCGCTGGGGCTCCGGCGGGGAGATGTACCGTAGTATTTCTCACCCCTTCGACCGCCGAATCAAGCCTCAGGAGGCCAATAGCCAATGCCGGAAGCAGTAATTGTCGACGCCGTTCGAACGCCCATCGGGCGGGCCTTCAAGGGCTCCCTCACCGGGGTCCGCCCCGACGACCTCGGCGCCTACGTCGTCGACCAGCTCCTCGAGCGCAACCCCGAGGTGAAGCCCGAGGACGTGGAGGACCTGATCGCCGGCTGCGGCCTTCCGCAGGGCGAGCAGTCGTTCAACATCGGGCGCCTCATCACGCTGCTCTCGCGCCTGCCCGACAGCACCACCGGCACGACCGTGCACCGCTACTGCGCCTCGAGCCTGCAGTCGATCCGCATCGCCGCCCACGCCGTGATGGCCGGCGAGGGCCACACCTTCATCGCGGCCGGTGTGGAGCACGTGAGCCGCGTGGGGATGTGGAGCGAGGACGGGCTTCCCCAGCTCATGGGCGCACTCGCGCAGAACGCTCCCGAGGGCGTGGACATTCCTCAGCCGAACTGGAAGAACGAGAAGGTCAACGGCCAGGACGGCCGCACCGACGCCTACATCGCCATGGGCATGACGGCTGAGAACGTCGCGGACAAGTACGACGTGAGCCGCGAGGACATGGACAAGTACGCGCAGCGCTCGCAGGAGCGCGCGGTACAGGCGCAGGAGCAGGGTTTCTTCGACCGCGAGATCGTTCCGGTCGAGTTGCCGGACGGGAACAGCGTCTCGAAGGACGACGGCCCCCGCGCCGACTCCACCCTCGAGCGCCTTCAGTCGCTCAAGCCCGCCTTCAAGGAGGACGGGCGCGTGACGGCCGGCAACTCCTGCCCGCTGAACGACGGCGCCGCCGCGGTGCTCGTGATGGAGCGCAGCCGCGCCGAGGAGCTCGGCCTGAAGCCGCGCGCCCGCATCGTCGCCTCGGCCACGAGCGGCCTCGAGCCGGAGTTGATGGGAGTCGCTCCCATCGGTGCGATCAAGAACGTGCTCGACCGAGCCGGCATGACGATGAACGACGTGGACATCGTCGAGCTGAACGAGGCGTTCGCCGCGCAGGTGCTGCCGATCGCCGACGAGTGCGGCATCGACATGGACAAGCTCAACCCGCACGGCGGCGCGATCGCCCTCGGCCACCCGTTCGGCATGACCGGCGCCCGCATCATGACCACCCTGCTCAACGGCCTCGAGACCGCCGACAAGCAGATCGGCCTCGAGACGATGTGCGTGGCCGGCGGCCAGGGCATGGCAATGGTGGTAGAGCGGCTCAATTAGCCGCCGCTTCCTCATCCTCCACGGCTGGCAAGGGTCGGGTCCCGACCACTGGCAGACGTGGCTCGCCGAGCGTCTTCGGGCGCTTGGCGAGGATGTGTCCTATCCGGGGCTGCCGAGCCCCGACGCTCCCCGGCTCGACGACTGGCTCGGCGCTCTTCGCGACGAGCTGGAGGCCGCACGCGGGAGCGAGCTCGTGGTGCTCTGCCACTCGCTGGCCGGCATCGTCTGGCTGCACCACGCCGCGCGACCCGTGTCGGACGTCGTCGCTGATCGCGTCCTGCTCGCCGCGCCGCCGTGCCCGCCCTGGACCGCGCCCGAGCTCGCCGCCTTTCCGTACGCGCGGATGGACCGCGCGGGCGTTGCGCAGGTGGCGCGGTCGACGCGAATGGTGTCCTCGGACAACGATCCCTACTGCCCGCGCGGAGCCGCGAACGTGTACCCGGCGGCGCTCGGGATCGAGTGTGAAGTGATCCCGGGCGCCGGCCACATCAACACCGACTCGGGCTACGGCCCGTGGCCGCTCGCGGAGCGCTTCGCCCTGGAGGGCTAGGGCGACAGCGCCCTGATCCCGCCCACGAACACGCGGGCGCAGAAGCGTGTGGCCGCCTCGACGTCCGGCGGTTCGCGCTCCACCAGGTGGCCGGCGATCTGGAACGCCGCTCCCACCATCGCGGTGGCGAGATAGTCGAGGTCCACGCGCGGTAGGTCACCGGCCTCCTCCCACTCGGCCATGTCCTCGACGAGGTCGCCGATACCCGACTCGAGCAGGCTCTGTGTGCCGGTCGCTGCGATCACGCCTGCGTTGCGGCGCAGCATGATGAACAACTCGCGCTCCTCGACGACCAGCTCGAAGTAGGCGCGATAAGCCCCCTCGATGCGCTCCTCGAGCGTGCGGCCTGGCTGCTTGCGTTGGGCGCGGACCGCGGCGCGCGCCTTGTCGGTGAGTTCCTCCACGAGCGCGCGGAAGACCTCGTCCTTGTCGCGGAAGTAGTTGTAGAACGTGCCGGAGGCCAGGTCGGTCTCGCGCACGATGTCGCGCGCGGTCGCAGCGCCGACACCCTTCTCGGCGAATACCTTCCGAGCGGCCGCGAGGAGCTTCTCGCGGTTCTCCGCCTTGCGCTCCTCGCGCCTTCCCTGCCGTGCGTCAGCCGTGCTCGCAGCGGTTCCCATTGATTGCTTTCTACATCGGGACATGAGAAGCGGTCAAGCCTTCTGACCAGATGGTCAGCCGCGGGGCTAAAGCGGCAGGCGGCACATGTCGATACCGCCCCGGGGTGAAGAACCGCATCGTGCGAACTTCTGGGCAGTCATTGCGCAGCCAGGTGCTGATTCCGCTCGCGGTCGCGATCGCGCTCGTGGCGATCGGGGTGGGCCTCGCCTGCACGCTCGCCGCACGCAACGCCGCAAAGGACGGAGTCGCGGCGCGCGCCGACGCCGCGCGTGCGACTTTCGAGCACGCAGCCAAGCCGTCGCGACGGCTGCCCGGGCCGGCGTCCGTCCGCCGCGCGCTCGCCGAGGTGTCGGCGTCGGGCGTAGGCATCGCCTTCGGTGAGAACGGCGCCAACGCGAAGCTGGCCCCCCAGCAGGGCGCCCGCGAGACCTTCATCTACACGCTTACGAATCCGCCCGGGACGCTCACCGTGAGCGTGCCCTCGGATGCGGTCGGCAAGGCAACGATGTCCGCGCTCGTCAAGACGCTCGGCATCGGGTTCGGCGCGTTCCTCGTCTTCTTCCCGCTGATCGCCTCGCTGCTCGACCGCCGCCTGGCCGCGCCGCTGCGCTCGCTCGCGGACGCCGTTGCGAAGGGCCTCGCCGGCGACGGCGAGGCGCGTGCGCACGTTGAGGGGCCCGCGGAGATCGCCGCAGTCGCCGGTCGGGTGAACGACCTCCTGCAGGCGCATGTGGAGAGCGCAGCCAAGGCGGAGAAGGCCGAGAACACCGACTACCTCACGGGAGCGGCGAGCAACCGGCAGTTCCAGGAAACGCTCGCCATCGAGATCAAGCGCGCCCAGCGCGAGCAGAACTCCGTGGGGCTCGTGATGCTCGGCCTCGACCGCTTCGAGTCGATCAACGACAACTACGGCCACGCCGCCGGCGACGAGGTGCTGCGCAACGTGGCCGAGGAGCTGCGCGAGATGCTGCGCGCCACCGACGTGCTCTCCCGCCTCGGCGGCGACGAGTTCGCGCTCATCCTGCCCGGCACCGATCCCGAGGTCGCGTACTCGATCGCCGAGCGCGCCCGCAATGCCATCTCCGACCTGTCGCCGAACGGTCGCCGCCTCACGTCGTCGGCCGGCGTCGCCTGCTACCCGGATCACGCCCGCGACGACAGCACGCTGCTCCAGTACGCGAACGGCTCGCTGCGACTCGCGAAGCGCGAGGGCAAGAACCAGAGCCGCCGCTACGACCCCGAGCTGGTTACGGTTCCGCGCGGCGAGGACGAGCTTGCCGAGATCGAGGCGCTGTTCGAGCTCGAGAAGCCGATCGTCCCCTTCTTCCAGCCGCTGGTGGCGCTGTCCACCGGCAAGATCCTCGGCTTCGAGGCGCTCGCCCGCTTCCCACACCCGCCGCAGCGCGGGCCGGACGCCTGGTTCGCGCAGGCCCACCGCTCCAACCTCGGCGCCAAGCTCGAGGCTATGGCCATCAAGGCCGCACTCGATCACCCGAACCGCCCGGCCGGCACGTTCCTCTCGATCAACGTGAGCCCGACGATCATCGCCACGCCCGAGATCCAGGACGTGCTGCCCGAGGACATGAGCAACCTCGTGGTGGAGATCACCGAGCACGAGCTTGCCGACGACATCGACACCGTACTCGCGGAGCTCCAGAAGCTGCGCGACCGCGGCGCTCGCATCGCCGTCGACGACGCGGGCTCGGGCTACTCCGGACTCCAGCAGGTGATGCTGGTGCACCCCGACGTGATCAAGCTCGACCGCTCCCTTGTGATGGGCCTCAACGACGACCCGGCCAAGGTGGCGCTCATCGACTCGTTCGTCCGCTTCGCCCGCCGCACCGGCGCCACGGTGTGCGCGGAGGGCATCGAGACGATGGAGGAGCTGCGCACGCTCGCCGACCTCGATGTGACCTACGGGCAGGGCTACGCGCTGGCGCGGCCCGCCGATGACTGGTGCTCGGTGGCGGGCAGCGTCTCTGAGGCGCTCCTGCGCCGCAGCCTGCAGAGCCAGGCCGACGTGACCGCCGACGGCGATCCCGCCGACTCCGGCGACAAGCGCCTCGAGTTCGTGAGCGCCCGCATCTCACAGGTCGACTCGCTCGACGAGCTCGCCGAGCTGCTCGAGCTGATCGCGGCCGAGGTCGGCTCGGACGACGTGACGCTGTCCCGCTGGCTGCCGGAGGAAGACGCAGTCGAGACCATCTGCGGCGGCGAGCACTCCCCCGCCGCGGAGCGCTTCAAGCTCAGCAACTACCCGTCGACCAAGCACGTGCTGACCACCCAGGAGGCCGTGCAGGTGCTCGTTTCTGACCCCGGCGCGGACCTCGGTGAGGTGTCGCTCCTCCAGCGCGCCGGCTTCTCGGCGCTCCTGATGGTGCCGGTCGTCTGCCGCGGCGAGACCCTCGGGCTGATCGAGGCGTTCAGCCGCACCGAGCGTCCGTGGACTCGCAGCGAGATCAATCGCGCCCGCATCATCAGCTACCAGCTCGGCTCCGCGATCGATGGCATCGCGCGGATGACCGGCACCGAGCCGGCTGCCGCGGCTACCGCGTAGCGATCACGATCTTTCCGAGCTTCCCGCCGGCCTCGAAGCGCTCGTAGGCCTCGTCGGCGCGGTCGAGCGGGAACGTCTCGGCCACCGGCACGCGAAGCGCGCCCGACTCGAACAGCGGCAGCACGTGGCGCTCCACCCGGCGCGCCGCATCGGCCTTCTCCTCGAGCGGCCGGGGCCGAAGCGTGGAGCCGCGCACGGTGATGCGCTTCGCGAGCATCAGTCCAAGATTCACCTCAGCCTTCGCTCCACCGCCGATGCCGATCACCGCTATCCGGCCGCGGTTCTCGAGCGCCATGAGGTTGGCCGGCATGTTGGGCGCGCCGACGAGCTCGAGGATCACGTCGAACGGCCCGCTCTGCTCGAAGCCCTCGGGGTCGATGACCTTCGACGCGCCGAGCTCCTCGACTCCGGGACGCAGGCTCTCGTTGCGCACGGTCGCCGTCACGCGTGCGCCCGTCGCGCGCCCCAGCTGAACTGCGGCGGTGCCCACCCCGCCGGCCGCTCCGTGTACCAGCAAGCGCTCGCCCGACGCGAGCCCGGTCTGCGTGAAGAGCATGTCGTGCGCCGTCGTGAACACCTCGGGCAAGCCGCCCGCCTCGGGCCAGCTGAGCGGCTCCGGCACCGGCATGAGCTGTCGCTCGTGCACCACCGCCAGCTCCGCCTGGCCCCCTCCTCCGACCACGGCCATCACGCGATCGCCCTCGCTGAAGCGCGTAGCCCCCGGTCCGAGCGCGGCAACGGTGCCTGCCAACTCGAGCCCCGGAATGTCCTGCGGCGCGCCCGGAGGAGCCGGATACAGCCCCTTCCGCTGATGCACATCAGCGCCATTCAAGCCAGCCGCATGCACGGCAACGAGCACCTCGCCCTTGCCCGGCCGAGGATCCGGATGCTCCTCGACAACAATCCGCTCATCCCTAATCGTCACCGTCCGCACCGCCGCGATCCTATTGATGGCCGAGAATCTAGCAGCGCTCGAACAGAAGGCGACGAAAGCCGCGCCTGTGTAGGCCGCGAGGCAGGGCCTTCCCCGAAGGGCGTCAAGTGTGAGCCGATGGCGAACGGAGCCCGAAGGGGAAGGCCCTCCTCGAAGGCCGTACCAAAGGCGCCAGCGCCGTTTTCCGCCGCTCGGAGAGGTAGCGTCAGGCGCCGATTCGAGTTTGACGCTGGCGTCACTTCGGGCATCGAAAGAACATGCGAACCCCCTCGCTCCTGCACCAGCCACCGATCTGGCGCGAAGCGCTTGTCGGGCTCGAGCTGGCTCAGCTCACGCGGGACCCGATCTTCAAGGGCGAGGGCGTGAAGCCGGCCGGCGGCCAGCCGGTGCTTCTCATCCCGGGCTTTCTCGCCGGCGACGACTCACTCGGCGTGATGACTCGCTGGCTGCGCCGCACGGGTCACCACACGAAGAGCGCGGGAATGCGGTCGAACATCGACTGCTCAGAGGCGGCGGTCGAGCGGCTCACCGAGCGGGTCGAGTGCCTCGCCGACAAGCAGGGACAGCGCGTCGCGCTCATCGGCCAGAGCCGCGGCGGCACGATCGCACGCGTGCTCGCCGTCCGCAGGCCGGATCTCGTGTCGGGCATCGTCACGCTCGGATCGCCGGTGTGCAACTCGTTCGCGATCCACCCGCTGGTCGCGCTGCCGATCGTCGCGGTAGGGCTGCTCGGCACGCTCGGCGCGCGCGGGATGTTCAGGCACTCCTGCCGCAACGGCAAGTGCTGCGAGCGCTTCTGGGAGGACCTCGACGCGCCGTTCCCCGACGACGTGGGATACGTGGCCGTCTACTCGAAGAAAGACGGGATCGTTGACTGGCGCGCCTGCCTCGACAAGGCCGCCGAGCACGTGGAGATCGACGCGAGCCACTGCGGCATGGCGGTGAGCCCCGCGGCGTACCGCACGGTCGCCGAGTCGCTCACCCGCTTCCGGCGCATCGACGCTCGCACTCGCAAGCCCACGCAGTCGCTGCGGCGCGCGGCGTAGCGCTACGACAGCGCCAGGACGGCCGCGCCGCGGACCTCGCCCGCGCGAAGGTGGTCGAGCGCGTCGTTCGCGCGCTCGAGCTCGAACGTCTGCACCGTCGTTTGCACCGGCACGCGGGGTGCGAGCGCGAGGAACTCCTTGCCGTCCCGGCGGGTGAGGTTGGCGACCGAGCGCAGCACGCGCTCGCCCCACAGCAGCTCGTACGGGAACGACGGGATGTCGCTCATGTGTATGCCCGCGCAGACCACCACGCCTCCGCGCGCCGTCGCCCGGAGTGCCGCAGGCACGAGCGGGCCGGCCGGAGCGAAGATGATGGCCGCGTCGAGCTCCTCGGGCCCCGGCTTCATCGAGTCGCCCGCCCACTCGGCGCCGAGCTCCATCGCCAGTGACGCGGCCGCCTCGTCGCCCTCGCGCACGAACGCGAACACCCGCCGCCCCTGGTGCACGGCGACCTGGCAGATGATGTGCGCCGACGCGCCGAACCCGTAGAGGCCCAGGCGCTCGCCGTCACCCGCCAAGCGCAGCGAGCGATATCCGATCAGCCCGGCACACAGCAGCGGGGCCGCCTGAAGGTCGGGATAGGCCTCGGACAGCGCGAGGCAGTAGTCGTCGCGCGCAACCGTGTACTCGGCGTAGCCGCCGTCCACCTGGTAACCGGTGAAGCGTGCGTTGGGGCAGAGGTTCTCACGGCCGCTCAGGCAGTACGAGCAGGTGCCGTCGGCGGACCACAGCCACGGAATACCGACCCGCGTGCCGACCGCATGGCGCTCGGCGCCCTCCCCTGCCTGCTCCACCGTCGCAACGATCTGGTGACCGAGCACGAGGGGCAGCTTGGGGTCGGACAGCTCGCCATCGGCCACGTGCAGGTCCGTGCGGCACACGCCGCAGGCATGCACGCGCACGAGCAGCTCGCCGGGGCCAGGCTCCGGCACGGGCAGATCCGCCTCGCGAAGTGGCGTTCCGGGCTTGTCGAGCACCATCGCGCGCACAACGGCAATGATGACCGCTATGAGCATCGGCCCGCTGGTGAGCGCTTCCTGGCTGATCGAGCACGCCGAGGACCCAGGCGTGCGCATCGTCGATTCCCGCTTCACGCTCGCCGACCCGCTCGCCGGCGAGCGCGGCTACCTCGCGGGTCACATCCCCGGGGCCGCGTTCATGGATCTGAAGCGCGACCTCTCCTCGCCTCCGGGTGGCGCGGCGGGCGGCCGCCATCCGCTGCCGGATCCCGAGCGGTTCGCCGTCTCGGCGCGCCGCGCGGGGATCTCGAGCGGAACCACCGTGGTCGCCTACGACGAGCGCGGAGAGGGCGGGGCCGCAAGACTCTGGTGGCTGCTCCGCCACCATGGGCACGAGCGAGTGGCCGTGCTCGACGGGGCGCTCGGCGCGTGGACCGCGGCGGGCGGCGAGCTGGCGTTGGGGCCCGAGGAGATCTCTCCAGGCGACTTCGAGGCCTCGGCTGATCGGGCTGGCGACACGGCGGAGGCGGAGGAGATCGGGCGGCGGCTCGAGGACGCGTCGCTCACGCTGATCGACGCGCGCGCGCCGGAGCGGTTCCGCGGCGAGAGCGAGCCGATCGACCCCGTGGCCGGACACATTCCCGGCGCCCAGAACGTGCCCTTCGCCGAGCTCGTCCCGGCCGGCGCGATGCCTTCGCCCGAGGACATCCAGGCCAGGCTTCCGGACAGCGGGGAACTCGTCGCCTACTGCGGCTCGGGCGTGACCGCATGCGTGCTCGTGCTTGCCGCCGAGGTGGCAGGACGGCGCGCGCGGCTCTACCCCGGCTCGTGGAGCGAGTGGTCGTCGCGCGGCCTCCCCGCCGCTTAGCCGTCCACTCCGTGAACGATCATGGCGGCGCGGATGGCTGCCAGACGAAACAGGCGGAGCCTCAGGGCCATGGAGGGCGGGGCCACCGCCGCCATGGCGCTCGCGGCCGCGCGAGCGCTGTACCGCCGTGCGGCTGCCGCCCGCGCCGGCACGCCTGCGCCGCAGGACCCGCCGCCGCCCGGCGTCGTGTCCGCGCTCGAGCGCGCCGTGATGGCGGCCCAGCGAGCGGCCAACGAGGTTACGGGCGGCCCGCGGCCCGCCTCCAGCGCGAACGGCGACACCGTGAGTGAGCGCGACATCGAGCTCGCACGCCAGGAGCTCGCGGCCGCCTTGCAGCAGCGCGCCGACTCGGCAGCGGCCTGAGACGTCGCCAGAAGGCGCCCGGTCGGCTACCTTGGACGCGCGATGAGGGTCCGTCTTTCGCTTTCCCTGGTTCTGTGCCTCGGCATGGTGCTCGCCGTCGTGGCGCCCGCTGGCGCCGTGATCCGCGTCCAGAAGGGCATCGCGGGCGTGCGAATCGGAATGACCCAGCAGCAGATGAAGGATGTGCTCGGCAAGCCCCGTTCGGTGAAACAGGGCAGTAACGACTTCGGCCCGTACACGCAGTTCGTCTATCCCGCACGCCTCGCCATCACCTTCCAGGGCAACCGGAGGGTCACCGGGATCTACACGAGCGGCAAGAAGGAGCGCACGCCAGACGGCGTCGGCGTCGGCTCGAGCGAGCGGCTGGTGAAGCGCAAGGTGAAGGACGTGGTGTGCGAGACGATCGGCACAGCGCACACCTGCCACGTCGGCAACTTCGACCCGGGCCATCGCGTGACGGTGTTCCTATTCAAGGGCAACCGTGTCGAACGGGTCACGATCGGCCTCGTCCTCGACTGACGACGCGCCGTTCCAGCCGGTCCGCTGGGCCGGCGACGCCCTCGAGCTGATCGACCAGACGCGGCTGCCCGCCGACGAGGTGTGGCTGCGCTGCGAGCGCCCCGAGCAGGTTGCCGATGCGATCCGGCGCCTGGCCGTTCGAGGCGCGCCCGCCATCGGGATCGCTGCCGCATACGGCCTCGCGCTCGGCATGAGAGGCAGCGCCACCGACCGGTTCGAGGAGGTCTACGAGCTGCTGGCCTCCACGCGGCCGACGGCCGTGAACCTGCGGTGGGCACTCGATCACGGGCGCGCGGCGCGTGAAGGCGGCTACGAGGCGGTGCTCTCGGTCGCGCACGAGATAGCCGCCGAGCAGATGCGCGCCGACCGCGCCATGGCACGTCATGCCGCGGCACTGTTCGCCGAGGGCGACCGCGCCCTTACGCACTGCAACACCGGGCCGCTGGCCACCGGCGGATTCGGCACGGCGCTCGGCGCGCTCAACCAGGCGTGGATCGACGGGCGCCTCTCGCACGTGTGGGTGGACGAGACGCGCCCGCTGCTCCAGGGCGCCCGGCTGACCGCCTGGGAGCTGGGCCGGATCGGCATCCCGTTCCAGGTGGTGCCAGACGCGAGCGCCGGCGCGCTGATGTCCCGGGGACTCGTCGACCGCATAGTGGTTGGCGCCGACCGCATCGCGGCGAACGGCGACGTGGCGAACAAGATCGGCACCTACACGCTCGGCGTGCTCGCGCAGCGCCACGCCGTGCCCTTCTACGTGGTCGCGCCGCTGTCCACGATCGACGCGGCCACGGCGACCGGGGCCGACATCCCGATCGAGGAACGCGACCCCGCGGAGGTCATGCCCGACGGCACGCCTGCCCTCAACCTCGCCTTCGACGTGACGCCCGCCGAGCTGGTGGCGGCGATCGTGACCGAGTCCGGCGTGCTCGAGCCGCCCTACGAGCAGTCGATAGCGGGCGCCCTATCGGGCGTCGGGCGGTAGGCCGTGGCAACGATCGATGAAGATCCAGCTGCCCTCGCGGACGCTGCCGCGGAAGCCCGGCTTCACCTTGTCGGAGGTCGCGATCGAACCGGTGCCGAACGGC
>JBJMLG010000203.1:0-10262 GCA_045805385.1 Thermoleophilaceae bacterium
CGAGCACGAGGACGACGACTTCGTCGAAGAGCTCGAGAGCGACCCGGCGTACAGCCCGCCGGACGGCGAGCACCTGAGGGATCTGAAGGGCGGCTAACCCGCCGTAGGAGGCCCGGGCGGGCTTCCGCCCTCGGTGGGCGCGCGCCTGAGGTCGCCGAGCGGAATCGGCCCCGGCTTCGCCGGCCGCTGCTCGCGCGTGAGCTCCACGCCACACCGCGGGCACTCGTCGCGAATGAGCAGGATGCCCGCGCTGTACATCCGAAGGCCGCAGGAGGGGCATGACATGAACGGCACTTGAATCCCAACGTTAGGTCGCGGGGGCGGAGGGGGCAAGCGCCGGGCGTGTGTGCGCGCGCCATCCGGACGGCGGGCCCTCCGCGGCAGTCCGTACGATGCGCCGGTGACTCGTCGCGAGATCCACTCCTGGCTGATGGACATGGACGGCGTGCTCGTCCACGAGGAGCAGGCGATCCCCGGGGCGAGCGACTTCCTCGACCGGCTGCGCGAGCGCGAGCTGCCGTTCCTCGTGCTCACCAACAACTCCACCTACACCCGCCGCGATCTCACAGCGCGGCTACGCGCGAGCGGTCTCATCGTGCCGGAGGAATCGATCTGGACCTCGGCGCTCGCGACCGCCCGCTTCCTCGAGGACCAGCGGCCGAACGGCTCCGCGTTCGTGATCGGCGAGTCGGGCCTCACCACCGCCCTCCACCAGGCGGGCTACACGCTCACCGACCGCGATCCCGACTACGTGGTGCTGGGCGAGACGCGCACGTACAGCTTCGAGCGCATCACTCAGGCGATCCGCCATGTTGTAAACGGGGCGCGCTTCATCGCGACCAACCCGGATCCGACGGGGCCGTCGCCGTACGGGCCGCTGCCGGCCACCGGCTCGGTGGCGGCGCTGATCAGCCGCGCGGCAGGCGTCGACCCCTACTACGTCGGCAAGCCCAATCCGCTGATGATGCGCTCTGCGCTGAACGCTCTGGACGCGCACTCCGAGACGACCGCGATGGTGGGCGATCGCATGGACACCGACGTCATCGCGGGGCTCGAGGCCGGCCTCGAGACCGTTCTCGTGCTCACGGGAGTCACCCAGCGCCCGGAGACGGAGCGCTTCCCGTACCGCCCGTCGCGGATCGTGGACTCGATCGCGGACCTCGTCGACGAGATCTGACTCAGCCGAGGGCCCGGCCGTTCACCGTGAAGTTCACGTCGATGTTGCCGCGCGTGGCGTTCGAGTACGGGCAGACCTGGTGGGCGGCCTCCACGATGCGCGCGGCCTGGTCGGCGTCCTCCACCTGCGGCAGCGCCACGTCCATGTCCACAGAGAGCTTGAAGCCGCGCTCCTCGGTGGGGTGGAGGTGAACGCGGCTGTCGATTGCCACGTCGCCCGCGTCGACCCGCTCGCGGCGCGCCACCACCTGGAGGGCACTCTCGAAGCACGAGGCAAAACCCACCGCGAAGAGCTCCTCGGGGTTGGTGCCGCCGCCGTCGCCGCCCATCTCCTTCGGTAGGCGCAGATCGACCTCCAGGTTGCCGTCGTTCGTGCGACCGTGTCCAGCGGCGCGCCCGCCGGTGACGTGTGCCTCGGCGGTGTAGAGAACCTTCGCCATGGGGCTTCCTTTCGTTGCCTACCTCGGTACGCAGCATCATGAGGGAAGACGCGACCCCCCGGTTCCGCGCCAATAGGCGGCCGTCGGCAGCTTCAGGACAGCCGACCTCGGGTAGGGGTAGCCAGATGAGCACGATTCACGTCCCCGTCGTGCCCGAACCCCCCCTGGAGCGCTTCCGCCACGAGGCGCTCTTCTACGAGGGCGAGGAAGGCTTCCTAGAGGTCACGCTGCCGTTCATCCGCGACGCGATCGCCCAAGGGGAGCCGATCCTCGTCGTGGTGAGCGCACGCAGGATCGAGCTGCTTCGCGAGGCGCTCGGGGACGACGCGGAAGCGGTGTCCTTCGCCGACATGGCCGAGGTGGGAGCCAACCCGGCGCGCATCATCCCCGCCTGGCACGACTTCGTGGAGGAGCACGCGGCGCCCGGACGCCGGCTGCGCGGGATCGGCGAGCCGGTCTATGCGGAGCGCAGCGCAGCCGAGCTGGTCGAGTGCCAGCGCCACGAGGAGCTGCTGAACGTCGCCTTCGAGGGGGCCGACTGCTTCTGGCTCGTGTGCCCCTACGACACGAGCTCGCTTCGCCCGGACATCCTCAGGAAGGCCAGCCTGAGTCACCCCTTCGGACAGGGACAGCAGAACCCGGACTATCGGGGGCTCGGGTCCGTGGCCGCTCCGTTCGCCGATCCGCTGCCCGAGCCCGGTACCGACGTGCACGAGGTGATGTTCACTCGCGATGACCTGAGTCTGCTGCGCGGCTTCGTGGCCGAGCACGCGGCCGCCGCCGGCCTCGAGCACAGCCGCTCGTACGACCTGGTGCTCGCCGTGAACGTGGCGGCAACCAACAGCGTGCGCCACGCCGGGGGACGCGGCCTGCTGCGCGTGTGGCGCGAGGATCCGTCGGTGATCTGCGAGGTGCGCGACACGGGGCTGATCAGCGCGCCGCTCGCCGGCCGTGTTCGCCCCGACAGGACTCAGGTGGGTGGCCACGGGCTGTGGCTCGTGAACCAGCTTTGCGACCTTGCCCAGGTGCGCTCCGGCGATCAGGGCAGCATCGTGCGCCTGCACATGCACGCCCGCTAGGACGCGCGCTCCTCCCCGGCTTCTTCCTCGCTCGGCGCACCCGTCGCGGGGGAGCGGACAACCACGCGAGAAGGACCGTCTTCCTGTTGCGGATGATGGCGCGGGTCCAACGCCGCACAGCTCAAGCGTAACGAGGCGCCTCACCGCATGGACGTCGATTTGGGTGAAGGGGACTTGCGCGACCGGGTAGCTTGCATCTGTCCGGCGGGCGCCCGGCCCGCGGCCGAGAACGAAGGAGCTGCGATGGGCTTCGACCAGTACCACGAGCCTCCCGAGGAACTGCCGGCGAAGGCGCGCACGTTCGCCCGCCTCTGCGCCTCGCTCACTGAGGAAGCCGAGGCGATCGGCTGGTATGAGCAGCGGCTCGCCGTCGAACAGGACGAGGAGGCACGCGCGATCATGGCCGATGCCCAGGGCGAGGAGTTCAAGCACTTCAGCATGGACCTGGAGGCCCTGTTGCGACGCACGCCGGCGTGGCGCGAGATCGCCGAAGGCGTGCTGTTCCAGCCGGGCGACATCGTGGAGCACGGGGAGGAGGCCGAGGCGGAGACGCTCGAGGGCGGCCCCGAGACGTCCACGCCAGGCGAGCCCTCCGGCTCGCTCGGGATCGGCGGCCTCAAGGGGGTGGCGTGATGAACCACCTGCTTCGCTCACACGCACCGATCTCGGATGCGGGCTGGGAGCTTCTCGACGCCGAAGCTAAGGAGCGGCTGAGCTCGGCGCTCGCCGCGCGGCGCCTGGTGGACTTCTCCGGGCCGTCCGGGTGGCAGCGTTCGAGCAGCAACCTCGGCCGCTCCGAGCCCATCCAGGAGGCCCTCTGCGAGGGCGTGTCGGCGCGTCAGCGACGTGTGCTGCCTCTCGTGGAGCTGCGCAGCGACTTCACGGTGTCGCGCGACGAGCTCCGAGACGCCGACCGCGGCGCTCCCGATCCGGACCTCGGGAGCCTCGACCGCGCAACGCGTCAAATCGCGCTTGCGGAGAACGTGGCGGTGTTCCATGGCTTCCAGGCGGCCGGCATGGCCGGCGTGGCCGACGCGAGCCCACACCCGCCGATCACGTTGAGCGACGACTACGACGACTACCCCGGGCACGTGGCGAGGGCGGTTGAGCTGCTGCTCGACGTCGGGGTGGACGGCCCGTACGGGCTCGCCCTCGGCCCCGACGGCTACACCGGCGTTATCGAGTCGACGGAGCACGGCGGCTACCTGGTGTTCGACCACCTGCGGAAGATCCTCGAAGGGCCCGTGGTGTACGCACCGGGCGTCCGCGGCGCGGTCGTGCTCAGCCTTCGCGGCGGGGACTTCCTCTTCGAGTCGGGCCAGGACCTGTCGATCGGCTACGACCGTCACGACGCCGACTCGGTGCACCTCTACCTGGAGGAGAGCTTCAGCTTCTACGTTGCGACGCCCGACGCCGCGGTGTCACTCACTGCCGCGTAGGCGCCACAGCGCCTGGCGCTCGCCGAAGGTGAGCAGGCGCCAGTCGTCGTGGGACTCGTCCCAGACCCAGATGCTCACGTCAACCACGCTGCGCGCATCTTCGAGCACGCGGAGCGTCTCGCGTAGGTCGGTGCCGTTCGCGATCACCTGGCGCGACATCGCGTCGACCACCCGGAACGCGTGCGGCTGAGGACCCCGCGCGTCCTTCTCGGGGTCGCGGGGGCGGCGCGGCTCGACGACGACCGGGCCCCTTCCGGGGCCGCTGCCGCTGTGCTTCTTCTCGATGGGCACCATCTGCGCGCCGGTGCCCTTCGTCTCTGTGTCGAGAACCCATGTTTTTCCCATTGCCAAGGTAAATTCTAGTCGCCGGGGCTGGGCTCTCCGGGCGCTCAGTGGCTGTGGCCGTGGTCCTCGGGAAGGGAGGCGGCCGGCAGCCGAACAGCCACCAGGGAGCTGAGCGCGGTGGTGAGTGGCACCGCGGCCATCAGGCCGATCGAGCCGACGAGCGTCGCCACGATCGGCTCGGCCACGTCCTGGGTGTTCACGGCGTCGAAGAAGCCGGCGTGGGCGGTGCGGAGCACGAGCAGCAACGGCAGTGCGGCGCCCACGTAGGCGAGCACGAGCGTATGGATGGTGGCCGAGAGGTGGTCGCGCCCGACCGTGAAGGCCTCGCTGTAGAGCTTGCGCGCGCCGTAGCGAGGATTCGCGCGCCGGAGCGCCATCACCGCCGATGCCTGCGAGACGCCCATGTCGGCGAGCACTCCGAGCGCGCCGATCACCATGCCGGCGATTACGACGCCCTCGAGCGACACCTTGGTGGTGAACTGGCGCAGCGTGGTGGCGAGCTCACTCGAATAGCCGTTGAGCTGTGCCACGTGCGAGTACGCGTCCGCGAGCACGGACACGAGCAGCAGGCTCAACCCGATGCCCAATGCGGCGGCCATGCTCTGCGGCCCAGGCCCATACGTGAGCGCAAGCGTGAGGAACATGACTGCCAGCGAGCCGACGAGCGACACGAGGAGGGGAGAGGAGCCCTGCAGGATCGCCGGCACCATGAATCTCGTGACGAGCAGCAGGCTGAGGCCAACGCCCACGACAGCGAGCACGCCACGCAGGCGGGCAAGCACGACGGCGAGCGCGGCGAAGGCGATGGCGAGCCACAGCAGCGAGCCGTGCCTGTCGTAGTCGACGAAGGAATAGCGCTCCGGCGCCGGCTGCCCCGGCTGCGCCGCGCCGGGCGGCAGGTTCACGCGGGCCACCCGCACGTGCGCTCCCGCGTCGATCGTTGGCGCGGTCCCGGCGGGTCCGAGCGTGATGCGGCTGGTGCGCCCGTCGTCGGAGCCGCCGTCGAGCTTCACGACGATCGCCCGGCATTGTTGACTGACCGGTCCCGGGCAGCGGTCACTGGCGACCGTCGTAACGGTCGCCGGTAGTGACCGACCGCCGAACGCCTCCGAGCGGCTCGAATCCTTATCCGAGGCCGGCCACAGGAGAGCCAGGCCGAGCAGCGTGCCGGCGAGCAGGACGATCACACCGCCGGTCAATAGACGGCCGGCCGGCGTAGCCCAGAGGGTGTGTCGCTGGGGTCGGCGGCGCCTGCGCGGTTCGCGCGTTGACCGCTTGCGTGCGCGTGCGCCGGGCCGGGTTTCCCGCTCCGGTATGCCGGACCAATCCGACCCGTGGGTCACCCCTCGCGGTTCGCCGTTTCGCGCACCGTTCCTGTGCAGCGGACGTTGCAACGGTAAGTGCGCGTTCCTTATGCGGCGAACAGGAACTCATGCGAACTCGAGCGGCGCTCCTCCCGCTGTTCGTCGCGCTCGCCTGGCCGACCGGCGCATTCGCGGCAATGGGTGGCACGAACGGCGGCACCGGTCCTGTGGCGCCAGCGCCCGTGCCGGCGCCACCGGCAGCGCTACCGGCGCCCCCCACCGCAGTGACCCTCAGCGCCGGTATCGCACGCACGAGCGCCAGCGTGCCGCGCGCGATCCAGCTCGCGGTGCGCGCCGGCAACCGGCTCCAGCACAAGCCGTACCGCTACGGCGGCGGCCACCAGAGCTTCAAGGACACCGCCTACGACTGTTCCGGCACGGTGAGCTACGTGCTGCACGCGGCCAAGCTGCTCGCTTCGCCGCTCGACTCCACCGATCTCATGAGCTGGGGCGCTTCGGGGCAGGGCGCATGGATCACGATCTACGCCAACCCCTCACACGCGTTCATGGTCGTGGGAGGCCTGCGCCTGGACACGAGCGGTCCGGGGGCGTCCGGGCCGCGCTGGCGCGCGCTGCCGCGCTCGCTCGACGGCTTCACCGCGCGGCACCCCGCAGGGCTCTAGCGAACGGAGGGTGCGGGCGCCTGCTGCGGCGGCGTGTGGTGCGGCTTCGACGAGCCGCTCAGCGCGAAGCTCGGCACGATGAAAGCCACGGCCACGAGCGCGATCGTGATCGCGCGGAGGCGCCTGGGAGTGAGCCACGCCATGCCGTGGTTCTGGAGCCACGCACGCGCGCCCGAGGCGCCCGCCGCGGCAGCCATTGCGCATTGCACGCACATGCCGTGAGGTTACTGCGCCGACGCGCGCGCCTGGCGCCGGTGGAGCACCAGGGCACCGACCACGACGGCCGCCACCGCAAGCACCGCGGCATAGTCCGCGTACCTGAAGCTGTGGTGGAAGCTGTCCCAACTGCCGCCGAGCGCCCAGCCGGCGCCCGCGAAGCCGAAGCACCAGATCAGTGACGCCGCGAACGTGAGGGTCACATAACGGGGAATCGGCGTGCCGAAGACGCCCGCGGGAATGGAGATGAACGACCGCACGAGGGGCGTGAGCCGGCCGAGGAAGACGGCGAGCGACTCGTGGGAGTCGAACCAGCGCTCCGCGCGTGCGAAGCGGCCGGGGCCGAGGTGCAGCCAGCGGCCGTGGCGTTCGATGAACGGGCGGCCGCCCCGATTTCCGATCAGCCAGCCGATCATCGACCCGACCAGGTAGCCGACAGCACCTGCCAGCGCGAGCACGATGTAGCTCTCGATGCCGCTCGACAGGGGGGAGCCGAACAGCACCGCGGTCTGGCCGGCGAGCGCGCCGGAGGCGAGGGCGCCGGCGTAGAGCATGGTCAGCTCACCGCCGACGGGCAGCAGGGCATCGACGGCCATGATCACAAAGACCGCGTACACGCCGTGATTCCCGATCCAGTCGGTCAGCGTGCTCGTGAGGGACGCAATGGGCAGGCTGTTCGCCATGTCTCGAATCAAGCCTGGCACGCGAAGATGACGAGTTCCTGAAGGTGCCTCAACCGGCGGGAAGCCGTATCGAGAAGCGACCCCCGTCCGAGCCCGGGACAGCCTCGACGTCACCGCCTGCCGAGCGGGCGAGCCGCCTCGCCAGCGGAAGGCCGAGGCCTGCGCCCGAGTAAGCGCCACGCGCGGCCTCGCCGCGACGGCCGGGCTCGAAGATCGCCTGCTCGTCACCCGCAGGCACTCCCGGCCCATCGTCCTGCACGAGCACCGTGACCCAGTTGCCGTCGCGATGGATCGCGACGTCGGCGCGGCTGTTCGCGAAGCGGCACGCGTTCTCGAGGACCGGCGCGATCATGCGCTCGAGAATCGCGGGCTCGGCAGTCGCCCGGATATCGCCGTCCGCGCCCGCGAGCTCGAGCGCGACCGCGTGCTCCTCGGCGAGCGGGCGAGCGCGCTCGAGCGCCTCGCGCACGGCGGCCGTCACGTCCGCCGCCGCCGCGCGCGGCGGACCCGCCTCGGCGCGCGCGGCCGCCATCAGGGCCTCGATCACCTGGTTCATAGACGCCGCCGACTTCACGATCCCTCGCGCCTCGTCGCGGAGTGAGGGCGGCAACTCGGCGGAGCGTTCCAGAAGCTGCGCCTGCGTGGAGATCTTCGCGAGGGGTGTGCGCAGCTCGTGCGAGAGCTCGCTCGAGAACCGGTGCTCGCGCCGCATGTCGGCGGCCAAGCGGTCGAGCAGCCGGTCAAGGGTCGCGGCCAGATGCGTGAGCTCGTCGGTCGGCGGCCCGAGACCGAAGCGCCGGTCGAGGCCCTCCTCACTCCAGCGCTCGGCATCTGCCGTCATGCGCGCAACCGGCCGCAGCGCGGCGCCCACGAGCCAGCGTGCGAACAGCCACGACCCGAGCACGAGGATCCCGGCGAGCGCGAGCGAGGCCACGAGCGCCACGCGCTCGGTGCGCTCGTACGGCGCGCGCGAGACCGAGACCACCACGGTCCCGAGGTCACGCCCGCCACGTTGAACCGGTTCCGCGAGCAGGCTCGTGGGGGGAGAGGCGATCTCCATCGTGCCGTGCCCGCGCGCGGCCACGGCGTCGGCTGCCCGGTCGACGGCAGCAGGCACTCGCTGCGGCTGCTCGAGCGTGCGCCCGCCGGAGAAGATCCAGACTCGCGAGTCGCCCGCCGAGTCGTCCGGAGCCTCGCCCACCTCGAGCCGGCCGTTCGCGACAGAGAGGGTGCCGAGCTGCGCCGCCGCACGGGCGTGAAGCCGGTCGTTCACGTCGGCGTCCAGGCGATCGCGCAGCACGACGTTGAACGCGAGCGTGAGCAGGCCTACGCCGACCACCACAGCGGCGAGCACGGTCACGAGCAGCCTCCTGCGCAGGCTTCCCGCCCGGCTCATCTCAGTGAGTAACCCACTCCGTGCACGGTGGCGATCTCGGGAGCACCGGGCAGCTCACGGAGCTTGCTTCGGAGACGAGCGATGTGCACGTCGAGGGTATTGTCGTGGACGATGCCGCCGTGTGGCCACGCCGTCTCACGCAGCTCGCGCCGGCGGACCGCGCCACCCTGCCGCGCCGCGAGTGCCGACAGCAGCCGGAACTCGGTCGGCGTCAGGGGCACGGAGCTGCCACCCCCGCTCGCCGAGTAACCGACCGGGTCGAGCTCGAGACCCGCAACGGATACCGGCCCGTCGGCGCCGGAGCGGCGGAGCAGAGCCCTCAGCCGCGCCACCAGCTCGTTCACGTCGAACGGCTTCACGAGGTAGTCGTCGCCTCCCGCGCTGAACCCCGCGAGCCGGTCCGTGACGGCGTCGCGTGCGGTCAGGAAGAGGACGGGAGCGTCCACACCGCGGGCCCGAAGCGCCTGGCACACATCACGCCCGTCGCTATCCGGCAGCCCGATGTCGAGCACGATCGCATCGGGCTCCACTCGCTCCACGGCGGAGAGCGCATCGGCTCCCGTAGCGCGGCCGGTGACCGCGAAGTCCTCGCGCTCGAGCGCGCGGCGCACCATCTCCAAGAGCTCCGAGTCGTCCTCGACCAGGAGGATGTGCTGGCCGGCCACGACTCGAAGTATCTACTGCTCGCGCAGCGTCGCCCCGAGCGAGAGGCGTCTCAGGCCCCGAGCCGCAAGCGCTGTCGCGAGCATGGTGGCGAGCACCGTCACGCCGGCGAGACCCGCGAGGAAGCCCCAGGGAACCGCGAGTGAGTCCGGCGGGGGATCGAACACGTGCTGGAGCATCGCGACGAGCATCTCGGAGAGCAGGAAGCCGAGCACCCCGGCGAGCACCAGGCCCGCGCCGACCACGATTCCGGCCTCCGTCCAGAGGAACGCGCCGATGTCGCGCAGCGGCGCACCGAGCGCGGCCATCGTGGCGAACTCGCGCCGCCGCTCGGCGATGCCGACCGCGATGAACAGCGCCACCGCCCCGGCCGCGAGCGCGATCGCGAACGCCTCCTCGATGCGACTGATGCCCCTCAGGTCGACGGTGGTGATCGAGCTGGTGGTGACGGCGGTCTGCTCGGCGATGTTGTGCACCTCGGTGCCGGCGCCCTTCGTCGCCGCCGCGACGCGCTTCGCGACCGCAGCGGCGTCGCCGCCGGTCTTGGCGAACACAACGTTCGGGCCGCCCGAGTTGCTCGCGCGCGAGAGGTACGGCAGGTTCGTGACCATGAAGGAGTCCTTCGGCGCGGACGGGAACTCCTGCACGGTGCCGATCACGTGGAACGGCACAACGCGGAACTTCCCGGTCCGCTGGTCGAGCACGCGCAGGCGCAGGAAGTCACCCGGCTTCAGCGAGTAGTCCGTGATCGTCTCCTTGCTCACGAGGATCCCGTCCGGCGTCTTGGCCAGCCGGTCGATCGCCCGCTTGGCGTTCAGGCCAACGAAGTAGGAGTCGC
>JBJMLG010000204.1:0-3496 GCA_045805385.1 Thermoleophilaceae bacterium
CCTCGATCGGGCACATGAGCGTCGATCGCGCGAAGGCGCTCAAGCAGGCCGGGATCCAGCGCGTCCACCACAACGTGGAGACCGCGAAGTCCTACTACCCGGAGGTCTCCTCGACGGTCCGCTACGAGGGCCGCGTGCGCACGATCCAGGCGGTCAAGGAGGCCGGGCTGGAGACCTGCGTGGGCGGCATCCTCAACCTCGGCGAGTCCGAGGAGCAGCGCGTCGAGATGGCGTTCCAGCTGGCTTCGATCAATCCCACCAGCGTGCCGATCAACCTGCTCAACCCGCGCCCGGGCACGAAGTTCGGCGACCGCGAGATGATGGACCCGTGGGAGGCGGTCAAGTGGATCGCGATCTTCCGGCTCATCCTGCCCGACGCGCTGTTCCGCCTCTGCGGCGGACGCGTCGAGAACCTGGGCGAGCTCGAGCCGCTTGCTGTGAAGGCTGGGCTCAACGGCGTGATGATGGGCAACTTCCTCACCACGCTCGGCTCTGAGCCGGAGGACGACCGCCGCATGTTCGAGGAGCTCGGGCTGAACACCGCCCGGCAGGCCGACAACGGCGCGAACCCGCGGCCCGACAACCGTTCAGGCTGGCTGGCGGGCGAGGCGCCCGCGCGCACCGAGGACGGCCTCGTCGACCGCCAGGACGAGGCTCCGTTCTGGGACCCGGCCACTCAACTTCGCCACCGGAAGAAGACGTCAGTCCCGACGCGTCCAGATGGCGCGGCGAACACCTATCCCACTGTCATAGAGCTGCCGGCCGCCTAGGGAGGGCCATCAGTTGAACGAGATCGCGGAGCGCCTGGACGAGATCAAGAGCCGGGGGCTTCACCGGCGCATGCGGATGGTGTCGGGGCCGCAGGGGCCCCGCGTACTGCTCGACGGCAAGCCCGTGCTGCTGCTGTGCTCGAACAACTATCTGGGTCTCGCCGATCACCCACGCGTTCGCGAGGCGGCCGCGGATGCCGCCATGCGCTGGGGCGTGGGCTCAGGCGCATCGCGGCTCGTGTCGGGGAACATGACGATCCACCGTCGCCTCGAGGAGAAACTCGCCGCCTTCAAACGCACCGAGTCGTGTCTGCTCTTCGGCTCCGGCTACCTGGCGAACACGGGCATCGTGTCGGCGCTGGCGCGCGAGGGCGACGTCGTCTTCTCCGACGAGCTCAACCACGCGAGCATCGTCGACGGCTGCCGACTGGCGAAGGCGGACACGTTCGTCTACGACCACTGCGACATGGAGCATCTCGAATGGGGGCTCCAGCAGGCAGGCGGCCGCGGCAGCCTCATAGTCACCGACGGCGTGTTCTCCATGGACGGCGACATCGCGCCGCTGGCCGACATCGTCGAGCTTGCCGGGCGCTACGACACGCGCGTAATGGTCGACGACGCCCACGGAACCGGCGCGCTCGGCCCGGGCGGCCGCGGCAGCGTGGCCGACGCCGGGCTCGAGCACGAAGTCGACGTCGTCGTCGGCACGCTCGGGAAGTCGCTCGGCAGCTATGGGGCCTACGTGTGCTGCGACGCCGAGATGGCGGAGTACCTCGTGAACTGCGCCCGCACGCTGATCTTCTCGACGGCGCTTCCGCCGCCCGCGGTCGCGGGTGCGATGGCGGCGCTCGACCTGTTGCTCGCCCAGCCCGACCGCGTCGACAAGCTCCAGCGCAACGCCACGGCACTGCGAGCGGCGCTCGCGGAGGAGGGGCTCGACGGCGGCAGCTCGGAGACGCAGATCGTGCCCCTGGTGGTGGGCGCCGCCGAGGACGCGATGTCGGCCTGCGAGAAGGCGCTCAAGCGCGGCGTATTCGCCCAGGCGATCAGGCCGCCGACGGTGCCGGGCGGCACCTCACGGCTCAGGCTGGCGGTGATGGCCTCCCACACCGCCACCGAGCTGCGCGGCGCGGCGAAGGTCCTCGCGCAGTCTCTGCCACGCGTCGCGCGCGAGGCTCAGCCGCAGCCGGGGCGGCCGCGCGTGTTCGACGGCTTCGCGGAAGCGGCGTAAGCCGGCGTTGCGCGGGCTCTTCGTCGCCGGCACCGACACTGGTGCCGGCAAGACCGTCGTGGCCGCGGCCATCTGCGCCAGCCTTGCCGCTCGCGGCGAGCGTGTGGCGGCGTTCAAGCCGGTCGTGACCGGCCTCGACGAGCCGGTCGAGGAGTGGCCGCGGGATCACGAGCTGCTCGCGGAGTCGGCGTCGGCGGGCCAGAGCGCGGGCGACGTGGCGCCGCGTTCGTTCGGCCCGCCCGTGTCGCCGCACTACGCCACCGAGCTCGCAGGCGAGACGCTAGCGCCCGCGCAGCTCGTCGAGGCGGCACGCGCGGCCGGGGAGGCTGCGGACGCGCTTGTGTGTGAGGGCGTCGGTGGCCTGCTCGTGCCCCTCACCACCGGCTACCTGATCCGCGACTTCGCGGTCGATCTCGGGCTGCCGGTCGTGATCGCGGCGCGGCCCGGGCTCGGCACCATCAACCACTCGATGCTCACGGTCGAGGCGGCGCGCACCGCCGGTCTCGATGTGCGCGGGATCGTGATGACCCCGTGGCCCGAGGAGCCCGACGGCATGCTGGAATCGAATCGCGAGACGGTGGAGCGGCTGAGCGGCGTGGAGGTGGCCACGCTGCCGCACACCTCGCCCGACCGCCTGGCCGAGGCGGCCGCGGGTCTGCCGCTCGACCGCTGGTTGAGCTAGCCGGGCTGGCGCGCCTCCTGCTCCTTCTTCGCCCGCTCGGCCTCGCGCAGCTCGATGCGACGGATCTTGCCGGTGAGCGTCTTCGGCAGGTCTGCGACGAACTCGATCTCGCGGGGGTACGCGTAGGCGGAGTGGCGCTCACGCACGTGGCGCTTGATCTCGTCGGCGAGCTCGTCGCTCGGCGAGTGAGCCTCGGCCAGGACGATGAAGGCCTTCACGATCATGCCCCGCTTCTCGTCGGGTGAGGCCACGGCCGCCGCCTCGAGCACCGCCGGGTGCTCCACGCAGGCCGACTCGACCTCGAACGGCCCGATGCGGTAGCCGGCCGAGATGATCACGTCGTCGGCGCGCCCGGCGTACCAGACGTAGCCGTCCACGTCGGTCTGGGCGGCGTCCTTCGTGTGGAACCAGTCGCCGCCGAACACCTCCTCGGAGTCCTCCGGCTTGTTCCAGTAACCGATCGGATAGTGCGGGTTCGAGCGGGCCCTCAGACAGATCTCCCCGCGCTCTCCGGCTGGAAGCGGGTTCTCGTCCTCGTCGAGGATGGCCACGTCCCAGCCGGGCAGCGGCAGCCCCATCGAGCCCTCGCGCACCTCGACTGACGGGAAGTTGCCGCACAGCGGATAGCTCTCGGTCAGCCCGTAGTAGTCCAGCACCGTGAGCCCGTACTGGTCGCGAAACCAGTGGATCACCTCGGGGTTGAGCGGCTCGCCGGCGGAGCAGATCACCCGCAGGCGGTCGAGCGGATAGCGCTGCGCCGCGTTCTCCACGCCGCGCATCGCACGCAGCGCGGTGGGCGTCGTGAATACGTTC
>JBJMLG010000205.1:0-5221 GCA_045805385.1 Thermoleophilaceae bacterium
GATCTGCCCCTCGCCGCGCAGCTCGAGGTCCACCTCCGCGAGGCGGAAGCCGTCCCGCTCTGTGGCGATCGCCTTCAGGCGCGGCAGCTCGGGGCTGCCGAAGAGGATGCAGAGCGACTCGTGCTCGCCGCGCCCCACGCGCCCGCGGAGCTGGTGGAGCTGCGATAGCCCGTAGCGCTCAGCCGCCTCGATCAGCATCACGGTTGCGTTCGGCACGTCGATGCCCACCTCGATCACCGAGGTGGCCACGAGCACGTCCGCCTCGCCCGAGGAGAAGCGGCGCATCGCCTCAGCCTTCTTCGCGGCCGGCATCTGTCCGTGGATCAGCTCGACCGAGTGGTCGCGGAACTCGGTGCGCGCGAGCCGTTCGGCCTCCACGGTCGCGGCCTTCGCCTGGAGCGCCTCCGACTCCTCGACGAGCGGGCAGACGACGAAGCACTGGCGGCCCGCGGCGATCTCCTCGCGGATGCGCTCATAGGCGCGAGCGCGCGCCCGGGCGCCGTCAACCACGTGCGTCTCGACCGGCTTGCGGCCGGCGGGCAGCTCGCGGAGCGTGGTCACGTCGAGGTCGCCGTAGAGCGTGAGCGCGAGCGTGCGCGGGATCGGCGTGGCGGTGAGGTGCATGGCATGCGGCACCTTTCCTGCCGGCGCCTTCGCGTCGAGCGCCGCGCGCTGGCGCACGCCGAAGCGGTGCTGCTCGTCGACCACCACGAGCCCGAGTGAGCGGAACTCCACGACCGGCTCGATCAGGGCGTGCGTGCCGACGACGAGGCCGAGCTCGCCGCTCGCCAGCCTCGCCAGGATCTCCCGCCGGCGCGCCGCGGGTGTGGAGCCCGTGAGCAGCGCTACGGGCACGAGCCCGCCGAGCAGGCGGTCGATCGTGAGCAGGTGCTGCTCGGCGAGCGTCTCCGTCGGAGCCATCAGCGCCGCCTGGGCGCCGCTCTCGACGGCCCGCAGCATCGCGTACAGGGCGACCACCGTCTTGCCGGAGCCCACCTCCCCCATCACCAGCCGCTGGGCGGGCCGCTCACGCTCGAGGTCGGAGTCGATCCTCGCGAAGGCGGCGCTCTGGTCGCCGGTGGGCGCGAACGGCAGCGTGGTGAGCCACGGTTCCACGAGTGAGCCGTTTCCGCGCAGCAACGGCGCCTCGAGCTCCTCGTCGCGTGCCCGCTTGCGGCCGGCGAGCGCGAGCTCGAGCAGCAGCAGCTCCTCGAACGCCAGCCGCCGGCGCGCGACCTCGCGCTCCTCTTCGTCCTCAGGGAAATGCATGGCAGCGAGCGCCGCGGGGCGCCGCGGCATCTGCTCCGCCCGCAGCAGCGCGCTCGGCAGCGGGTCCACCACGTCGTGCACCCGCGCGAGCACGTCGTGCACGGCGGCGCGCAGCTGCTGCTCGGTGACGCCGCGCGTGGCCGCGTACTTCGCCACGTGGCCGAGCGTGTGCACGCCGCCGTCGGCGCCGTCGACGGGCTCCCAGCTGTCGACCCAGAACTGGTTGCGCTTCTTCATGCGCCCGTGGAGCAGCACGCGAGAGCCCGGGGCGAGGCGGTCGACCACCCAGGGCTGGTTGAACCAGACCGCCACCATCGGGCCGCTCTCGTCCGCCACGCGCGCCTCCACGCGCTTCTGGCGGCGGTTGCGCATCGGCCTGACCGAGGCGGAGCGAACCTGAGCCTCCACCGTCGCCTCCTCCTCCACGCCGATCGAGGCGATCGTGCGGCGCTCGCGCATGTCCGTGTGCGCGCGCGGGATGTGCTCGAGCAGCTCGCCGACCGTCGTGATGCCGATCGCGGCGGCCGGCTCGAGCGCGCGCTTCGGCAGCGGCGGCTCCTCGGCGAGGCGCGACGGACGCGGCCAGGAACGCACCGGCGCCTCCAGCGCCTCGGCCTGGTCGAGCTCTGCTGATTCTGCGAAGCGAGTGGGAATCGCCCGTATTTACGCAGGCGGCCGGACGTTCACTCGGCGCAGAGGAGCCACCACCACGCCGGCTGGCCGCCGTCGTGCTGCTCGAGCTCGATCTCGCCGGGCACGAGCTCGGCGATCTCCCGCTCCCCGAGCGGGGCGCCGTCACCGGCGATGCAGGTGAGCACCTCCGCGTCCTGGCAGAGCGCCTCGAAGGTGGCCGCCACGGTGTCGCGCAGGTCGCCCCACGCGACGAGGTCGTCCCCGATGTAGCCGAGCGCGTCGCCCTCCCGGAAGCGTCCGCGCGCGTCGTCGCGCGCGGCGCGCGCGATGCCGCCCGTGCGCAGGCGCCCGAGCTCGCCCTCGAGGGCCGCGGCGTTCGCCGCCGAGTCGGCGCGCGGGTCGAACGCGATCAGCGCCGCGAGGCCCGCCTGCTGGGCCCGCGTCGGCACGACTCGCGCGGGCTTCTCCGAAAGCTCGGCGGCGCGCTCGGCGGCCATGATCACGTTCGGGCTGTTCGGCAGGACGAGCACCTCCTCCGCGTCGGCGTCGTGAATGCGCGCGAGCAGCTCGTACGTGGAGGGGTTGAGCGTCTGGCCGCCGTTGACGACGAGCGCGCCGAGGTCCTCGAACATCTGCACCAGTCCCGCGCCGCTCGCCACCACGACCACGCCACAGGTGTCGGTGCCGGCCCGCTGCTCGAGGCGCGCGGTGCGCTCGGCCACCTGCTCGCGCATGTCCGCGATGTCGAAGCGCGACACCTGGCCGTGCGCGGCGAACAGCGCGATCGCACGGTCGGGATCGTCGGTGTGCACGTGCACCTTCAGCGTCTCGTCGTCGCCCACCACGAGCACGCTGTCGCCGATCTCTTCGAGCATCGGAACGAAGCGCTGGTTCTCGAGCCCCGAGCCCGACACGGCGAAGTTCGTGCAGTAGCGGTACTTGCTCGACTCGTGCTGCGGCAGGTGGAGCGAGCGCCGCGGCGGCTCCTGGTGCTCGAGCTCCGGCGGGGCCTCACCGCGCAGCGCGCCGATCACGCCGGACACGATCACCGTGAGGCCGTAGGCGCCGGCGTCCACCACGTCGGCATCGCGAAGAGCCGGCAACTGCTCCTTGCCGCGCTCGACGGCCTCCTTGCCGGCCTCGAGGGCGCGTTCGAGCACCTCGGCGAGCAGCTCGTCCTGGTCCTCCGGCGCCACGTTGCCATTCAGACGCGGCGTGTCCATGTGTGCGAGCTCCTGCGCCACGCGGTGAGCCATCGCGCGGATGGCCGAGAGCATCGTGCCCTCGGCCGGGTCGCGCACCGATGCATAGGCGGCGTCGGCCGCCCGCGCAAGCGCTGCCGCGACGAGCACCGGATCGACCAGCTCACCCGGGCGCGACACGAGCTCCGCGGCGGCACCGCGCACGATCTGCGACAGGATGACGCCGCTGTTCCCGCGCGCGCCGAGCAGGGACGCGCGCGCCACGGCGTGGACGATCTCCTCGCGCCCGATCACGTCGATCGGCTCGCCGTTCATGCGATCGAGCTCGTTGAGCACCGCGCGCATGGTCATGGCCATGTTGTCGCCGGTATCCCCATCCGCGACGGGGAAGACGTTCAGGTCGTTGACTTCCTCGCGCCGGCTCTCGAGCTCGGCGTAGGCGGCTGCCACCGCGCTCCGGAAACGTTCTAGCGAGGGGTCGGGCACAGGCGTGTTCTACACCGTCACCCGGCGTTGGTCACGCCAGGCCCCGACGGGCTAGACGTATTTCGTGACTTTGCCGGCCTTGAGGCAGCGGGTGCAGACGTACTCGCGGCGCGGTGCGCCGTCCACGTTGATGCGCACCTTCTGGAGGTTCGGCTCGAAGCGCCGCTTGGTGGCGACCATCGAGTGGCTCCGGCTGTGACCGAAGGCCGGGCCCTTCTTGCAGTTGTAACAGACCTTTGCCACGGCGCGGAAGGCTAGCAACCGCGCGCGCTGACGCCTGCGGCGGCGACCGCGCGCCGGATGGCGCCCGCCGTGATGTCGGGGCGCGTGATCGGCCCGTCCTCGATGTCCACGAAGCGCGCCTCGGGCACCTCGTCGCGGATCAGGTCCACCAGGTCCTCCGGGAACCACGCGTTGGTGCCGTGGTTGAGGATCCAGAGGCGGTCGCCCAGCGCGCGTACCTGCTCGCGCGTGTCCCCGTGGATCCACGAGTCGAGCCGCGCGAGCGTGGCCTCCCGAGGCGCGTACGCCACGAGCTTCTCGATGCGGTCGCGCACGCCAGCGTCGTCGAGCTGCGTGTTGGCCGGCGAGATCGCGCTGCGCAGCCCGCCCCTGTAGTCGCTCGAGATGAGCTGCACGAAGGCCTCGATCACCGTCATCGAGCCTGCGAGGCCGCTGCTCTTGCCGTAGGCACGCTGGGGGCCGGCGGGCACGCCGCCCACGTTCACGACGGCCGGGATCAGATCGGGCCGCTCGGCGGCGACGCGGGCGGCCCGGTGAAGCGACTCGGCCGACGCCGCCACTACCGCGGGCGGCCCGGCCGCCTCGATCACGGCGGCGAGGTCGGCGGCATCGGTGTCGATGTCGTACGGGCCCACGCGGCTCGAGCGGCCAACGCCGCGGGCGTCGTAGACCACCAGCCGGTGATCGCTCGCCAGGTCGTCGAGCAGCGCGTCGTAGACGTCGTGCGTCGAGAACATGGGCGTGACGAAGACCACGAGCGGCCCCTCGCCCCGCTCGTCCCAGTGGATGAGTACGCCCTCAGGCCGTTCCAGCAGCGGCATCCTGCTCAACCGCCTCCACCGAGTCGCCAACCCGGATCGTGCCGCCATTCACCACGTCGGCACTCAGCCCGGCGCGGTGCACGAGGTTGCGCATCAGGCCGTCGCGCCCGGTGAGCTTCTGCAGGTGGTTGCACGGCTCGCATAGCTCGACTCCCTCGCACTCGACCGCGCCCACCCGGAAGCGGCGTCCCACCAGCGCGTTCACGTCTATCCCGCGGGTGACCACCTGGCGGCGGTGCTCGCCGGGCTCGAGCGGATCCCCGGTGTCCGACGCGTATCCCTCGATGGCCTCGGCTGCGATCAGGGTGATCGCCTTGCCAGGTCCGGCGTCGCCGTTCTCGTACCAGTAGCGGTCGCCCACGAGCCCGTGGCCGGGGACCGCCTCCACCTCGTCGATCGGCGCCGTCGGCCCCGACTCATGCCTCGCCAGGAAGATCTGCTCGACCACACCGCTCACGGAAGCGCCCGCCCCACCGACTCGGCCACGCAGACCGGCTTCTCGTTGCCGTCGACCTCGACCGTGAAGCGGGTGACGATCTGCCACCAGCCGCCGCCCACGTCGTCGAC
>JBJMLG010000206.1:0-19762 GCA_045805385.1 Thermoleophilaceae bacterium
AGTCGCATCTGCTCGAGGCCGCCGCGGCACAGCACGCTCTGCCCCGCGATCAAGCGGAGGCAGCTGCGACGGCGGGCTTCGGCGTCCCCGCCGAAGTGGCGCGCGGATTCGCCGAGGATCTCGGCGTGCGCACGGCCAGCCGCGCGACGCTCGAGGCCGCAGTTGCCGTCGTGATGTTCGCGGCGGCCTTCCTCGTGATGGCCTCGGGCGGCGTACAGGCCGCCGCACCTTGGCTCCTGTCGAGCCCCTCCTGGCCGCTCGCCTTCTTCGGCGCCCAGGTCACAGCGGCGGCGACCCTGATCACGGCCGTGCGCGTGCTCGCCGGGGGCTGGCCTCCCCGGCCGGGGCGGGCGGCGGACATCGCGCGCGGCGCCGTCGTGGCCAGTGCCTCGGGCGTGATCTCGCTTGGAGCGGTCGTCGGCGCCCTCATAGCGCACGGCGCCGGCTCGGTCTGGCCGCTTGCCCTCCTGCTCGCCGCCGCGGCCGGTCTCGCGGCGTCCGGCCTCGCGTGCCTGGCCGCCGTGCGTGCGCTCGCGCACGCGCGGCAGATCGAGCCGGCTCAGCCGCCGCCGTTCGAGGGCGATCTCGCCGGCGTGCTCGGCCTCGTTCGCGCCCAGTGGCCCGCCGAGCTGCTGGCGAAGCGGCCGTGGAGCTTCTGCGTCGCCTTCGGCGTGCTCGCCGGTGCGGCCGTGGCGGCCGGTCATGCCATCGGCGACGGCGGGCCCTCGATCAGCGCGGGCGCGCTCGCCGCGGCGGCCGTGCTCACCGCCATCGAGCTCGTGGCCGTGGCAGCGGGCTTCGCCACGCTCGGCCGCTGGCTCCGCCTCTGGCGGCCGAGCGCCGATCGGGCCTGAGCGGCCCGCCCGGGGGATAACCCCACGGCCCATTCGCCCGCCAGCGGGATTGCGGTTGCGGCGCGCGATCTCGATCATGACCCCATGAGCGCCGACACCGCCGTGACCGCCGTCCTCGAGCCAGGAGCCGCCGCGCGCATGAGCGCGCTGCTTCGCGCGCCGTTCGAGGCGCGCACCTGGCGCGCGACCGGCTACCTGCTCTTGAGCTTCCCCATCGGCACGGCCGCCTTCGTGATCCTGGTGACGGGACTGTCGCTGGCGTTCGGCCTGCTGATCACGCTGATCGGCATTCCGATCCTGCTCGGCACGCTCGCGGTGGCGCGTGGCCTCGCGATGGTGGAGCGCCGCCGCGCGGCGGTGCTCGAGGGCGCGCCGATCCCCGACCCCTACCGGCCGATCCCCGAGGGCCGCATTTTCGGCCGGCTGTGGGCGTGGCTCAAGCAGGCGAGCACCTGGAAGGACGTGGCCTGGCTGTTCCTGCTGTTCCCAATCGGCATCTTCGACTTGACACTCGTCGTGACCGTGTGGGGGGTCGCGCTCGGGATGCTGACGCTGCCCGCCTGGTACTGGGCGGTGAACGGCGACCCGAACACCCTCGACTTCGGCCTGTTCCACGCGAACACGCTGCCGAAGGCGCTGATCGTCGCCGCGGTGGGACTGCTCGCCACGTTCATCGCGCCCTGGATCGTGCGCGGCTGGGCCCATGTGGAGCTGCTGATGCAGCAAGGCGTGCTCGGCCCAGGGCGCGAGGAGCTCGAGCAGCGCGTGGGCGAGCTCACCGCCACGCGGGCGGGCGCAGTGGAGGCCCAGGCGAGCGAGCTCGAGCGCATCGAGCGCAACCTCCACGACGGCGCGCAGGCGCGGCTCGTGGCGCTCGCGATGGACCTCGGCATGGCCGAGGAGAAGCTCGACTCCGACCCCGAGCACGCCAAGCAGCTCGTGGGCGAGGCGCGCTCGCAGGCCAAGCAGGCTCTCACCGAGATGCGCGACCTGGTGCGCGGCATGCAGCCGCACATCCTGCGCGACCGCGGCCTGGACGCCGCAATCCCGGCGCTCGCCGGCAGCACCAGGCTGCAGACGAAGGTGCGCGTGGACGTGCCGCGGCGCCTGCCCGCCGGCGTGGAGGCGGCGGCGTATTACGTGGTGTCGGAGTCGCTGGCGAACGTGGCCAAGCACAGCGGCGCGCAACTGGCCTCGATCGACGTCGCGCTGAACGGCGACTGGCTCGTGGTGCAGGTGGCCGACCGGGGCAGCGGCGGCGCCGACGAGAACGGCGGCGGGCTGACCGGCCTCGCGAAGCGCGTGCGCGCTCTCGACGGCACCTTCGAGGTTGCGAGCCCGCCTGGCGGCGGCACGCGCGTGAGGGCGGTGATCCCGTGCGCGTCGTGATCGCAGAGGACCTGGCGCTGCTGCGCGACGGCCTCACCCGCATGCTGCGCGACAACGGCATGGAGGTGGTCGCAGCGGTCGAAGACGGCACCTCGCTCGTCGAGGCGATTGTCGAGTACAAGCCCGACGTGGCCGTGGTCGACGTTCGCCTCCCGCCGAGCTTCACCGACGAGGGCCTGCGCGCCGCGCTCGAGGCTAGGCAGAAGGTGCCCGGCACGCCGGTGCTCGTTCTCTCCCAGTACGTGGAGCAGACCTACGCGAGCGAGCTGCTCGCCGAGGGCAGCGGCGGCATCGGCTACCTGCTGAAGGAGCGCGTGGCCGACGTGCGCGACTTCGTGGAGGCGGTGCGCCGCGTGGCGGAGGGAGGCACCGCGATGGACCCGGAGGCCATCGCTCAGCTGGTGGCCAAGCGTGGCGCCGACGGCCCGCTCGACGAGCTGACCCCGCGCGAGCGCGAGGTGCTCGGGCTGATGGCCGAAGGCCGCTCCAACGGAGCGATCGCCGAGGAGCTCGTGGTGACCGAGGGCGCGATCGAGAAGCACATCTCGAACATCTTCTGGAAGCTCTCGCTGCCGCCCTCGGACACGCACCACCGGCGCGTGCTGGCGGTGCTCGCGTACCTAGGCGGGTAGCGGCCGCTCGGCCGCGCGGGAACGCGCGCCGAGCGCCCCGAGCAGCGCGCCGATGCCGATCGTGAACACGAGCAGCAGCACCGGCGGGTGGGGCAGCGCCTGGATCTCCTCGCCGTTGTCCGCGATCTCGTGCGCAATCAGAAGCGCGGACCCGAACAGCAGGCCGCCCCAGCTGCCCCGCAGCGCGCCCGCGCGCGGTGTGATGTGCTCGCGTCCCCCGCCGAAGCCGCCGATCGCCGCAAGCACGTTGGCGACCACGTACCAGGCGCCGGACGCGCCGAGCAGCAGCCCGGTCGCGGCACCGGACGCGACCGGAAGCACGCCGGCATTGACGACCTTGAGCACGAGCGGCAGCTCGGCGAACAGCGGCGGACGCCAGAGACGCTCGAACATGGCCCTAGCGGTTGACCTCGTAGCGCAGCTCGACCATGCCGGAGTCGAACGGAGTCGTGCCGGTGAGCGTGAGCGGCGCGCCCGGCACACGGCGATCGAACAGCGGCTTCCCTGAGCCGAGGACCACCGGCACCACGGTCACGATCAGCTCGTCGAGCAGGCCTTCGTCGGCGAATTGCGAGGCTATGTTGCCGCCGCCGATCACCCACAGGTTGCCGTCGCCGGCCGCCTCCACCATCTCGTCGTAGATCTCGGGGACGCTCGCGTTCACGACGCGCACGTCCACGCCGTCTCCCTCAGGCAGCCGCAGCTCCCTGGAGCTCAACACCCAGACCGGCTTTCCGCTGTAGGGCCACTCGTCGACGTGGTCGAGCACCCACTCGTACGTGATGGAGCCGCTGATCATCGCCCCCACGCCCTCGTAGAAGCGATCGTAGGAGCCTCGCCCTCCGGGCTCTGCACCGTCGAGCTCGGCGCTGCCCTGGTAGCCCGTGAGCCAATCGAGCGTGTCGTCGGCCTCGGCGATGTAGCCGTCGAGCGACGATGCGCAGTAGTACTGGGTCTTGCTCACGGCCGCGGCAGGCTACCCGGCGCCGAGCGCCTCGTCCAGCGCCTCGTTCACGAGCTCGTCGGCGCGCTCGTTCGACTCGCGCCGCACGTTGCGCACCTTCCAGCCCTCGAACTCGCGGAGCGCGTTCATCGTCTCGACGAACAGCGGCCGAAGGCCGGCGTGCTTCACCTTGTACTCCCCGCCGATCTGGCGCGCCACGAGCTCGGAGTCGTTCACCACCTCCACCTCGTTGGCGCCGAGGTCGCGCGCGAGCTCGAGGCCGAGCAGCACCGCGCGGTACTCGGCGACGTTGTTGGTCGCCTCGCCGATGTAGAGCTTGCGCTCGTCGAGGACCGCACCGTCGGGCGCGGTCGCGACCGCGGCCACGGCAGCCGGGCCCGGGTTGCCCCGCGCGCCGCCGTCCACGTGCACGACGACCTTGTCAAGCCGCTCCTGGACTATCGGACTAGGCGGGAGGGTCGAGTGAGGGGAAGCTGCCGTAGGCACGGCGCCTGCGGCGGCGGTCCGGCGGCGCCGGGTTGGCGGGATCGCCGCCCTGCTTGCGCCGATCGATGATGACCTCGACGTTCGGGTCGTCGCGGTAGTACTCCACGAGCCGGTCGTAGAGCTCGTCCGCGAGGGCCTGTGGCACGACGCAGTAGATCACTCCGCGGACCCTACACCGACCGCCAGCCGTCCATCCGCGGTCATGGCGGCGTTCCAGGCGCGCTGCTCCTCGTCGATCTGATCGAGGTCCTCGCCCTTCTCGAGCATCGTGACGGGATCGTCCGCGTCGCCCAGATCCACCCGGTAGCGGTACCAGGAGAGCTCCCAAGCCACGACGATCTCCACCTCGCTCGGCTTGCTCTCGAGCGGCGCGGCGTAGACCCACGGGTCGCCAAGGCTGCGGGCGATGCCGATGATGGTGCGCGGGTGCTCGGAGCTGTTGAACACCTCGAGTGCGCGCTCCACCTTCACCTGCGCATTGGTGGGCACGGCTCGCACGTGGCGCGGGTCCTTGGGACGCCACGGGCGGGTGCGCGGGCGCTCAGGCGGCGGGTCCGGAGCCGGCTCGGGCGCCGGGCGGTGCTCGTCGTCGTACGTCAGCTCGGGCGGCGGCGCCCACTCGGGCTCGGGCTGCCCGTTGTCGTCGCGCCGGCCGCGCAGGCGCGCGAGGATGCCGCGCCGCGGCTCGCGGCGCGGATGCGCGGTCGGCGTTTCGCCGTGCGCGGACTCGCGGATCCAGCCCTCGTGCTGGGCGCGGCCGATGCAGAGGTCGCAGACCAGCCTGCGCTGGCCTCCCGGGGCGAGATAGGGCTCGGCCCGCTCGCCCTTCAGGATGGTGCGCCCGCAGACGTCGCACGTGACGGCGTCGTGAGTTGGTCGTAGCTCTCGGGGCATTGGGGAACTTTCGATCCTAGCGGCCTGTTTCGGGCGCATTGGCACGCTTCCTCCCCCGTGTCCCGAGCTATGCCCTGACGGCCTCCGTCTCCTGCGTCGCCGCCTCGATCACCTTCCCAGCCAGGTGCTGCGGCACTTCCTCGTAGCGGGCGAGCTCCATCGTGTAATCGCCCTGCCCGCCGGTGATGGCCCTCAGGTCCGGCGCGTAGCTGAGCATCTCCGCCATCGGCACCTCCGCCTTCACCTCGGTGACGGAGCCCTTCGGCTCCATGCCGAGCGGCCGCCCGCGGCGGGAGTTGAGGTCGCCGATCACGTCGCCCACCGAGTCGTCCGGCACCGACAGCGTGACGGTCATGATCGGCTCGAGCAGGACGGCGCCGGCGTTGCCGGCCGCCTCCTTGAACGCCATCGAGCCGGCCACCTTGAACGCCATCTCCGAGGAGTCGACCGAGTGGTAGCTGCCGTCGTAGAGGCGCACCTTCACCCCGCTCATGGGGTAGCCGGCGATCACCCCCTCGCGCATCGACTCGGTGATCCCCTTCTCCACGGCGGGGACGAACCCTGACGGAATCACGCCGCCCTTGATCGCGTTCACGAACTCGAAGCCCTGTCCATCCGGGAGCGGCTCGATCTCGATGTGGCAGTCGCCGAACTGGCCGCGCCCGCCGGTCTGCTTCTTGTAGCGGCCGTGCGCCTTCGCGCTACCCCTGATCGTCTCGCGGTAGGGCACGCGCGGCGTCTTCAGCACCACGTCGGCGGCGAAGCGCTCGTGCAGGCGGTCGCAGATCACCTCCACGTGCATCTGTGACAGGCCGGCGAGGATCTGCTCGCCCGTCTGCGGGTCGCGATGCACGTCGATCGTGGGGTCCTCCTCCTGGAGCCGGCGCAGCGCGGTGAACACCTTGTCCTCGTCGCCCTTGGACTTCGGCTCGAGCGCGAACGCCATCACGGGCGCCGGCATCGGGGGCAGCGGCAGCTCGATCTTCGAGTCGGTGGCCGAGAGGACGTCGCCCGTATGCGTGTCCTTCAGCTTCGCGACGGCGCCGATGTCGCCGGGCCCGAACTCCGTCGTCTGGTTCGAGTCCTTGCCCTGGATCTCGAGCAGCGTGCCGATGCGCTCCTTCTGGCCGGAGCGCGCGTTGTAGACCTGCGAATCCGTGCTGATCACGCCCTGGTAGACGCGGAAGAGGTTGATCCGGCCCGCGTAGGGGTCGGCGAGCGTCTTGAACACGTAGGCCACCATGTCGGCGTCCTCTCGCGGCTCGAGCGTCACGTCGCCCGCCTCGACGGCGCCCTTCTTGCCCGGCGAGGGCAGGTCCTCGACGAACGCCTCGAGCAGGCGGTTGGTACCGAGGTTGCGCGTCGCGACGCCGCAGGTGACCGGGAAGAGGCGGCCCGCGGTCACGCCCGCCTTGAGCGCCTGCACTGTCTCCTCGTGCGAGATCTCCTCGCCCTCGAGGTAGCGCTCCATGAGCTCGTCGGAGTTCTCCGCCACCTCGTCGAGCAGCTTCTCGCGGTACTCCTGAGCGCGGGCCTGAAGCTCCTCGGGAATCTCCACCTCGCGGCAGTTCTCGCGCTCGGCGCCCTCGTACTCGTAAGCCTTCATGTCCACGAGGTCGATCACGCCGCGCACCTCGTGCTCGCTGCCGATCGGGATCTCGGTCGCCACCACGTGCGGCCCGAACGCGTCCTTGAGCGAGTCGAGCGTGCGGAAGAAGTCGGCGCGCTCGCGGTCGAGCATGTTCACGAACACCAGCCGCGCCATCCCGAGCTCCTGCGCGCGCTCCCACAGCCGCGCCGTGCCCACCTCCGCGCCCATCACCGCGTTCACCACGAAAACCGCTCCCTCGCACACGCGCAGCGCGGCCAGCGCGTCCGCCACGAAGCTCGGCTCGCCAGGGGTGTCGATCAGATTGATCTTGCGGTCGTCCCAGTGGAGCGAGCTGAGGCTCGAGGTGATCGACATCTGGCGAGACTTCTCGTCAGCCGCCGAGTCCGACACGGTCGTTCCGTCTGCCACCGAGCCAAGGCGGTTGAGCGCGCCCGCCTCGAACAGGAGTGCCTCGTTGAGCGAGGTCTTCCCGCTGCCTCGGTGGCCGACTAGGGCCACATTGCGGATCCTTTTCGCCGATTCGTGCGGCATGGCACGGCTCCTCTCCCTCGACTAAGTGGCAGACCCAACATACCTGCCTGTCAAGTGAGAAACCGGCCTACGCAGCGGCTGCCGGCGCCTCCTCGCGCTTCGCCGGAGAGCGCCTCAACCGCCGGCGTCTTCGAGCATGTCCGTCTGGAGCCGCGACTTCAGCCGCAGGACGGCCTTCGTGTGCAGCTGCGACACGCGCGACTCCGTCACGCCCAGCACCTCGCCGATCTCTCGGAGGGTGAGGTTCTCGTAGTAGTAGAGCGCGATCACGAGCTTCTCCCGCTCTGGCAGGCGCGCAATCGCATCTGCGAGGCGATCCTTTGTTTCCGACGTGTCCATCGCGTGCGCCGGGTCGGTGGCCTGCGGGTCCTGGATCGTGTCGAGCAGCGACACCTGGTCGCCCGAGGCGTCGGACAGCGTCCAGAGCTCGTCGAGCGCCACCACCGAGGAGTTCGAGATGCGCGTGAGCGAGGCCTGGAAGTCGTCGACCGTGGTCTCGAGCGCGTCCGCCATCTCCTCGTCGGTGGGCGCGCGGTGGAGCTTGTGCTCGAGCGCCGCGTTCACCTTCTCGATCTCGCGCGCCTTCGCGCGCACCGAGCGCGGCACCCAGTCGAGCGAGCGCAGCTCGTCGATGATCGAGCCCTTGATGCGGGTGATCGCGAAGGTCTCGAACTTGATCTCGCGCGCCAGATCGAAGCGCTCGATGGCCGAGATCAGCCCGAGCAGGCCGTAGGAGATGAGGTCGGACTCCTCGACGTGCGAGGGCAGGCCCGTCGACATTCGCCCCGCCACGTACTTCACGAGTGGCGAGTAGGCGAGCACTAGACGTTCCCTGGCGCGCTTGTCCGCATCGTCCTTGTAGCGGCGCCAAAGCTCCTTGAGCTCGATCTCCTTGACGTTCGTCTCCAGGATCTCCCCCGAAATTCGAAGCTCAGGCTCGTGGGTGAGCCTGAGCGTAAGCCCTTTTCAGGCGCCCGGACTCTACCCGAGTGTAGGTTTGGGTCGTGCTGATCGTGGCATGCCCGAGCAGCTCTTGGATCGATCTCAGGTCAGCCCCTCCCTCAAGTAGGTGAGTGGCGAAGGAATGCCTGAGCGTGTGTGGCGAGACGCCGCCAGCGAGTGCGGCACGGCGAGTCCATAGGGCGAGTCTCCTTCGCACGTCGGACGTAGAGAGCCGCTGCCCGCTCTTCGAGAGGAAGAGCGCCGGCTCCACGCGTGCGCCCTCCACCGCCAGCGCGGGCCTCCCTCGATCGAGGTAGGACTCGAGCGCCTTCCAGGCGAGCTCACCGGCGGGCACGATGCGCGTGCGGCCGCCCTTGCCCTGCACGCGCAGCTCCTCGCCGTCGGGATCCGGGTCGGTGAGGTCGAGGTTCACGATCTCCTCGGCCCGCAGGCCGGCCGCATAGGCGAGCTCGAACATGGCGCGGTCGCGCAGCTCGAGCGGGGTCGACGCCGGGATGCGCTCGAGCAGCTGCGCCACCTCGCCCGGCCGCAGGACGCGCGGCAGGTAGGCGTCGCGCTTGGGGCTCGCGACGAGGTCGGCAGGGCTGGCCTCGAGCTCCCCGCGCTCGACCATCTGCCGGTAGAAGCTGCGAACGGCGGCGAGCTTGCGCGCGACCGTCGACTTGGACGATCCGCGCTCCGACAGCACGGCGGCGTAGCGCCGCAGCTCGCGCGGGCCGACCGCCGGCGGCGCCAGGCCGCTGCGCGTCGCCCAGTCGGCGAGCTGCTCGAGGTCGGTGCCGTACGCGCGGCGTGTCTTCTCGGCCATGCCGTGGGCGCGCAGCGCGCGGTCGAAGCCGCGCAGCGCTTCGCCCCAGGACGGCGCCAGGGAGGTCTCGTCCATGCGGGGAACGTTTTCGACGCCACCGCGAGGACGCCTCCCGTGCGGGTCAGGAGATGTAGATCGGCGCGCCGACCGGGACCTGCGGGTACAGCTGCTCCACGTCCGGAATCGCCATGCGGATGCAGCCGTGCGACGCGGCCGTGCCGAGCGACGCGACGTTGTCGGTGCCGTGAATGCCGGCGCCGTTGAAGATGCCGAGCCAGCGCGCCTTGAGCGGGTTGTTCGGCGCTCCGCCGGGGATCACCTTGCCGGCGAGCTTGCCCGCCCAGGCCGAGCGCGGCACGTTCCACGGCGGGTCTATCTGCTTGTTCTGGATGTGGTAGAGCCCCGCAGGCGTCTCGAGGCCCACCTGGCCGACCGCTATGCGGTAGGTGCGAGCGAGCGAGAGGCGCTTGTAGAGCTTCAGCTGCTTCGCATTGCGGTCCACGATGATCATGATGGGATAGCGCGTGGCGACCTGGTCGGTGGTCACCTTCGGCTTGGTGATCTTGGAGTGTGCGCGCACCAGCCGGCTCCCGCCCGGCGTGACGAGCGACGCCTCGATGTCGCCGGTCAGCTCCTTGCCGCGGATGGCGACGCCCTGGTGCGAGGGCACGCGCTGGAACCCGGACGAGGAGAACGTCACCGACGCGTCCCGCGCCGGCCGGTCGAGATTCCGCTTCACCCGCCGGACGAGCTGGTCGACGGCGGCGTGCGAGTAGGTGATCTCAGGGGCGAGCTGGGCGTGCACCTCGCCGCCGGTGAGCTCGCGCCAGCTGCGGCCCACGATGTTGCCCTGCCGGCTGCGGCGCATGGCCTCGTCGACGATCCCCTCGACGTCCGTCGTCAGGTGGGCGCGCTTCGCCGAGAGGCGGAAGCGCTCGTGCCCGTACTTGACCACCAGCGGGCGGCCGAGCGGCGTGGCGAGCTGCTGCTCGATCGCCGTGCGGGCCTGGCTCCGGGTCATTCCGCTGAGGTCGATGCCGCTCACCGAGATGCCCTTCGCGATCTTGTCGCCGCGCGCGGAGTCGTAGGCGTAGACGGCCGCCGCTCCGCCGATCATCACGACGAGGGCGACTGCTAGGGCGATGAAGGAGCGCTGCTTCATTGTCCGGATTGGTGCAAGTTAGTCGGAAACACGCGCCTTGGCCATCAGCTCCTGCGGCTGCAAGCGCGCTTGCGCGAAACGGGCGCTTTTGCGGGCATTCCCGCCATCGCGCTCGTGCAATCGCGAAGTCAGCGCCGCGACGGCGCGGCTGCGCGGCGTGCGAGGACCGACTCGATGGCGCCCATCACAGGTGGGCGCGCCTTTGCTCCCCGCTCGTATTCCCGCAGGGCCTCGAGGTCCTCGGTCTCGAGCGAGCCGAGCAGCGAGACGACCTCCTCGGCCTCGAGATCGTCGTACTGGGCGACGGGCGGGGTGGGCGGCTGAGCGGGCTTCGGCCTCGCCGTCCTGGGCTTCCGCGCGGCGCGCGCGGTCCCCTCCGACTGGCCATTGCCCTCGTCGTACTCCTCGAGGAACTTGCGCAGCTGGAACGCGTGGCGTGGATCGAGCGTGCCCTCGCGCCGGTACGCGGTGTTCTTCACGTGCGGGCTCCAGCGCAGGAAGTCCTCCACCTCGCGCTCGTAGCGGTAGGGCTCCTGCACGCCGCGCAGGATCGGGCTGAGGCGCAGGTACTCGGCGAACTTCGCCACCGTCTCGCGGGTGGTGTAGCGGTACACGAAGCGCGTCGCCTTCAGCTTGCGGTTGTCGAGGCCGCGGCCGAAGCGCAGCTGGCTCAGCATCTCGGGCGGCACGCGCACGCCGGCGCGGCTCAGCAGGTTGGCGGCTATACCGGTCCCCCATGGCGGCAGCACCGGCGCGTAGGGCTTGCCGAGCAGGCCGGCGACCTCGCTCAGCGCCAGCACGCCGTCGGCGGCGACGTTGAAGAACCCGCGCAGGTCGAACTCGACCGCGTGCTTGAGCGCGGCCACCACGTCGTCCTCGTGGCAGAACTGGTAGCGCGGGTCGAAGCCGAGGATCATCGGGACGGCCGGCAGCGAGAACAGCTTCGTGTGCGAGGTCTCCACGTCGGGTCCGAGCACGTTCGCGAAACGCAGGACGGTTACCGACACGTCCTCGTTCTTGTCGGCGAAGTCGCCGACGGCGGCCTCCGCCTCGACGATGTCGCGCTCGATCGGCGTGCTCGGCGGGTGCGGGCGGCGCATCGCCTCGGTGAAGAAGGCGGGGTCGTCCTGCGCGGTGCCGTAGTAGTGCGCCGAGCTCTTGAAGATGAACTTCTTGACCGTGCTGTTCGGGCCCGAGCAAGCGGCGAGGATGTTCATCGTGCCGATTACGTTGTTCTCGTGCGCGGCGGCCGCCTTCAGCACGTATGAGTCCGGCACGAGGCGGGTGTCGATGACGGTGTCGATCTCGGCCGCATCCACGATCCGTCGCAGCAGGGCGTGCTGCGTGCCCACCTTCACGAACTCGGTGCGGTCGAGCTCGCGGGTGGGGTCGCGCGAGTCGACCCCGACTATCGCTTCGATCTCGGGGTCGCGCTCGAGCGCCTGCGCCAGGCGGCCGCCCCAGTAGGTCGAGATCCCCGTGACGAGCACGCGCTTCGAGTTCATCCGAACCACACCGACTCTCGCTGCTCGACCATCTCGAACACGTTCTCCTGGATGCGCGCGCGGATGTCGTGGGCGTAGCTCTGCACGAGGCCGCGGTCGTCGGCCATGCCCTCGTCGGGGAACTCGATCGGCTCGAGGAAGCGGATGCGGAACTTGGCGGGCAGGTACCCCAGCATCCCGAGTGGGCCGAGGTGCGGGAACGTGGGCGTGATCGGGAAGTAGATGAGCCCGGTGAGGCGGCGCAGCAGGCCCACCTGGGCAAAGACCGGCGCCGCCTCCTCCGCCCCCACCACGCACACGGGCACGATCGGGGCGCGGGCGCGCATGGCGGCCTCGACGAAGCCGCCGCGGCCGAAGCGGCGCAGCTTGTAGCGGTCCTTGTAGAGCTTCTCCGTGCCCTTGCGGCCCTCCGGAAAGACCAGCACGAGCTGCTCCTCGTCGTAGAGCAGCCGGTGCACGTTGGCCGGGTGGGCGGCCACGCAGCCGATCTTCGGGATCAGCATCGAAAAGCCGGGATAGCCCTTGAAGAAGTGCTCCACGGTCACGTTCAGGGGCCGCGGGTGGGAGTGCTCCTCCTTGATCGCCTTGCCGATCATGGCCGCGTCCGGGGGCAGGGCGCCGGCGTGGTTCGACACGAGCAGGGCGCCGCCGCTCTGAGGGACGTTCTCGATGCCCTCGACCTCGACCCGGAACCAGTAGCGGTAGAAGAAGTCGACCACGTGGCGGTCGAAGAGGCCCTCGACGCGCTCGGAGCGGCCCCAGTCGTTAAGGCGGCGCTCAGGCTCCACACCCGGCAGGTAGCGGCGCAGGTCGCCGTCCGCCGGCACGGGCAGGCCGTCGCCGGTGCTCGGCTTCGCAACGAGCTCCTCGGGTGGCCGCAGGCTCGTGCGCGGGCTATCGGCCATGTGCCCCCTCCGCCATGCGGGCGATTCTCGCAGGATCGGCCGAGACCCACGCTGTGTGACCGGCTGGCGCTCGTATTACGATCCGCCACGGATGCGCTCCAAGGACGAGGTGCGGCGCGACGTGTGGCGGGCGATGGACCGTGAGGGGGTGTCGCGCTTCCCTGGAGCCGAGGGCCGGATTCCCAACTTCGCGGGCGCCAAGGGCGCTGCCGAGCGGCTCGCGCGCCATCCCGACTGGGTCCGGGCCGAGACGATCAAGGCGAACCCCGACGCGCCTCAGACCCACGCGCGCCGCATGGCGCTTGCGCAGGGCAAGTGCCTCGTCATGGCGGTCCCGCGGCTGCGCGAGGAGCACCCGTTCCGGCTGCTCGATCCGCGCAAGCTGTCAGAGGAGCAGCAGCGCGAGGCGGCCACGATCAAGGGCGCCCTGCGCCACGGCAAGGTGATCGACCTCGAGCAGGTGCCGCCGCTCGACTTCATCCTCACCGGCTCGGTCGCGGTGAACCTGAAGGGCGTCCGGATCGGGAAGGGCGGGGGTTTCTCGGACCTCGAATACGGGATGCTCGCCGAATCGGGGAAGGTCGACCGGCGCACGGTCGTCGCCACAACGGTGCACCCGATCCAGATACTGCGCGAGAACCTGATGGTCACGGGGCACGACATCCCCGTCGACATCGTGGCGACGCCGCGGGCGGTGATCGAGGTGGAGCGGGCGCACGAGCGGCCGACCGGCATCCTCTGGGATCACCTCCAGCCGCCGCAGATCCACGAGATCCCGGTGCTCGAGCGGATGGGCTACGCCGGGTAACTAGGCGGCGGGCTTCTCGGCGTCGATCCGCTCGAGCAGCGGTTCGACCCGCTCGCTGAGCGCGCGCCAGTCCTCGGTCAGGATCACGCGCTCGTCGTCGGCGAGGTGCGCGTTCCAGGGGTGGATGATCGTGGCCGGCACGATGCCCACCTCGAGGGCTCGCTGGATGTTCACCGGACTGTCGTCCACCAGCACGTCGATGTCGAGCTGCACGCAGCGAGTGATCTTGTCGTAGCTGCAGTGGAGGTCGTCGAAAGGCAGGCCGATCTCGGCGAGCCATCGCTCGGTCGCTTCGCGCGCGCTCTCGGCGCGGTGGCTCGTCACGTGGATCCAGTGGCCCGCGTCGTGCCAGCCCTGCACGGTCTCGACAGCGTGCGGGTAGGGCTTCGCCCCATGATGTTCTCGACCGAGTGGGTCTCCTCGACGCACTCGATCAGCTGGTCGCGCTCCAGCAGCGCGATGCCCCAGTCGGTCTGCTCCTCGTATGGCAGCTCGACGCCGAAGCGGCGCTTCGCGATCGAGTCGAAGACGTCCCAGTAGTGGTGAAGGGTGCTGTCGATGTCGAGCGCGATTTTCGCCACGGGCCGGTACGGTACCGGGCGATGCCGATCCTGCCGTCCAAGGTTCGGCCCGCAAGCCTGCGGGCTGCGCGCCGCGCCGACAGCGACTACGGAGTGAGCGCCTCTCCGAACTGGCGCGACGTTGACTGGCGCGAGCACCTGCACTCGGCCGAGGTCGATGGGCGTCGCGTGAACTATGTGGACATCGGCTCGGGCGACGGGCCGCCCGTCGTGTTCATCCACGGTCTCGGCGGCGCGTGGCAGAACTGGCTCGAGAACCTTCCGCGCGTGGCACAGGAGCGGCGGGCGATCGCGCTCGACCTGCCGGGGCACGGCCAGTCGGAGATGCCGGCCGAGAAGATCTCGATCAGCGGCTACGGCCGCTGCGTCGACGCGCTCACCGAGCAGCTCGGCTTCTCGGAAGTCGCGCTCGTGGGCAACTCGATGGGCGGGTTCATCGCGGCGGAGATGGCGATCCAGTTTCCCGAGCGTGTCGCCCAGATCGTGCTGGTGTCGCCGGCCGGCATCACGACTACCGAGCTACACCGAGCGCCGGCGCTCACCTGGGCGCGCACGGCGGCGGCCCTTGGCGCCTGGGCCAGCACTCGCTCGGAGGCGTTCGTGCGGCGGCCGGGGCTGCGGCACGCGGCGTTGAACGTCGTCACGCGCCACCCGAGCAAACTCGCGCCGGACATGGCCTGGGAGATGATCGCCCACTCCGGCAAGGACGGCTTCGTGGACGCCACGCGCGCCCTGCTCGAGTACGACTTCAGAGACCGGCTGCCGGAGATCCGCTGCCCGACGCTGATCGTCTGGGGCAATCGCGACGCGCTCCTCGACGTGGGCGACGCCGACGAGTACGAGCGCCTGATCCCTGATTCGCGCAAGGTCCTGATGGAGGACACGGGCCACATGGCGATGCTCGAGCGGCCGGTCGCGTTCAACGACTGCCTGCTCGAGTTCCTCCACGGTGAGATCGACACGAGCGGCGACTCTGACGTCGAGCGCGCCGCCGCCGGCGAGGAAGCGGCCGCGTAGCTAGGTCGTGATGGCGCCGCGCGAGGCGGAGCCGACGTGCCGAGCGTACTTGCCGAGGACGCCGCCCTCGTACGCCGGCGGCTTCGGCTCGTAGGCGGCGACGCGGCGGTCGATCTCGTCCTGGTCGAGCTCGACGTCGAGCCTGCGGTTCGCCACGTCGAACACGACGATGTCGCCGTCCTCCACGGCAGCGATCGGGCCTCCACGCGGTGCCTCGGGAGCGACGTGACCTGCCATGAAGCCGTGGGTTGCCCCGGAGAAGCGGCCGTCGGTGAGCAGCGCCACCGACTCGCCCAGCCCCTCCCCCACGAGCGCCGCGGTGACCGCCAGCATCTCGCGCATGCCGGGACCGCCCGAGGGGCCCTCGTTGCGGATCACCACCACGTCGCCAGGCTGGATCTCCTGTGCCTTCACCGCCGCGAACGCTTCCTCTTCGCTCTCGAACACCCGTGCCGGGCCGCGGTGCTCGCGGCGGTCGTGACCCGCAAGCTTCACCACGCAGCCCTCGGGGGCGAGGTTGCCGCGAAGGATCGCGAAGCCGCCGGTGGGCTGGATCGGATCGGACAGCGGGCGGATGACCTCCTGCCCCTCCGGCTCGCTGGCAGCGTCGGCCTCCTCGCCGATGCTGCGCCCGGACACCGTGGGCGCGTCCTCGTGCAGCAGGCCCGCCTCCTGCAGGCGCTGGGCCACCACGCGCATACCTCCGGCCGCATGCATGTCCGGCGCCGTGAAGCGCCCGCCCGGCTTCAGGTCCGCGAGCAGCGGGGTCTTCCAAGCGATCCGGTCGAAGTCGTCGATGTCGAGCGGCACGCCGGCCTCGTACGCCACCGCGAGGAGGTGCAGCACCGCGTTCGTGGAGCCGCCCGTGGCGGCCACAGAGGCGATCGCGTTCTCGAGCGACTCGCGCGTGATCAGCGAGCGGGCGGTCACGTCGCGCTCGAGCAGGTCGAGCACGAGCTGGCCGGCCTGCTCCGCGACGTCGCCCTTGTGCTCGTCGACGGCGGGCACGCTGTTCGCCCCCATCGGCGAGATGCCCATGATCTCGAACACGCCGGCCATCGTGTTGGCGGTGTATTGGCCGCCGCAGGCACCTGGTCCGGGCGACGCGACGTCCTCGAGCTCGGCCAGGTCCTCGTCGCTCATGCTGCCCGCCGCGTGCGCGCCGACCGCCTCGAACACGTCCTGGATCGTGACGTCGCGCCCGCGGAAGCAGCCGGGCAGGATCGAGCCGCCATAGAGCATCAGGCTCGGGATGTCGAGCCGCGCCAGCGCCATCACGGTGCCCGGGATGGTCTTGTCGCAGCCCGAGATCGCGATGACCGCGTCGAACATGTGGCCCCGCGCGACGAGCTCGATCGAGTCGGCGATCACTTCGCGGCTCACGAGGGAGGTCTTCATCCCCTCGGTGCCCATGGTGATCCCGTCCGAGATCGCGACGGTGTTGTACTCCATCGGCGTGCCGCCGGCCTCGCGCACACCTGCCTTCACGCGCTCGGCGATCCGGCGCAGGTGGAAGTTGCACGGCATCGTCTCGGTCCAGGTGTTGGCTACGCCGACGATCGGCTTCTTCAGCGCGTCGTCGTCGAAGCCAATGCCCTTCAGGTATGCGCGCGCAGCGGCCCGGTCCGGGCCGTCGAGGATCGCCCGGCTGCGTCGTCGTATGTCGACGCTCATCGGCGGCGAGCCTCGTACGAGCCCGAGTTGCGCCGTTGGCGCTCCCACTCGGCCAGCCGCCAGAGGTCGCGGCGTACCCTCCCGGGATCGATCTGGCGCCCGGGGAGGTGCATGTTCGCGTTGCGGATCAGGTTGCGCTCGTCGCCCGTCAGCGCCATCCACTTGGCCAGGACGTCGTCCGAATCCGGCAGCCGCGAGTGGGAGATCGCCCGGGTCAGATCCGGGAACTCGACGCAGTACTCGCTCAACAGACGGCGGGTCTTCGGCACGTAGGCGACGATCGGCTTGTGCGGGTAGATCAGGTAGGCGTACGGTGCCTCCGGGTCGGGCGCGTGGGGCGCCTCGCGCGAGCGCCGGGGAGCGCTGCCATCGGCGAGCTTGCCGTTGACCTTGATGAAGCCGAGGTCGCGGTACATCGACCACTCCACGTTGTTGACGCACGAGCGCAGCAGCTCGCGGGCGCGCTGCTCGGCCCGCCGCTCGCGGCCGGGGTCGTGCAGCATGACGCGCTCGACCCGCCGCGTCCGGAACAGCGGCCCCCGGTCCCTGCGCCAGCCCGACCACGCCTGCACCAGCACCGGCAGCGCGAGCACCACGGCAACGAGCGTCAGGGCGAGAAGCGCAAGCAGCATCGTCGAGCCGTGCCGGCCTCAGCCGCCCGAGGCGCGCGGGAAGAAGATCACCCGTTCGGCGTCCGTCGGGATGTCGGCGTAGTCCTGCACCATCTGCGCCTCGCGGCGGCCGCTGTCCCGCTCCACCGTGGGCACTGCCGCCCACATGCCCTCGTCGAGCTGACGACGGAACTCCTCGACCAGCCGCTCCTCATCCTCGAGCACCCGCGGGTCGCCCTCGGTCAAAAGGACCTCTCCGAAACCGGGCTTCATCCGCAGGAACTTGATGGCACTACTCCTGTGTTCGTCGACCTTGACGTAGCCACGCGGCCTGGCCGAGTGGCTGTCCCGATTATGCCAGAGGCCGTTGGCCGCGCGGAAACGTCCCGGAACGGCGCACTTCTCAGTCGCGACCGCGCCTCGCGAGGCCGAGCACGTCTACCGGCCCGGGCCCTGCGCCGATTTCGCTCAGCCCGTCGCGTACAGCCAGCGCCGCGACGCGCTTCGCCTGCCGCGAAGCCTCGAGTGGAGTGAGGCCGAGCGCGAGCCCGGCGGCGAGCGTCGAGGAGTGCGTGCAGCCGGAGCCGTGAGCGGCACCGCTGTCGTAACGCTCGCCCGCGATCTCGGCGAGGGTGTCGCCGTCGAAGAACACGTCCACCGCCTGCTCGCGGTGGCCGCCCGTGACGACCACGAACGCCGGCCCGCGCCGGTGAAGTGCTCGCGCCAGCTCGTCCGGCGCGCCGTCGGGAGCATCGGCAAGCAGCCGCGCCTCCGGCAGATTCGGGGTGATGGCGGTGACCCGCCGCATCAGCAGCTCGCGAAGGGCATCGCGCGCCCCGGGCTCGAGTAACTCCGCTCCACTCTCGGCGACCATCACCGGGTCGAGCACCACCGGTGCATCCCCGACCAGGTCGAGCGCTCGCGAGACGGCTTCGATCGTCTCGGTGTTGCCAAGCATCCCGATCTTGACCGCGTCGACGCCGATGTCCTCGGCGACCGCCCTCACCTGCTCGACGATCGCCTCCGGCGGGAGTGGGTAGATAGCTGTGACCGCAACGGTGTTCTGCGCGGTGATCGCCGTGATGGCGCTCATGCCGTGCACGCCGGCATGGGCGAAGGCCTTGAGATCCGCCTGGATGCCCGCACCGCCTCCTGAGTCCGAGCCTGCGATCGTGAGGACCCGCGGTATTGCACGTCCACTGGTGTTCATCGCGCCCGAGGATATGAGCCTTCATCGCGCCGGAGAGGGCTGATAGGCGCCGCGGCCGTCGGGAACGATGAGGCCTGCCATCTCGAGACGCGCGAGCGCCGCTCGGACGCGGCCCGCGCTGACCGAGTGCTCTCGCGCGATACCTCCGGCCTGCTGGCCCTCCTCGACAGCCTCGAGCACCGTGCGGTCGAAGTCGGAGAGCCGCTCCACGGCGTATGCGCGGCCGGAAGGATCCCAGCCCTCGGGTCGTCCCTCCCCGTCGTAGACGTCATCCACGAGATCGGACACACCGCGTATGACGCTTGCAGCTCCGTCCCTCAGCAGCTTCAGACAGCCGCCGGCGAATGGGGACGTGGCGGGCCCCGGCACGACGGCGAGCCCGCGGTTGAGTTGGGTGGCGAAGTCCGCGGTGATCAGCGAGCCGGACGGGTCTCTGGCCTCGACGACGACCGTCACCCTGCCGAGCGCCGCCATGATCCGGTTGCGCGCCGGGAAGCTCCAGCGAAGCGGCCTTACGCCGGGCGGGAGCTCGGACAAGACCGCGCCGCGCTGCCGAACCTGCTCGTACAGCCGCACGTGGTTGCGGGGGTACGGAATGTCCGTGCCTCCGGCGAGCACGGCGAGCGGGGCACCGCCGCCGTCGAGCGCTCCCCGGTGGGCGGCACCGTCGATACCCAGGGCCAAGCCGCTCACTACGGTGATGCCCGCCGTGCTGGCCCCTCGGCCTAGCTCGTGCGCCATTGCGATCCCTGCGGGAGACGCGCGCCTGGCGCCGACGATGGTGACGGCCGGGAGCTCCGCAAGCTGCACAAGCCGCGCGGCGGATCCCGTGTGGTAGAGGACCGCGGGCGGGTCGTACAGGTCTCGCAGGCGCTCCGGGTAGAGCGCGTCGTGGGCACACAGCTCGCCAATTTCGGCACTCGCGGCGACATTTCGGGCGACGTCTGCGTCGAAGTCCTCGACGAAGCGCTCGGCCGCTTCCTTGCGGGGGCCGGCCACCGCCGCGATGAACTGATCCTCGGGCAAGCCAAGGATGGCCGACGGGCGCGGCCGCGGCTCGGCGAGAACCGCCGCCACCCGTGCGGCGAGAAACGCGATCAGATGGCTGCGCCGCAGGCAGGCGTCGCATGCGCTCACGCCGCAACCGCCAGCGACG
>JBJMLG010000207.1:0-24098 GCA_045805385.1 Thermoleophilaceae bacterium
GACGCCGGGGCTCTCAGGCCGTGAAGATGGACAACGTGGACTTGGAGCTTGTTTGCGAGCCCGACAACCCGCATGACCCCCGAGCCGTAAAAGTCCAGGCCCAAGGCTAGCACGTGGGCTACCTCTCGAAGGGGAACGCGCGGAGGTACTGCAAGCGGATCGAGCGCGAAGGCGGGCGTGTGAAGATCAAGGGATTCATCGGATGCTCCGAAGGCGGACCGATCGGGGTGCGCGTTCACATCCCCGACGACCATCCCATCGCTCAGCCGTTGGCCTAGCCGCTACTCGCGCAAAGCGGCACTCGACGCCGGGAGCACTCCCTCGCATGGAAAGTGCTAGTGGCGCTATCGGCTAATAGCCCGCGGCGAGCGCGTCCGACGTGGCCGCTGGCTCCGCGGTGAGCGCGAACAGCTGCCAGGGCTCCGGGACGCCCTTCAGCTCGCGGGTCCCGCGATCCTCGAAAGGCAATCCGGAGCCCGCCGTCAGGTCTTTGACCGTGCGCGACACCACGACCTCGCCCGGTCCCGCCTGGCCCATCACGCGAGCGGCAAGGTGCACGGCGATGCCGCCGATGTCGTCCCCGCGCAATTCGATCTCACCGGCGTGGACGCCGGCACGGATCTCGACTCCGAGCTGCGTCGCGTCACGGCAGATGGTCTCGGCACATCGGACCGCTCTCGCCGGGCCGTCGAAGGTGGCGAGAATGCCGTCGCCGGTGCGCTTGACGAGCCGCCCGCGGAAGCGCGCGAGACAGCGATCCACGAGTTTGTCGTGGTCGTCGAGCACCGCCCGCCAGCGCTGGTCGCCTAGCCGTGCGGCCATGGGCGTCGACTCGACGAGGTCGGTGAAGAGTACGGACGCGAGGACCCGGTCGTCGGTGGCCGCAGCGCCCGGGTCGGTGCCGAGGAACCGGTCGACCTCCTCGGTGATCCGCGCGTCGCCGAAGAAGGGGGTCGCGAGCCCCGGCAGTTCCACGTACCGCGCACCGGCGATGCGCTCGGCAAGGAACGCACCGGAACCTGCGCCCATCAACATGCCGCCGTCGGCATGGGCTATCACCAGAGTCTCGGCTCGTATGAGCGGCAGGATGGCGCGCAGGTCGATCTCGCCCATCCGCCGCCAGCCTTCGGCGATGAAGGCGCGGTCGCACGCCAGGCGCTCGTAGCGCCCGTACCAGCTGCGCAGCTCGGAGTCCTCGCGGAGGGCCGGGTCCCACGCGAAGAGGCCCACGCCGCGTCCGTGTCCCGCCATAAGGCCGTCGACCACGGCCGCCTGGCTCTGCTCGTCGATGCCGTGGGGGTAGTCCTCCGCCACCATCTGCCGCGCGCAGGCGTCTTGAAGGACGAGCCGTCCGCAGCGCTCGGGGTGTGTCGCCGCGAACAGCAACGCCGGCCAGCCGCCGTAGGTGCTGCTGATCAGATCCGGCCGCTCGGATTGCGCGGCGTCGAGCACCACCAGCAGATCCTCGGCCGCCTGTTCCACGGTCGCTGCGAACCGGCCCTCGACGATCGGGGCGGGGTCGGAGCCTCCGTTGCCGCGTTTGTCGAAAAGGATCAGCCGTCCGTGGGCGGCCAGTCGCCGGAGATAACGCTCCATGCGCGGTTGCTCCCACATCAGGTCGATCGACGAGACCCAGTCGGTCGAGAGCAGCACGTCCCGGGGCCCGGCACCGACCACCTGGTAGGCGATCCGGGCGCCGTCCGGGGCGTTCGCGAAGCGTGTCTCCGGAGGATTTCGGACAGACATTTCGGGAACCCTAGACGCGCGGTGCGGCGCCCTCGCTTCGGACGAGCCGCGTAGCCGCTGCCCCATGTGACCAGCCCCGTCCGGCTGCTGCTGCCGTAGCCGGCGAAGCCAGCTCCTTCGGCGGCCCTCATCTCAAGCGAAACGACCTGGTCGTTCGTCTGACGAATCAGGCGACGAACGAGACGCGGAAAATCGGTCCGCGCCTCCACCCGATCAGCCCACTGCTCGACGGCGCGCGTCAGCCAGATGAGGGTACCGCCGCGCCCCGTTAGTCATCGCTCTCAATTCCCACGCGCTCACGACAGGCAGATCGCCGTAAAGACTGCTTCATGCGCTGAATTTTCATTAGCGGTGTGGACGGAGCGCGCACCGCGCGCGATGACACGAGTGGCTTTTGCGCGCGGCCCGCGCGAGTTGCGCTTCGCGTGGAGGCGACACTGCGGCAAGGCGCGCCGTCAGCCAGACCGTTTAGCCGCGGGTCGAAACTTTATCCCGAACTTTATCCCGAACTGAGCACTTTTCAGGACTTTCAGCCGACCTGACTTGGCTCTCTAGAGCCAAATAGACCTCGCACCATACGGATTCCAAACACTCATAATCCGTAGGTCCCAGGTTCGAATCCTGGCTGGCCCATGTGGAGAAAACCCGGCTACGGCGGGGTTACGCGAGTCCTGCTGCACCACCCAGTGTCCGGACGAGTGGCCGACCATCTCTCGCAACCTCGAGCGTTAGGAGACGATCGCTCGAGGCTGACGCCGGCCCGGCGCGCTGAGTAATCCCCATCGCCAGTACCGCGTTGGGCATGCCGCCTGCCCATCCCGGGTACTGAGCTAGCGCCTCAGGGAGGAGGCGGAACCCTACGAGGGGCGACGCGACGCGGAGCGTCGCTGCGCGAGGAAAGTCCAGTGGAGGTGCTGCCATGCGCGTCGGGCGTGTTGTGACGGTGGGGATCGCGACGGCGCTGATCGCGTGCAGTGGCGCCCAGGCTGCGACGCCGGAGGCGTCGGTGAGCACCCGGCTGCAGGACCGCCGCGAGGTCGCAGCGGGGCAGATGTCGTATTCGGTCGGCTTCGGGGACGGGCGCTTCTACGCCAACGGGTGGCACATCAGCGGCGAGATGGGCGGGGTCTGGACTCCGCCGCTCAAGCTTCTGGACGGCGTCTGGTTCGGTATCGACGGCCAGTGGGTGGGCCCGGCGACCAAGTTCTCGAGCGGGTGGGGCTACACGCGCTTCGACCTTCCCGACGCCTCAGGTCTTCACGTGCAGCGCACCGATTTCGCTCCCGACGCGCACCGTGCCGCTCTCTTCGGGCTGCAGATGTCGAATCCGGGGTCCAAGGACAAGAGCGTGACCGTGCAGGTGGACGCGCATTCCGAGCTGATGACCGCCTATCCGTGGGGCTTCGACGGGGTGACCCCGAACGCGAGCGCGAACATCGCCGACCGCGGCGCCTTCGCGAGCAACGAGCTCAGGTTCACCGACGACGGCGCGCTGCCCGGAGCGCCCGAGCACCACTACGCCGCGCTGGTCGGGGCGAGCGAGACACCGACCACTGGAAAGGCGGCGAACACCGGCGGCAGCTTCCGCGGCCCGCAGGGCGACCACGTGTGCCAGAACGGCGACAACTCACCGCCGAGCGCGTGCGACGACGGGCCCTTCGGTCAGGGGACGGGCGGCGAGCTTCGTTACAAGCTCACGGTGCCGGCCGGAGGGTCCAAGTCCCTCTGGGTGGGCGCGGCGGGCTCCGACAAGGGCGGCTCGCGGGCCCAGAGCATCTCCCAGGCGCAGAGCGAGCTCGACGCCGCCCTGCGCGACCCGGCCGGCCAGCTGGCCGACAAGATCGCCTCCAGGCAGGCGCTGGCCGACCGCTCGAACGTGTCTCTGCCGGGTGACCGCCTGCTCGAGCGGTCGATCGAGTGGGGCAAGCAGAATCTCGCCGACCTCACGCAGGCAGCTTCCGGCCTGAAGGTCCGCTGGACGAACCAGGGCAAGCAGTTCCCGGCCCCGCTCGGCACGGTTTCGCAAGCGCGCTGGTTCGGAGCGGGTTTCCCGGACTACCCGTGGATATTCGCGACCGACGGCGAGTACACCGCGTTCGCGGCTGTCGCCCTTGGTCAGTTCCAAGCGGCTGAGGACCACCTGCGTGCGCTGCGCGACATCTCGGACATCCTCAACGGAGGCTCCGGGATCGTCGTGCACGAAGCGGTGTCGGACGGCTCGATCTGGTTCGGCCACGACTCCCAGACGAACGGCACGAACGACTTCAACACCGACGAGACGATCAAGTTCCCGAGCACCGTCGCGCTCATCTGGCGCTGGACCGGCGACAACGGCTTCCGCGACGAGATGTACGACTTCGCGAAGCGCAACCTGAGGGTCGTCGACCAGAAGCTCGACATCGACCGGGACGGCTGGCCGGAGGGATCCGGCAACGTCGAGCGCCAGGGGATGGGGCCGGAGAAGCTCGACAACGCCGTCTACTACGTGCGCGCGCTGTACGACCTCGCGGACATGGCGCGGTCGAAGCGCGACACCGCCACGGCGAGCTGGGCCACCAACCTGGCCCGCAAGCTCGAAGGGCAGTTCGAGGGAACCTGGTGGAACACAGTGGCCCAGCAGTACGCCGACTCGCTGCTCGACCCGGGCGACGAGCAGTCCTTCCAGAAGCACTGGATCGGCCAGGTGCCGATGGAGGCCGAGCTGACGGACGGCAGCACCGCCACGCCGGGCCTCGCTTCACAGGCCCGCGGCACCACTGCGCTCGCTGGGCGCGAGAACTCCTGCTACAGCGGGTCCCGTCCCGGCAATCTCGGCCTGTTCCACACCGGCTGCGGGGGCGGCGCCGATGGCAACGGCGACTTCGAGATCTTCTCGCTCACCACCTCGATCCAAGCCGTGGGGGAGGGGAACTACGGCCGCCTCGGCGCGGGCCAGCAGCAGCGCTATACCGACGCCAACGCCGAGACCATGTTCTCCGAGCCCGCCACCGGCAACACGCCGGACGAGCAGCCGGGTGCGATGCCGGAGATATTCCCCTCCACTCCCCAGGGGAGCGCGACTCGGGGCGTGCCGCCGAACATCGATCGCTGCTGGACCTGTCGCTCGATGTTCATGCAGGCGTGGGGCAACTACGGCACCGTGTGGTCGGTGATACACGAGCAGCTCGGCGTGCGGCCGTTCCTCAACCGCGGCGAGCTCGACGTGGTGCCGCAGGTGCCCGACGGCCAGCCGAGCGTGGCGGGCACGAACATCCGGCTGGGCAGTGGATCGATCGGGGTGTTCGCGTCGCGCTCAGGCTCCGCCTACACCACCAAGCTCGATGCCACGAACACTCGGGTCACCACGCTGCTGATCGGACACACGCTGCCGCGGGGGTCTCGGGTGGGATCGGTGGAGCTCGACGGGAGCGTGGTGAGTGGCTACGACACGCGGCTCACCAACCGCGGGCTCGAGGTAACCATCCCCGCCTCCCCCGGAGCGCAGCACACGCTCGTGGTCACGGCGGGCTGACGCGAGTCAGTGCCCGCCGTGCCAGGCGTCGATCGTCGGCAGCAGGGCGATCGCCAGCGCCGCGCCGCCGCCCAGGGAAGCGGTGAGCAACATCGCCCTCAGGCCGGCCCCGGGCGTCGCCGCGCGGCGCGCCGCGCTGAGGCCGGCGCGCAATGAGTCGACGACTCGCGGCAGGTATGCGAGGAAGTGGACCGCGAATACCACGCCCCAGACGATGAAGCTCACCTTGTGGATCTCGAGCAGTGCGCCCGACTTATGCCCTGCCGCGAGCAGCAGAACGCCGGTCAGAAGCACCGCGATCGTGGCCGCGACGAGCACCGGCGCCAGCAGGCGCAGTGGCAAGAGCGGCGGTCCCTTCGCGCGATACGCGCGCGACCCCGCGTAGTAGCGGACGAAGCGATAGCCGGTGCTCGCCAGCTTCAGCAGTACCGGCGGGATCAACGCCAGGCCGATGAACATGTGCACGCCCACCAGCCCGCGCATCTGCACGATCGTGTAGCCCTCCGCCGCCAGCAGACCGGTCAGGACGACCGCGGTCATGCTCGTGAGGAGCTCGTTGCCCTCGGTCCCCCCGAGGCCGTCGCGACGTGTTCCGCGCCGGAGCTTGGTCCGGACGGGGACTGCGACTTCTTCTTGCTGGGCAACGTGTGATCGCATCTCGATCACAGGATGGTTACCGCTGAGTATTAAGCCCTGTTAACTGATGCGTCAGGGCGCCGAGGGCACGATCGCCAGGGCACCATCGGCGTGCGGAAGCTCTGACGTGTCGAAGCGCGGCGAGTCGAGCCTCCGCACATCGCGCAGGCGCTCGAGGAACGGCTCGGCGGTCTCGAGGAAGTTGACCCGCGGAGTGCGGTAGTGCATCGGCACGATCCAGCGAGCCCCGAGCCGGTCCGCGATCTCCGCTGCCTGCTCGGCGCCGATGGTGGGACCGCCGCCTACCGGGATGAACAGCAGCTCCACAGTGCCGATCGCCTCGGCCTGCTCCTCGCGCAGATCGCGCTGACCGAAGTCGCCGAAGTGGGCAACGCGGACGCCGTCCAGCGAGAAGACGAAGATCGTGTTCGGTCCGCGCTCGGTCCCGGCCGCGCCGTCGTGCTCGGACGCGACGGCCAGCACCTCCCCGATCGGCGACTCGAGGCGGCCCGCGGTGGAGCGCAGCGTGACCGGCCGGCCGCCGATCGCCTCGACGCCGTTGTGGTCCCGGTGCTCGTGGGTGACGAGCAGGAGGTCCGCGTCCACACCGGTGATGGCGGGATAGTCGAACTGCAGCCCGCGCGCCTCGAGGCCGGACACGTCGCCGAACGGGTCGATGAATACGGTCGCGTCCTCACCGGTGAGGCGGAACGCTGCCTGCCCGTACCACTCAACCTGCATGCTGCTCCTCTGTTTGCGGGGTGGCTGGATCGGGTTGTATCCGAGCCCCGTGGTCATTGCATGCGGCAGGGTCGCGGCCAGGCCCACGACCATGAACGCGCGGATGGCTGGCTCGCGGAGGGCATCGCGGAGGACCTCTCCGCCAAGGAGCAGGAGGTCCTCCGCGACGCGGTAGAGCTGATGCGGCGCCTTGCCGACAGCTGAGGTCAGGCGGCGCTCGGCCTGACGTTCTGGTTCAGCCGGAACAGGTTCGTCGGGTCGTAGCGATCCTTCAGGGCCTGCAGCCGCCGGTACGTGTCCTCGGGGTATGCCTCCTTCACGCGGTCGTCGCCCGCGCTCATGAAGTTGGAGTACGTCCCGTGCGCGGTGTGCTGCTCCATCGCGTCGTAGGTCGCCCGCGCCCAGTCCACCGCGGCGTCAAATCCGCCCGAGTCCGGCGTCCGGCCGAGCACGTTCAGGACGTACTGCGCGCTTCGGTTCGCGAAGGCGGTCGCCGAAGGCGACACCCGGCCCACCGCGCCGCCGACGTGCTGCACGTGGATCTCCGACATCGGCGAGTTGACCAAGGCGTGGCGCTCGACCAGGGTGTCGATCGCCCCGTCCGACAGCTCGTCCATGAAGCCGGCCTTGAAGTAGTTGCTTCCGCCGGCCGGGTAGAGCGCGTCGAGCAGGCCCTGCATCGCCGCGTACGGGATCGGGCCCATCAGGTCGGCGACCGGGTCGCCCAGTTCGCGCATCGGCGCGAACACGCGCTCGCCGGCGGACACCGGACCGGCGTACGCGCCGAGGAGCACGACCACCGGCTTCCCGTGGATCTCCTCGGGCAGGAACGGCGCCGGGGGAGCGGTGGTGAGGTTCAACATGGTCGTTGCCTCGTCGGCCAGGTCCTTCGTGTACTCGCGGTAGAAGCGGAGGATCTCCTCGGCCCTGTCGCCGCGGTAGAACACCGCGCCGCCCATCACCGCCGGCCCGACCGGATGGACGGCGTACTCGAAGCTCGTCACGACTCCGAAGTTGCCACCGCCTCCGCGGAGGCCCCAGAACAGCTCCGCGTTCTCGTCGGCGCTCGCGTGCAGCACCTCGCCGTCCGCGGTCACGACGTCGGCGGAGATGAGGTTGTCGCAGGTGAGCCCGTGCTTGCGCATCAGCCAGCCGATGCCGCCGCCGAGCGTGAAGCCGGCGATGCCGGTGGTGGAGATCAGGCCTCCCGTGGTGGCCAGGCCGAACGCCTGCGTCTCATGGTCGAAGTCCGACCACGTCACGCCGGCCTGCGCCCACGCCGTCCGCCCGACCGGGTCCACGCGGATGCCGTTCATGCCGGAGAGGTCCACCACGATCCCGCCGTCGACGGTCGAGAAGCCGGGCAGGCTGTGCTTGCCCCCGCGCACGGCGAGCGGGAGGTTCTCGCTGCGCGTGAACTCGATAGCGCACCGCACGTCGGCAACGCCCGCGCAGCGCACGATCGCGACCGGGTAGCGGTCGATCGCGCCGTTCCACACAGCACGCGCGTCGTCGTATTCGGGATCGGAGGGCCGGATCAGCTCGCCGTGCAGGGACTCTTCGAACTCCTGCAGGGACGCGTCTCCGACGATCGTGTGTGCTGCTGTTTCGTGCACGGCCATGTCGCGGTCCTTCTCTCGGGTTCGACAGCCAAGCTACGCCGGGCGGTTTAGCGGGCTCTTAGCGCTGACTTAGTCCAGTCGAGGCCGGTCGAATCGCCGATTCGCTCGAACAGCGCCCGCGCCTCGTCCCGGCGCCGCGCGGCCTCGTCGCCCTCACCGGTGTCGTCCAGCACCTCGGCGAGCATCAGCGAGATCCAGCCACACGCGCGCACGAGCCCCTGTGCCTCCCACAACGGGAGCGAGCGCTCGAGCAAGGCCCGTCCCTCCGGGCGGTTTCCGGCCGAGAGCTCCACGTTTGCGAGGTTCAGCAGCGCGCCTGCCTGTCCCGGGCCGTCGTCGGTTCGCTCGAAGAGGCTCAGGCTCTCCGCGAGGCGCCGGCGCCCGTCGTCGACGGCTCCCGCGGCGGCCGACAGCAGTCCCAGATTGCCGAGCGACAGGCCGGTTCCGCGCCGATCGCCGAGCTCGGTCCTGATCGAGATCGCCTCCTCGAGCCACTCGCGGGCCATGACGTACTCGCCGAGTGAGCGCCCGAGGTTTCCGAGCTGGTTCAGCGCGAGAGCTATGCCAGGGCGGTCGCGCCGCTCGCGGAACAGCCCGAGCGCGCGGTCGAGAGGGTCGCGAGCCGCCTCGAGCTCCCCCATGGAGCGCAGAGCGAATGCCTGGTTCGAGAGCACGTAGCCGAGCGCGAGCCGAGCCGGCACGGGCCGGAAGAGGAGCATCGTCTCCTCGAAGAACATGCGCGGGCGACCGCTTGCCGGGTCGGCCTGCACCACGAGCGGCGGTGTGATCGCCGGGAACGCTTCGCCGCCTTCCTCCGGCAGCTGCTCGAGCAGCTCGCCGGCCTCCACCAATAGCTCATTCGCCTCCGCGTAGGCGCTGCGCGAACACGCAACCAGGGCCCTCGCGTGCGCAACCGAGGCGGACAGGAAGCGGTCGCCGCTTTTCGCAGCGATGTCGAACGCCTCGTCGTAGAACCGCTCCGACGCCTCCGCATCGATCGTGAAGATGTACTGGCCCACGCGCAGGAGCGCATGTGCCGACAGTCGGTCGTTGCCGAGCTCGCGCGCGATCGAGATGGCCTCGTCACCGATGGCGGCATACCGCGGGATGTCGCCGAGCCTCACGTGGAGAGCCATCAGCGCGAGCAGAGCTTGGACCCGAAGCTCCGTGCGCCCGGGGTTACGCTCGAGCGCCGCCTCGAGAGCGGCTGCGCCTTCGACGAGGTGCGAGCGGGCGAGCCACCACGGCCACAGCGCCGCGGCCATCCGCAACGCGCTGTCGGGGTAGTTCCTAAGCGCCGTGGCGAGCGCCGCACCCAGGTTTCCGTGCTCGGCGTCGAGGCGCTCCGGAATCCCTCCGGTGACCGCCTCCCCGGGCGGCGGGACCGTCTCGCGCGCGAACTGCTCGTACCAGTCGAGATGCCGCCGGTCGACGGCTCGGCGCTCACCGCTGTCATCGAGGCGCTCGGCCGCGTACTGCCGCACGGTTTCGAGCAGCCGGTAGCGCGGCTCGCCCGTGTCGGGATCCACGAGCACGAGCGACTTGTCCACGAGGCGGCTCAGCAGGTCGAGCACCTGATCGCGGCTGAGCTTGCCGTCTGCGCAGATTCCCTCGGCGGCGTCCAGCGCGAAGCTGCCCGAAAACACGGCGAGGCGGTGAAACAGCATGCGCTCTTCGAGCGTGAGCAGATCGTGGCTCCAGGCGAGCGTGGCGCGAAGGGTCTGCTGGCGCGTGAGCGCGACACGACTGCCGCCGGCGAGCAGCCGCAGCGAGTCGTCGAGCCGGTCCGCGATCTGCACCGGTGACAGCACGCTCGCCCGCGCGGCTGCGAGCTCGAGCGCGAGCGGGATGCCGTCGAGCCGGAGGCAGATGTCCGCGATCGCGAGTGTGTTCTCGCCGCCGGGGTCGAAGCCGGGCGACGCCTCGGCGGCGCGCTGGCAGAACAGTCGGCCGGACTCCGAGGCCAGCAGCTCCCGCTCAGTAGCGGGCTCGCTGAGGTCCGGCAGCGACAGTGAAGGCACCCGCCAGCCCAGCTCTCCCGGCACGTGGAGCGGTTCGCGGCTCGTGGTGAGGATGGTCAGCCCCGCGCACGCGCGCAGCAGCTCGTCGGCGAGCTGCGCGCACGACTCGATCAGGTGCTCGCAGTTGTCGAGGACGAGGAGCAGCCGCCGGTCGGCCAGCTGGTGCGCGAGCGTCTCCGCGGGCCGAATGCCCGCACGAAGCTGCACGCCGAGCGCCTCGGCCACCTCGCTGGCCACGAGCGCCCCCTCGAGTAGAGGGGCGAGCTCCACGAGCCAGACGCCGTCCGGGAAGCTGCGCAGCCGGCCCGCCGCCGCCTCGATCGCCAGCCGCGTCTTGCCGCAGCCGCCCGGGCCCGTGAGGGTGATGAGCCGTCCGCGGTCGAGCAGGCCCCACACGTCCGCTAGTTCGCGCTCCCGGCCGACGAAGCTCGTGAGGCGAAGCGGCAAGTTGTTCTCGCGTGGCGCCTCGACTTCGTCCCGCGAGGCCTTCGGCCGGTGCTCCGCCTCCGGCTCGTCGGCGGCGCCGAAACTCCCGCTCAGGATCGACTGATAGAGCCGTCGCGTCTCCGGGTCGGGGACGTCCTCGAACTCGCGGCGGAGCGCCTGGCGCAGCCGCTGGTACTGGGCGAGCGCCTGCTGCCTGCGCCCACCGAGGGCGAAGAGCGTCATCAGCTCCCGGTGTGCCTCCTCGTGGAGCGGCGCCTCGATGAGTGCCCGCTGCAGCCAGCCGACGGCCGCCTGTGTGTCGCCGCTTGCTCGTTCGAGGCCCGCGAGCTCGAGCAGCAGTGCGATGTAGTGCTCGCGGAGCGCCTCGCGGCGCTCTGCGCTCCAGTCCTCGTAGCGATCCTCCGGAAGCAGCTCTCCGGCGTACAGCTCCACCGCTGCCCCGCATAGCGCCCGGTCGCGCGATCCGTGCGCGGCCGCCGCGGCGCGTTCGAACTCCTCCACGTCCACGCGCGCCCCGAGCAGCGTGAGCGCGTCGTCACGGAGCTCGAGTGCAGCCGACCCGTCCACTCCGGCCGTCTCGAGCGCACGCCGCGCCACGTACAGCGCCTGATGGAGGTTGTTCGCGGCCGCCGCCGTGTCGCGGTCCGGCCACAGGAGCTCGCCGGCCCGGTCCCGGTGCAGGCGGTGCTCGGGAGCCAGGGCGACGAGCTTGACGAGGCTCTTCGCCTTGCGAAGACGCCACGCGCCTTCGCTCACCGTCTGCTCGCCCACGCCCACCGCGAAGCCACCGAGCAGAGAGATTCGAAGCTCCGGCTCGGACATCGCCCAGCGAGCCTAGACCTGCGGTGCAGGCGGCCGCAAGCTAACGTCGGCCGGTGAGCCCGGACGGCGGCTGGCCGCCTGCCGAATCCATCGTGACGCCGCGCAAATAACTCTCAGCCCGGTGGCCACTCGCCGAGCGGGCGGCCGATCTCCCACTCGTGGCCGAACGGGTCGCTGATGCGGCCGAGCCGCCAGCCGTGGTCGTCCGCGACAGGCGAGAGCTCCGATGCGCCCGCCGAGAGCGCCTGCGACACAGTCGCGTCGGGGTCCTCCACCACGAGCAGCGTCCGGCTCGTCGCGCCGCCGATGTCCTTGGGGCTGAAACGCTTCATCGCTGACGACGCGCTGGCCACCCAGAACGCGGCGTCGCCGACCGCGAGCTGCGCCACGATATCTTGCCCGTCGCCGACCTGGTGGAGGACGGTTGCACCGAACGCGGCCTCGTAGAAGGCCACCGCATCGGCGGCGCGCTCCACCCAGAGCTCCGGCTGGATGCCGCTAGAGCTCAACGTCGGCCGCCGGCACGACCTCGACGGTGCGGCCTGGGTGGCGCAGCGTCGCGAAGCGGGTGTTCACGAAGGCTTGCAGCGTCTGGGCCGAGAGCGCGTCGTCGTCCGATGAAGGCTCCGCGCCATGCCCGTCGCTCACCAGCGCGAGATCGAAGCCGTGGAACAGCGCGGACAGGGCAGACGTCTGCACGCAGAAGTCGGAATGCGCGCCGGTGACGACCAGGCGCCGCACGCCAAGGCGCTCGAGCAGGGCCTGCAGCTCGGTGTCCGCGAAGGCGTCGCGGTACGTCTTCCGCACGAGGAACGAATCGTCCGCGCGCTCGAGCCCGGCCGCGAGTTCCCAGCCGGGCGTGCCCTTGAACAGCTCGTCGTGACCCTCGTGCTGGATGAAGATCACCGGGACACCCCCTTCGGCGGCTCGCCGCGACAGCGAATTGATCCGCTCGATCAGACCGCGCCCGTCCGGGCAGGTGTCGACGACCTGCTGTTGCATGTCGATCACGAGCAGGGCGCTCGAGGATCCGTTCGCGCTCATGCGCAGCAGGATGCCATGCGCGCGGGATGGCGATCGGGCTCACTTCACGACGAGCGTCCCGTGCATGAAGGGATGAATCGTGCAGTGGTAGGCGAAGCTGCCGGCCTTGGTGACCGTGACCGACTTCGACGCGCCGGGGTCGAGGTTGCCGGTGTCGAAGCTCTTGCCGTCGTCGGCGGTGAACGTGTGGGCGGTGCTGTCGGAGTTCGTGACCTTGACGGCCGCCCCGGCCTTCGCGTTGAGGCTTGCGGGCACGAACTTGAAGTTGCTGATGTTCACCGCGTTCGAGCCACCGCTCGTGGCCGGCGCGGAGGCGCCCCCGGTGGTGGGCGGTGTGGTGCCGGAGCTCGACTTGGAGCTGCCTCCTCCACAGCCGGCGAGAAGCATCGCCGCCGTGACCATCACGGCGAGCGGGAAGGTGAGGTGGCGGGCCTTCACTGGTAGTCCCTTCCCTCGGGATCGTGGGATGAGCAAATTCGACCGTACGGAGATCGCGGGCCACATGCAATGGGAGATGCACTCCGACCCCGAGTACACGCTCGAGGTCGACTACGAAGCCGGATAGCCGATTCTGCTGTACACCTCTCGGGGTATGGCCGACTGGGCGACGATCTCATCGCTCGCGACCGCCGGCGGCACGCTGGTGCTGGCGATCGCGACATACGGGTCCGTCCGCTCCGCGAACCGCTCAGCCCGCGTGGCAGAGATCGCACTCGAGGAGCGGCGGCGGCCGGTGCTCGTGCAGTCGCGGTTCGACGACCCCGAGCAGAAGGTCATGTTCTCGGACCAGCACTGGGTCCAGGCCGGCGGCGGAAGGGGAATGGTGGAGCGCGGAGACGGCCCGCTTTACCTGGTGCTCAGCGTGCGCAACGTGGGGACAGGCATCGCCGTGCTCCAGGGTTGGCACGTCAGGCCGGGAATAATCGCTCGGCGCGACGTCGACCACGCGGAGCTCGAGGAGATTCGCCCACAGATCCGCGATCTCTACATCGCCCCGGGCGACGTCGGGCTCTGGCAGGGCGCGATCCGGGACGAGAGCGACGCGATGTATCACCCCGTCGCCGAAGCGGCCGATGCACGCGAGCCCCTCACTGTTGAGCTGCTGTACACGGATCAGGTCGGCGACCAGCGGACGATCAGCCGCTTCGTGCTCACGCCGGCCGGCGATGACAGATGGCTGGCCACGGCGGGCCGCCACTGGTACCTCGACCGGGCAGGGCCTCGCTGAAGACGAACGAAGCCCGCTCGCTGGAGCGGGCTTCGTATAAGCGTGTTCGAGGGGGTCAGCTTGCCGCGACGGCGCGGCGCTGAAGACGGATCCGGATCCGCGCGAACCGGATGGACCGGGTCTCGGTGCGGGCCTTGCGCGCCGGAGCGGTGTGGCCATGCGCGAGATGCGCTTCTGCGTGCCTTGCCTGTGCTGCCATGTACACGTGCGGTCCGGTCATGGTCGCTCTCCGGTCTGGGGCGGGTCAGGGGTACTGGTGGCAAGTTACGCCGGGAAGATGGCCGTCCCTAGCGAGCCAGCACCCAACCTGCTGGTGCGGTTTGTCACACCCTCAGATGAGGCGTATCAGGTGAAGAGCGCGTTGGCGGCGACCGTCAGGAGCGCGATCCCGACGAGCACCGCCACCATCACGAGCACAAGCTTGAGCACTCGCGTGGCGATGTCGAGCTCGGTCCGGTGCGTGTTCATGGCCCCAGATCGTACGCCCGTGGCGAGCGCCCTACCAGCCGACCTCGCGTAGGAATCCGAGGAGTGCGGCGTTCACCTCGTCCGGGCGCTCCTGCTGCACCCAGTGGCCCGCACCCTCGATCATGACCTTGCCGCGGAGGTCGGTGACCATGCCGTCCATAACCGCAGGGGGCATGAAGCTGAGCACGGGGTCGCGCGTGCCCGCGACGAAGAGGGAGGGCTGGTCCACCCGGCGATCGGCGATCGGCTCGGTGAGCTGCCAGTTGCGGTCGAGGTTGCGGTACCAGTTGAGGCCGCCGGTGAAGCCGGTTCGCGAGAACGTGTCGACGTAGACGCCGAGCTCCTCCTCGCTCAGCCACTCCGGCCGCCTGGGCTCGTCGGTGCCCTCCGCCCAGTTCGCGTCCCACACGCGCGAGGTGGTGAACGTGCGGCGCACGTCCCGGCTGAGCGCCTCGTCGGCGACTCCCGGCTCCTGGAACCAGATCATGTAGAAGTCCTCGCCGAGGCCCTGGCGAAGCAGCCCGATTGGCGGTGCGGGCGCGCGCGGCACGATCGGCACGCTCATCCCAACGACGGCCGCGACCCGGTCCGGATGGGCGAGCGCGGTCCACCAGACCGCGTTGGCGCCCCAGTCGTGTCCGACGAACACGGCCTTCTCCTCGCCGATGTCGTCGAGCAGGCCGATCAGGTCGTCGGCGATCGTGAGCATGTCGTACGCCTCGATCTCGGCGGGCGCGGAGCTGTCGCCGAAGCCGCGCATGTCGGGCGCAAGCGCGTGGTAGCCCGCCTCGGCGAGCGCCGGCAGCTGATGGCGCCACGAGTACGAGAGCTCCGGGAAGCCGTGCGCGAGAACCACCGGAGGGCCTGAGCCCTCCTCGGCCACGTGCAGCTCGATGCCGTTCACCGGCGCCTGGCGGTGAGTTGCCACGGCGCGCATCATCCACTAACGGACCGCGCTTGACCACCGCGCCCGGCGGTGAGACGTTGGAGTCGTGGCGGCCGACGGCCGGAAGCTCGGACTCGCCCTCTCTGGAGGCGGGTTCCGTGCGTCGTTCTTCCACATCGGCGTGCTGGCACGTCTGGCCGAGCTGGGCGTGCTCCGGAGCGTCGAGGTGATCTCCACCGTGTCGGGCGGCTCGATCGTGGGGGCGCTCTGGTACCTGCACGTGAAGGCGCTGCTCGAGGACCCGCGCCACGGAGGCGATCCGCCGCCGGCTGCATACGTCGCGGCGGTTCAGCGCCTCGAGCAGGAGTTCCTCGCGGCCACCGAGCGCAACATCCGCGGGCGCGTCTTCCTGAACCCGTGGAAGAACCTGAAGATGTCGCTGCCGAGCTACTCCCGGAGCACGCGCATCGGCGACCTGTACGACCGGCACTTCTACAAGCGGGCGTGGCCGGAGGACGAGGTCGAGAAGCGCTTCTTCGGACTCGTGGAGAAGCCGATCGAGATGCACCAGCTCCTGATCCACCCGGCCGACGTGCCACGCGACACTCGTTTCGTGCCAGACGAGCAGAACGCCGTGCGCGACGCGAAGGTGCCCGTTCTCCTCCTCAACGCAACCTCGCTCAACACGGGCCACAACTGGCGCTTCGAAGCCGTCGGTATGGGGGAGCCGATCGCGGGCGACGCCGAGATGCGGCGCGTGTCGCTCGACCTCGACAAGAACCCCGTCTACGAGCAGGGCTACTACCAGTTCGCCGACCGCGGTTGGTCCGGGAATGGCTCGGTGCTGCCGGAGAAGCTGGCGAGCTACCCGCTGGGCAAGGCGGTGGCCGCGTCCGCGTGCGTGCCCGGTCTGTTCCACCCGCTCGAGATCAAGGGCTCGCACGGCCGCGGCAGGCGAGTTGAGCTCGTGGACGGCGGCGTGCACGACAACCAGGGAGTGCAGGGCCTGTTCGACACCGGCTGCACGCACATGATCGTGAGCGACGCGTCGGGTCAGATGGAGGAGCTGCCGCAGCCCGGAGCGCGGATTCCCAGCGTGGTCGGCCGCACCACGAGCGTCTATGGCTCCCGCCTGCGCAAGGAGCAGCTCGTGCGGGCGCGCGACCGGGGCAGATCTCCTGCGCACCCGGAGCAGGCCGTCGCGCTGATGCATCTCCGCTCCGGCTTACCGCGCGATCTGATCCCGCCGCATGAGGGCCGTCGCGCGGATCCGACCCCGGAGGAGGCCGACCCGCCGTCCGCGGCGTTCGGGGTCAGCGAGGACGTGCAGCGGCACCTGGCCGGGATCCGCACGGATCTCGACACCTTCGGGCGCTGTGAGGCCTGGACTCTGAGCCTCGACGGCTACCTGATGACCGACCGGTTCGTGGACATGGCCGCGTTCGGCGCATCCGCGCCGGACGGCGAACGCGAGGAGCACGAAGGGCTTTGGAACTTCACCCACGTGTCGGACTGGATCGGTGCCCCCGAGCCCCCGCGTTGGTACGTGCGCGCGCTCGCGGTCGGCTCCAAGCGCTTCCTCAAGCCGCTCGCGCTCCAGCCGCTGCTCTGGGCTGTCGTCCTGGTCGCGATCGCGGTCGGGCTCGGGTTCTGGCGCCCCTGGGACGATTGGGCGGCGGTGCGCGATGGCATCGCCGACGCCGCCACGGCGAACATCCCGCTCTGGGGAGCCCTGGCAGCGTTGGGACTCGGCGTGCTCTACGTCGCCGAGAAGGCGGCGGCACTGCGGCTGCTGAGCCGCCCGCTCATCACGTTCGCGCTGCCGATCCTGTTGGCTCCGCTGCTGTGGGTCTTCGCGGTGCTCTCGCTCGTCGAGGGCCGGCTCTATCGCCGGCTCGCACGGGTCAGAACACGATCGCCTGTCTGACGGCCTCACCGCGGGCGAGCCGGTCGAAGCCCTCGTTGACCTCGTCGAGCGAGATCCGGTGCGTGAGCAGGCGGTCGACCGGGAGGCGGCCCTCGCGGTACATCTCGATGAAGCGCGGCAGGTCGCGCTCGGGGACGCACGAGCCGAGGTAGGAGCCGCGCAGTGTGCGCTCCTCGGCCACCAGGCTCACCGCCGGGATCGAGAGCATGCGGTCGGGGTGGGGAAGCCCGACCGAGACGGTCGTGCCGCCACGGCGCGTGGCCGCGTACGCCTCGGCGAGCACGCGCTCGCTGCCCACGGTCTCGATCGCCTTCTCGGCGCCGCCGCCGGTGAGCTCGCGAATCTCCTCGACCGCGTCTTCGCCGGCCAGGACCGTGTGGGTGGCGCCGAGCTCGGCGGCGAGGGAGAGCTTCTCGGGCACCACGTCGACCGCGATCAGCTCCGCCGCTCCGGCCACGCGGGCGCCGAGCAGCGCGGCGAGGCCGACGCCGCCGAGGCCGAACACCGCGACACGATCTCCCACCGCCACCTGCGCGCTGTTCACCGCGGCGCCGACCCCGGTGAGGACGGCGCAGCCGAACAGCGCGGCGACATCGAAGGGCAGCCCCGGATCCACACGCACGGCCGAGCGCTCCGACACCACCATGTGGTCGGCGAAGCAGGAGACGCCGAGGTGGTGGTTGAGGAGCTCGCCGTCCGCGCCGTGCAGGCGGTGCTCGCCGGAGAGCAGGGTGCCGGCGGTGTTCGCGCGCGCGCCCGGCTCGCAGAGGGCCGGGCGCCCGGCGCGGCAGGGGCCGCACTCGCCGCAGGTGGGCACGAAGGCGAGCACCACGTGGTCGCCCTCGGAGAAGCCGTGGGTGCCGGGTCCGGCCTCGACCACCTCACCGGCGGCCTCGTGGCCGAGCAGCATCGGCATCACGCGCGGGCGCGAGCCGTCGATCACCGACAGGTCCGAATGGCACAGGCCGGCCGCGCCGACGCGCACCAGCAGCTCGCCCTCGCCCGGTGGGTCGAGCTCTACGTCCGCGACCTCGAGCGGGCGCGACTCGGCATATGGCGCAGGCAGGCCCATCTGCCGGAGCACCGCCCCGCGCACCTTCATGCGTGCACCACGAGCCGCTCGAGTGCGCTGCGCAGACGCGCGGGGATGCCCACCGGGCGCCTCTCCTCGCGGTCCACGAACACGTGCACGAAGTGGCCGGTGGCCGCCGGCTCCGCAGCCCCCTCGCGGAACAGCGCGATCTCGTAGCGCACGCTCGAGCGGCCCAGCTCGCCGACCCGGAGCGCTGCCTCGACGGTTTCCGGGAACTCGAGTGGCGCCTTGTACTCGCAGCGCGACTCCGCGCAAACGCCGATCACCTCTCCGCGATGGATGTCGAGCCCGCCCTCGCGGATCAGCCACGCGTTGATCACGGTGTCGAAGAACGCGTAGTACTCCACGTTGTTCACGTGCCCGTACACGTCGTTGTCGGCCCAGCGAGTCGGGATCGCGAGCACATGGGCGTAGCCGGGGCGGGTCGCCATGGGGCGGCTGAAGCTACCGCACCCGCGGGCGCCCTAGCAGCTCGCCCAGCTATGCCATACGTCGTCGTTCAGCTTCCACAGCACAAGCGAGCGCCTCACCTCAGGGCTGTCGTAGTACCAGCTGTGGATGTAGCTGCGGAGCGGGTTTGCGCCACCGAGGGCCTTCCAATTCGAGAGGATCAGGCGCTTACCGCTCCCGTCGTAGAAAGCGACCCGCGTGGACATCGTGCCAGTGGTCGGTGGCCAGAAGGTTGACCTGTCGTAGTTGCGGTCGCCGCATTGCAATATGTGGCTGGTAATCCCGACGGCCTCCGCACCGGCTGCTTCTTCGCTCTGAAGCTCCTCGCTCTCGAGCTCTTCACCTTCGTCCTGCTCCGCTGCCTGCACCGCTTCGTCGATGGCTGACTGGTCGAGATCGGGCTGGCTCATGCGCTTCCTCCTGTTCGGAGAGCTGGGTTAGGTTGGGCCCAGGCCACGATTCCTATCGGCCTACCAGACGAGCATCGCACCGTGCCGCAGCACGGTCAATTTGGGTTGAACGGTGGAGGGCAAACGTGAATCAGGCGGCAACACAGGACCCGTCGCAGCGCGAGGTCGCTCTCTCGATGAAGGCGATGAACTATCAGTACCTGCCGTTCCAGGCGTTCGGCGACGACGGCAGGATCATCACCCCGGTCGAGGTGCCAGCGGACTGGAAGCAGGCGTACGCGGAGTCCCAGAACCTGCCGGCGTGGAGCTCGATCGTCGAGCAGATCAGCTTGCTCGGCGTGGAGCGGGGGCACTACTACGCCGCGGGGCTTGGCTTCGTCAAGGACTCGATCCGCTTGTTCCTCGTGAAAAGCATGACCAGCTCCGGCACGCCCGAGAACGGGCGCGGCGCAATCGACACGCTCCTCGCCTTGGAGCTCAAGAACATCCTCGACCTCGGTGGCAAGCGGTACCTGATTCCGCGCTCGTGGCTCGACGCGATAAACAAGGTGCTCGAGCTTCTGTCGGGTGGGAAGGGCGGCAATGGGGGAGGCGACCCGGCCGGGTTTGCACCGGAGCGCGAAGCCGAGCTAATCGCTTCCCTCGAACCGTTCGACGACGCCAAGGCCAACGCCATCAACGCCGTGCTGGTACTGCGTGCGCTGGTGACCCTGCTCGGAGCCGTCGAGCTGCCCCGGTCAGTCCGCGCCACTGTGCTCTGGTACAAGCCGCTGGGCCTCGGCGCGCAGCCGATTTCGCAGGCCGAGCGGGCGGCATGGCTCGCGCAAGTCGGCGACTACCGCGCGAGCGGATTCATGACGCCGTTGCGGGAAATCGGACTGCTGTGGGACCAGGCGCAGCGCAGCTTCCCCTACCAGCCACTGAACAACGCGATGTGGGGCCCGCCGCTGATGCCGTACTCCCCGCTCGACATCTGCCGAGCGTTCTACGGGGTCTGCAGCGTGCCGAAGCCGGCCGAGGCCGAGGAAGTGGTGGCCGCGGCCGGCGACTGAAGCTCGGGGCATGCGCGCGGTAGTCTTTCCGCGCTCGCAGTCCTTAGAGGAAGGAATCCTGGCCATGCATCTCTTGCGGCGCACGCCGGCGCTCTTCGCTGCGCTGTGCGCTCTTGCCGCCGTCGCCTCGCCGGCCTCCGCGGCCGACCCGGCTCCGTTCGGACACGCCTGCACCGCCGAGGGCGGTGTCCGGTTCTGCCCGACCAGCGATCTGAGCCAGCGGATCCCGACGTTCGACGGTGTGCCGCTCGACGTGGACGTGACGCTGCCGCCGAATGGCAACGGGCCGTTCCCGGCGCTGGTGCTGATGCACGGCTACGGCGGCAACAAGGGTGCCTACGAGGCCGCGAGCGCGAACGATCCCAAGAAGCGCTTCGCGAACAACCTCTACTACGCGCAGCGCGGCTACGCCGTGATCACGCTCTCGGCTCGCGGTTTCGGCCGCTCCTGCGGAAGCGCGACGAGCCGAACGCCCGACTGCGCGAAGGGCTGGATTCACCTCGGCGATCAGCGCTACGAGGCGCGCGACACCCAGGTACTGCTCGGCCGGCTCGTGGACGAGGGCATTGTCGACCCCAAGCGCATCGGCGTGAGTGGCGGCTCCTACGGCGGCGGGCAGGCCATGGAGCTCGCGTTCCTGAAGAACCGTGTACGCCTCGAGAACGGCAAGTTTTCGGCCTGGAAGAGCCCGAAGGGCGCACGCCTCCGGATAGCCGCCGCGGCCCCGGTCATCCCGTGGTCCGACCTGGCCTCGGCGCTCGTGCCGAATGGACGCTGGCTCGACACCGACGTGCCGTCGAGCCGCATCGACACCTCGCCGATCGGCGTGCCGATCATCTCGTACATCAACGGGCTGTACATCGGCGGCGCGGCGGCCGGCTTCGTCGCTCCCCCGGGCGCCGACTCGCGCGCGGATCTCAGTACCTGGAAGGCCGTGACCGAGGTCGGCGACTTCAAGGACCAACGTGTGCCGAAGATCGCCTCCGAGTTCCACCGCTTCCACTCGGCCATCTCGATTCCCGGTACCCCTGCGCCGCTCCTGATCTCGAACGGGTGGCGCGACGATCTGTTCCCGGTGGGCCAGGCGCTGCGCGTGTACAACCTGCTGCGCGCGCGGCACGCCAACGCGCCGGTGTCGCTGTCGCTGCTCAACGTGGGCCACCCGCCGGCGGGCAACAAGGACGCGACTGCGGCGGCGGGCGCGAAGATGATCTCGTCCTTCTTCGACGCGCGGTTGCGCGGCAAGGGACGCGCGCCCGCGGCGGGGAGCGTCTACGCGGGGTCGGTGACGTGCCCGCAGACCGCCCCCGACAGCGCACTCGTGCGTTCGAAGGACTGGAACGCTGCGCACCCCGGCACGTTCACGATCTCCGGCCGGAAGGCCCAGACGGCGACGTCCGACGGCGGGAATCCCGCCACCGGCAAGGCGTTCGATCCGATCGGCGGAGTGGGGGATCAATGCAAGACGGTCCCGGCCGAGAAGGCAAACGGCACGGCGGTGGTGCAGGCGAAGTCGCCCGGCTTCACGCTGCTCGGGCTGACCACGATCACCGCCGAGATCCGCGCGAAGGGCGCCTTCCCGTACCTGGCCGCGCGGCTTTGGGAGGTGAAGGGTGGCCAGCAGCTGCTCGTGGACCGTGGCGTGGTGCGGCTCGACCCGAACCAGCGGGGCCGGCTCCGCTTCCAGCTGCACGGCACCGACCACCGCTTCGCGCGCGGCTCGACCGTGAAGCTCGAGCTGCTCGGGCGGGACGCGAACTACTACCAGGCGTCGACGCTGCCATTCTCGGTGAAGGTGTCGAACGTGTCGGCCGAGCTGCCGACCCGGGAGCGGGGCGAGCGCCGAGCGCGATAGTGGCGATTCGCTCAGGCGATTCGCCCGATCGCAGAAACCTATGGACGCCATCCATGTTGCGTCCTAGCCTCGGGCATTCCCCGAAAGGAGGCGCCATGACCTGTGAACGTGCGCAGGCCTACGGGCGCGTGATGAAGACAATCGAGAACCTCGGGCCGACCAAGCTCCAGCCGATCGAGCGGGACAGCATCCGCGAGACGGCTGACCAGCTGCTCTTCACCGAGGACACTGATACCGCGGAGTCCGCGTTGACCGACGCCATCGAGCTGGCCGTCCGGCTCACGGAGTCCGGCCGCTGGATCGAGGAGACCGCGAACGAGCTCGTCGCCGACCTGGCCGATTGCGGCCCGGTCGAGCTCCGGCCGCTCGCCAGATAGAACGAAATCGGGCGCTGCGCCCGCCGCTAGGGCGACGGGCGCAGCCGTCCGTGTCTGTCAGGAGGTCGTGGGGACCTCGTGCGCGCTCTCCTGAGCGCTCTGCTGGAGGCCCTCGCCCTGCTCACGACCGCTCTCCTTCGCGGTCTCGACGGCGCTATGGGCCGCGTCCTGCGCCACCTGCTTGCCACGCTCGAGGGCTTCCTGCCCCGTCTCCTTCGCGCGTTCCTTCACATCGTCCGCGATCGGGCCGAGCCGCTCGTTCTCCACGCGCGTACTGGGGATCACGAGCCCCGCGAGGAAGCCCACCGCGACCGCACCGACGGCGAGGCCGATCGGGTTCTCCTGGGCGATGCCCGCCGCCTGCTGCGCCGTCTGCTTCACGTCGGAGCCGTCCGGCGTGGCCTCGTTCAGCCGCGCACCGGCGCCGGTGATCTTCGACTTCAGCCGGTCCGTCTTGTCCTGCACCGAGTCCTTGGCGCGCTCCTTCACATCGGCCTTGTAGCCGATCGCCTCCACGGTGTCGCCCATCTGGCCGCGCGTCTCCTCTATCTGCGCACGGATTGCTTCTGGGTCTTGGCCCATTGCACGTCCTCCTTGAGAGTCTCGACTGTCTGTTCCGGTGCGGCCGGTGCGGCCTCGCGGACTCGCTTCCGCCCGGTGAGGGCGAGGACGCCCGCGACGGCGCCCCAGATCACGGTCACGATCAGGGCCGCGAGCCACGTGGGCATGGCGAGATCGAGAGCCGCTATCAGGCACGCGGTGAGCGCGCCAAGGGCGAGCAGGCCGGCGACGCCTGCGCCGCCGAACATCCCGGCGCCCTGGCCCGCCTTCCTGCCTTTCTCGGAGACCTCGGCCTTGGCGAGCTCGATCTCCTGGCGCACGAGCTGGGCGGTCTCCTGCGAGAGCTGTTTGAGCAGCTCCCCGATCGGCCGCTCCCGCAGGGAGTCGTCGTTGTGATCGGTGGTGGTCATGCGCGGTCCCTAGCTGCTCGACGGGAGACGGCGCTCGCCAAGGCCCTGGCCCGAGGGCACCGAGCCACCCAGCCCGTCGTGACCGGTGGTCCGCGGCGCCGTGTACCGGTAGCGGTCCTCGCTCGACGCCTTGAGGAACCGCGATGCCGCGAACCCGAGGGCGAGCCCGCCGGCCACGACAGCAAGCGGCTGCCTGCGTCCGAAGTCCTCGATGTCCCGGAGCAGCTTGTCGCCGTCCGAGCTCTCGAGGTAGCTGCCGACTCGCTCCGCGCGATCGGCGGCCTGGTCGGCGAGCCGAGCGGGGCCGTCCTTGCCCTGGCTGCGGAGCTGCTCGCCGATGCTGCGCGCATCCTGGGCCGCCTGGCCCACCTGCCGGCCCGCCTGAGTGCTGCGTTGGTCCACCTGCTCGTGCAAGCGGCCGCGGGCCTGCCCGGCCACTTCCTGAGCCTTCTCCTGTGCCTGTTCCGCTGCCTGCTGAGCGGTCTCTTTGGCCTTCTCTGCCGTTCCCTGGTCGTCCGGGCCCGTGCCGGCCCTCGCGGCGGGTGATGCCATTTCCGCCATGTCGCTTCCCTTCTTGAAGGATTTGCTGGGACGTGGCGCATACCCACGCGCTGTACGGGCTAACGCGAACGCCCGAATTAGGCGCCCTCACAGCCGGCGAAACGCGGCGAGGGTGGCGGGCGCGTCGGGCACCCGACGCGTCCTGCGTCTCAGGGCGGGTCGAACTTCCCCTGGCTGAGGTCCGGCGCGTCGGTGCCGACCTCGAATAGGCCGTCGCCGAGGCTCTTGAC
>JBJMLG010000208.1:0-25482 GCA_045805385.1 Thermoleophilaceae bacterium
CGGCCGGGTCATCGCGAAGCGCCTGGGCCTCGTCGGCCGTGGAGCGATGCGGGTAGTAACCCGTGTCGGCGACCCGCTCCTCGAGGGCGCGAACCTCTTCCTCGGTTGTGAGCACGTGCTCCTTCCCGAGGAAGGTGACGTGGACCTCGCCGGGAGCCACCTCGACGAAGGGCACGATCGCCTTTCCCGTGATGTCACCCCCGAGGACGACCGCCTCGGCGTCGTAGAACTTCCCGGCGTTCAGGAACTTCTTGAAGCAGCGGTTCGAACCGTGCACATCGCTCGCATAGAAGATCCGCATCGTCAGTCGGGTGGGATCTCCTTGTAGGCGAGGTCGATGTTCACGCCGCGCGACATCTGGATCGCCCTCGCCGCGACGTAGACCACCGCGCCCGCGAGATAGATGCCGACCACGAAGAGCACCGCCTTCAAGCCCGTCGGGCCGCTGAACGCCGGCAGCTTGAACGCCGAGTACAGGACCAGGGAGAAGAGGATCAGGTTGCCGATCCCGAACAGCACCAGGATCGGCACTCCGGCGATCTTGCGGCGCACGAAGTCGGGCGCCGCGTTGTAGATCTCGGGCCGCCGGTAGGGCAGCAGGATCGCCGCGAAGCTCGCCGCCCAGAAGGCGATCGAGTACAGAACGATGTAGTTCGACACCTGCTGGAAGAACGTCGTGAAGACGTAGAGCACCAGCAGGATCTCGGACAGCACGATCACGATCAGCGTTGCGACCCAGGGCGAATGCCAGCGGCGGTCCACCTTGGTCACCGCGTCGGGCAGGATCCTGTCGACCGACCAGGCGAACAGGTTCCTCGTGATGACGGTCGCGATCACGAACAGCAGTAGGAAGTTCCAGAGGAAGAAGCTGATCGCCATGATCACGTTCAGCACGGTACTTCCGGTCATGATCCCGGTGAACAGGTTGAGCACCGGGTCCACCGGCAGCCCCGAGCCCTTGTCGGTGTTGTTGTTCAGGAAGACGACGGAGTTGATGAACTCCTTGCCGACGATGTCGTAGAAGCGCCAGAGGCAGACCAGGTACATGGCTGCCGCAAAGGCCAGCGTCGCCATGATGATCCGGGGCTGCGTCTTGCCCGGCTCCTTCACCTCCCCGCCGATGTAGGAGGAGTAGGTGAAGCCGATGTAGATGTAGTAGCCGATCGGGACCGCCAGTATCAGCGCGTGGAGCGTGCTCGGCTTGTCCACGTAACCGGCCTTGTGCGCCGCGGCCATGATGCCGGTGTAGGTCTCGCCGTTGGCGCGTTCGGCCATGAAGTTGTTGAACCGCGAAACGAACTCGCCCTTCGTGGTGGCCAGCAGGACACCCAGCGTGACGAAGGAGCCGATGATCGCCGGGATGAAGAGGATGTTCAGGAAGCGCCGAATCACCCTCGGGCCGAGCGACAGGATCACCGCGACCATCACGATCATCGCCGTGCCGAGGAGGAAGACCACCCAATCCTTGGAGACGTCCTCGCCGGCGGTCACGAGACCGCCCGAGTTCAGGACATTGCCGAGCGTCAGGAAGGCGATGGCGACGCCGAAGTTGACGGTGAATGAGGCGTACAGAGCCATGCCGAGGAGCTGAGACCACGTGAAGCCCCAGTTCGCGGTGAACCCGACGGATGGATGCACCACACGTCCGAGGAACACGTACTCGCCGCCGGAGCGCGGCATCGCGGCTGACAGGTAGCCGTACGTCAACGCGTTGGCGACCGTGAACACCGTGCCAAGCGCGACCGTCGCGAGCACGTTCGCCTCCGGCACCGCGCCCGCCATCAGCAGCGGGATGATGGCCAGGACGAGGCCGAGGGCGTACCCGAGCGTGTTGAACACGAACACGTCCCAGCCGCCGAACTCGCGGACGAGCCCGGACGAGCGCCGCAGGAACAGGCCACCCGCAGTCGTCTGGGCCTCCGGAGGCTGGCTGACCGCTCCGGGCGTCGTCGCCTCTGAACTCATGTGCCCCTCCTCCGACTTCGCTCCCCTCGACATCCCGTTCGGGGACTCATCGAGCGCCGAGCGCCTGCCGCACGAGCGCTTAAAGGCCTCCGTTGGGGTCCATAAGGTACTCGTGGGCAGACGCCGCTGTCAATGGACCTCGAGCATGGTTATTCGTAAAGGGCCGCACGCTACGCTCCCGCGGTGGGCTCCACGAGCGACTCGACGCGCGATCTGCTCCTGTCGCTCACGACCGGTCTGATCGACAAGGCGGCCGCGCGCAGGACTCCAATGCGGGCGCTCGGGGGCATCGGGATCCACCTCCGTGCACCTCAAGCGGCCCCGGCCTTGCGGCGCGACTTCGCGGACGTTGACCTGGCGGCGCCGAGAAAGGCGCGCCGCCAGGTGACCGAGGTCATGGAGGAAGCAGGGCTACGGCCCGAACCGGAGTTCAACGCCCTCCAAGGAGCGCGCAGGCAGATCTGGTGGATGCCCGACGAAACGACGCACGTAGACGTGTTTCTCGGCGAGTTCGTGATGTGCCACCGGCTGAATCTCGACGAGCGCTTCGGCGTCGACCACCCCGCCCTGCCCGCTGCGGACTTGCTGCTCATGAAGCTCCAGGTGGTCGAGCTCAACCGCAAGGACGTGACCGACACCGCGGCGTTGCTCGCCACCCACGAGCTCGGCGAGGAGGACGAGAACGGCTTCATCAACCGCCATCGCGTGGTGGACGTGCTCTCCACGGACTGGGGCTTCTATACGACGGCCACCGACAACCTCGAGAAGATCCCGCGGCTTGTCGCGGATATGGATGCCGAGGTGGGCAGGCAGGTAGCCGAGACCGCGGGTCGCATACGACAGGAGGTCGAGGAGGCGCCGAAGTCCCGCGGCTTCAAGCTGCGCTCCAGGGTTGGGCGCCGCGTGCGGTGGTACGAACTGCCGGACGAGTCGATCACATAGGGAAGCGGGCGTTCAGGGGTCGAGATCGATCCTGATGGTGAGGTGCTCCGTGCCCATCAGGCGCACCATCGAGTCGTTCGCCGGCCGCTTCAGCATTTTCATCCGCTCGAGGTAGTCGTCGTCCTCGAGGATGTGCGCGGTGCCCGCGCGCCAAGCCCCTCGCCCAGGCTTCACGCGCACGCGCGGGTTGGCCTGGATGTTCTTCACGTAGTCGGCGCGGTGGCCGTGCTCGGTGACGATCCAGAAGGTGTCGTCGCGCAACCCTTCGCCCACGGGTGTCCGGCGTGGGAGGCCGCTCTTGCGCCCGGTGGTCTCGAGCAACGCGGTCCCGGGAAGGAACCCGCGCTCAGCGAGCCGGCGCGAGAACGGGTTGACCAGGCGGTTCGTGATCGTGCGCGCGAGGCGCGCCTTCGCCGCCGACATCTAGTCGCCGGCTTGGCGCGCGTCGGCCCGGCGCCGTCGTGCGACGCCCTCCCAGATCGCGAGGAGCAGCACCGAGGTCCCGACCGCGATCAGGAAGCTGCCGAAGTCGAACTCGTCGGTGTCGGCGATGTCGAGGACCTTCGTGGCAATGAACCCGCCGATCAGTGAGCCCGCCACGCCGAGCACGATCGTCCAGACGGTGCCGATGTCCTGGCGCCCCGGCCGGAGCACCCGCGCGATCGCGCCCACCACGAGGCCCCAGACCACCCACGACAGGATCCCCATGGCGGCAAGGGTATCCTCGCCTGCGTGACCGTGACGAAGACAGACGAGCGCGAGGTCGTGCAGTGCGACGGGTGCGGCGCAACCGAGGAACGGGCCGAGGCGTCGAGCGGTTGGCGCACGAGCCGCGACGGCGCCAGCCACGCATGCCCGACGTGCGCCGCCGACGACGACACCTTCCTGCCGCCCTTCGCCGACGTGGACAGCATGAGCGTGGACGAGCTCGAGGAGCGCTTCGGCCCCGAACACCGCAACCGCCTCGTCGGCTGGCTCGCGTCGGCGCTGAGGCGCCGGCAGGTCCGGCCGGTGCACGACCATCCGGACCGCTACGAGCTCGACGACGAGTTGCAGTTCCCCCTGGGCGTCTCAGCCGGGCTCTGAGGCCCTTTACCGGCGGGCACCGGAGGAGTAGCGTCCTAGCCGTGCCCGGCTGACGCTGACCTCTCGCGTACGACCTCTACCCCAGGCCGCCGCCCCGAGTGTCTACTCCCACTCGATGGTGCCGGGTGGCTTGCTGGTGATATCCAAAGTCACGCGGTTGACCTGCTGGATCTCGTTGATCATGCGCGAGGCCACGCGCTCGAGCAGGTCGTAGGGCAGGCGCGCCCAGTCGGCGGTCATGGCGTCGTCCGAGGTGACGGCGCGGATCACGACCACGTATCCGTAGGTGCGCTCGTCGCCCTGCACGCCCACCGAGCGAAGGTCGGCCGGCAGCACGCAGAAGGACTGCCACAGCTCGCGGTACAGGCCCGCGGCGCGGATCTCCTCCTGGAGGATGAAGTCGGCGTCGCGCAGGATCGAAAGCCGCTCCGCGTTCACCTCGCCGCTCACGATGCGGATCGCCAGGCCGGGGCCCGGGAACGGCTGCCGCCACACCAGGCGCTCTGGTAGACCGAGCTCGAGCCCGACCGCGCGCACCTCGTCCTTGAAGAGCGTGCGCAGCGGCTCCACGAGCTCGAACTGAAGGTCCTCGGGCAGGCCGCCGACGTTGTGGTGCGACTTGATCGTGGCCGCGCCCGTGCCCCCGCCGGACTCGATCACATCCGAGTACAGCGTGCCCTGCACGAGGTACTTCGGGTCGTCGAGCTTCGCGGCTTCCTCCTCGAAGACGCGGATGAACTCCGTGCCGATGATCTTCCGCTTCTGCTCGGGCTCCGTGATCCCCTCGAGGCGCTTGAGGAAGCGCTCCTCGGCGTCGACGGCCACGAGCGGCACGTGGAAGGTGTCGCGGAACGCGGCGACCACCTGATCGCTCTCGTTCTTGCGCATCATCCCGTGGTCGACGTAGATGCACGTGAGCTGATCGCCGATCGCACGGTGCACGAGCAGCGCGGCCACCGACGAGTCCACCCCGCCTGAGAGGCCGCAGATCACGCGACCGTCGCCGACCTGCGCCCGGATCTTCGCGATCTGCTCCTCGACCACCGAGGCCGCGCTCCACTGCATGTCGCAGCCGCAGACGTCATCGAGGAACCGGCGCAGCACGTCGGTGCCGTACGGCGTGTGCACCACCTCGGGGTGGAACTGGATGCCGTACAAGCCGCGCGACACGTGCTCGAACGCCGCGACCGGCGACTCGGTGGACGACGCCAGCGGCGTGAACCCCGGGGGCGCCTCGTAGACGGTGTCGCGGTGGCTCATCCAGCAGGTCTGCTGCTGGGGCAGGCCGGCGAACAGCCGTCCCTGCTCGAACACGGTGAGCTCCGAGCGCCCGAACTCCCCGACCGGCGCGGACTCGATGCGCCCGCCGAGCTCGAGAGCGATCGCCTGCATGCCGTAACAGATGCCGAGCACCGGCACCCCGAGCTCGAGCAGCTCCTGCCGCAGCTTCGGCGCCCCGTCGCTGTACACGGACGCGGGACCGCCGGAGAGGATCAGCCCGCGCGGGCGGCGCCGCTTGATCTCGTCGAGCGGCACGTGGTGCGGCAGCAGCTCCGAGAACACCCCGCACTCGCGCACGCGCCGCGCGATCAGCTGCGAGTACTGCCCGCCGAAGTCGAGAACCAGGACCTCGTCCTGGCGCTGCTCGGGCGCCCCCGGGATCGCTGCGCCCTCGGCGTCCCGCTCCCGGGCCGCCGTGTCCTGCGCCAGCGCGTCCGTCACTACTCCCCTACGAGAGCTGGATCAGGGGCGACGCCGTTCGAGAGCTCGCCGGCTGAGCCGTTGTCCATCGGAGCCGCGGCGGCCGCGGACGTGGCGCCCATGCCGACCTCCTGGCTGCGCTGGAGCTGCTTGCCCTCGGTCTGCAGCGACGGCGCGACCATCACCTCGGCCCGGTGGAAGTCCGGGATGTCCTCGTAGCCGCAGGTGGCCATCGACGTCCGCAGGCTGCCCATCAGGTTGAAGGTGCCGTCGTTCTCGTGCGCCGGCCCGAGCACGATCTGCTCGAGCGTGCCGTTCTGAGTGGTCTTCACGCGGGCCCCGCGCGGAAGCGACGGGTGGAACGTGGCCATGCCCCAGTGGTAGCCACGGCCGGGCGCCTCGTACGCGCGCGCGAGCGGCGAGCCGATCATGGCGGCGTCGGCACCGCAGGCGAACGCCTTCGAGATGTCGCCACCGTTGCGCATGCCGCCGTCGGCGACCACCTTCACGTAGTCGCCGGTCTCGAGCATGTGCTGCGAGCGCGCGGCGGCGACGTCGGCGATCGCGGTGGCCTGCGGGACGCCGATCCCGAGCACCCCGCGCGTGGTGCAGGCGGCGCCGGGGCCGACGCCCACGAGCACGCCGACCGCGCCCGTGCGCATGAGATGGAGCCCAGTGGAGTACGAGGCGCAGCCGCCGACCACGACGGGCACCGGCACCTCGCGGATGAACTCCTTGAGGTTCAGCGGCTCACTCGTGGTGGACACGTGCTCCGCCGAGATGACGGTGCCCTGGATCACGAGGATGTCGAGCCCTGCGTCGAGAGCGATCTCGTAGTACTTCCGGACCTTCTGCGGGGTGAGCGATGCCGCGCACACCACGCCTTGGTCCTTGATCTCTCGGATGCGCTGCGCGATCAGCTCGGGCTGGACCGGCTGCTGGTAGATGCGCTGCATTTCCGCGGTGGCGTGCTCGCGGGGCAGCTGTGCGATCCGCTCGAGCTCGGCGTCGGCGTTCTCGTAGCGGGTGAAGATTCCCTCGAGGTTCAGTACCGCCAGCCCGCCGAGCTTGCCGAGAATGCCGGCTGTGGTCGGGGAGACCACGCCGTCCATCGCCGAGGCGAGCAGCGGCAGCTCGAAGCGGTAGGGCCCGAGCGTCCAGGTGATGTCGATGTCGTCAGGGTCGCGCGTGCGCCGTGAGGGCACTATCGCGATGTCGTCGAAGCCGTACGCGCGACGGCCCTTTTTCCCACGTCCAATCTCTACTTCCATGGCGGCATCCTATGTTCGGCGGCGGACCGAAAGGACGATACCAACGGCCCCCTGGACGTCAGGGAGGACCGCTTTCTCGCAACGTGCGGGAAGGTGCGGGCGCGCAGTTGGCGCGCCCGCACAACGGTCAGCTGGCGCGCGCGGAAGCGACCACGCGGAGGCGGTCGAGCGTGCGCCGGATCAGGCGTGAGACGTGCATCTGGGAGATGCCGAGGCGCTCGGCGATCTCCGACTGCGTGAGGCCCTCGTTGAAGCGCAGGAACAGGATCATCCGCTCTCGCTCGGGCACGGCCTTCATCGCCCGCGACAGCGTGTCGCTCATCTCCACGCGGTCGTAGCGGTCGTCGACTTCGCCCACCGAGTCGGCGTACGTGCCGCTGTCCGGGTCCTCCGACCCGAGCGGGGCCTCGAGGGAGATCGTGTTGTAGGCGCCGCCGGCCTCCATGGCTTCGAGCACGTCCTCGAGGCCATCGCCGAGCTCGGCGGACACCTCCGCCGGTGTGGGCGAGCGACCGAGCTCAGGTGACAGCTTCTCGATCGCCTGGTTCACCCGCAGGACGCGCTCCTGCACGCCGCGGGGCACGTGCACGGCCCAGCCGGAGTCGCGGAAGTAGCGCTTGATCTCGCCGAGGATCGTGGGCACCGCGTAGCTGGCGAAGGCCGTTCCATGGCCAGGCTCGTAGCGGTCGATCGCCTTGACGAGGCCCACGCTCGCGACCTGCAGGAGGTCCTCGAAGGGCTCGTTCATCCGCTCGTACTTGCGGGCGAGGCGGCGCGCGAGCGGCAAGAAGCGCTCGACGAGCTCCTCGCGGGCGAACATGTCGCCGGTCGCCTGGTACTCCTCGAACAGGACCTGCTCGCGTTCCCTCGTTGCGGTGGCGAGCGGAGCCGACCGAAGAGGTGGGGAAGAAACAACCGACATGGGGGAACTGCCTCCTTCACATTGGTGGGGGCTATCACCACGCGAAGATCCGGCAGCGGCCCTGAGTCGGACCACAGTCGTCTCACCGACGCTGAACACTTCGGGGGCTTCGGTCCGGCCGCATCGCTCCGGACGCCGACGCCTACATGAAGCGTTCCCGCGTCCCGAGTTCCAAAACAAGGGCGGGCACCACGGGTGTCCGCGTGCTGACCGAGCGCGTTACCGGCTCAGCGCCGCGCTTCGAGCGCGGGCGTCTCGACCGGCTCGACGCGTACCTCAGACAGCAGCCGGTCCACCTCGCGCGGGTCGAGCACCCCTGCACCGAAATGCTGCGTGGACTCTGCGCCGCAGGCGACTGCGAAGCGCAGGCAGTCCTCGTGGTCGCGGCCGGTGTAGCGCGCTGCCACGTAGCCGGCGAGGAAGGCGTCCCCCGAGCCGACCGCCGATACCGGCTCGAGCGGGTCGAGCGTGACCTGGTAGAGCCTGCCTGGGCCCGCGGTCGCCGGCGGGGTCCCATCGTGGGTCTCAGGGGGCAGCAGGCCGATGCAGCCAGAGGCGAGCGTCATCACGGCCTCGCGCGGCCCCATCTCGGCGATCTCCGCCACGGCGCGCAGCCGGTCCTGGTCGTCGGCGAACTCGTGGCCCACGAGCTCCTCCGCCTCGAGCTCGTTGGGGCTCACCACAGTCGGCTCGGCGCGCGCGGCGAGCCGCAGCGCGTCACCCTCCGCGTCGACCACGGTCGTCACACCGAGCTTGTGCATCTCGGCGATCAGCTGCGCGTACAGGCCGGTGTCGACCCCGCGCGGGAGGCTGCCGGCGAACACGCAAACGCCCGCGCCCTTCGCGAGGTACAGCAGCTTGTCCACGAACAGCTCGAGCTCCGCCTCCCCCACGGTCGGCCCGCGCTCGTTGATCTCGGTCTGCTCGCCCGAGGTCGGGTCGACGACCGCGGTCGAGGTGCGGGACTCCTCGCGGATGCGGACGAAGTCGTTGAGGATCGCCTCGTCGGTGAGCTGCTCGATGATGCGCGTACCGGTCGGGCCGCCCGCGACTCCCGTGGCGATCACGGGCTGGCCGAGCGCCTTCAGCGCACGCGCCACGTTCACGCCCTTGCCGCCCGCCATCGAGGTCTGCTCGACCGCCCGGTGGCGCCTGCCGAGCCTGAAATTGGGAACCGCGAGCGTCTTGTCGATCGCGGCGTTGAGGGTGACGGTGATGATCATCGGGTCGTCGTCCTCGGACTGCGCCGGCGCATCCTCACGGCACGCGCCCGCAGTCCGATCAGCGTAGCGGTGAACAGGGCGGCAAGCACCACCAGCGTGATCAGTGCCGGTCCGACCCGGCTTGCGACCTTCCGAAGCGTGCTCGCCGCCGGCACCGCCTCCTTCGCCACGAGGGGCACGCGCTTCACGAGCCGGCCGCCCGCGTAGATGCGCGCACTCCCGACGCGCCGGCCCGCCGGCATGGGCCCCTCGAGCTCCTCCGGCAGGGACAGCTTCACCTGGGCCCGGCGGCCGCGGCGCACGCTCACGGCCACGTCGCGCGTAACGCCCACGTCGACCTTCCCGCCGAAGTACTTGACGTCGAGGCGGGCGGCCGGGCGGGCGGCCGAGAGCACTCGCACACGGTGGAACAGCCCGAGCCCGTAGCGCAGCAGCGCGAGCGTGTCGTTGTCGCGCGCGGACTCGCTCGGCTCGCCGAGCACGACGCTGATCACGTGCGTGTCCGTCGAGGTCCCGGAGCCCACCAGCACGTACCCCGCCTTGCGCGTGTGGCCGGTCTTGACGCCGTCGACGAACGGATAGCGGCCCACCAGCAGGTTGCGATTGCGGACCACTCGCAGGTGCGAGCCGCTGGTGAGGCGTGCCTGTGGCAGGTCCACGACGCGCGCGAACGAGCGCTCCTTCATCAGCACCCGGGCGAGCGTCGCCAGGTCGCGAGCGCTCGAGTAGTTCGGCCCCTGGTCGAGCCCGATCGGGTTCGTGTAGTGCGTGTCCGAGAGCCCGAGCCGGCGCGCCTCCGTGTTCATGGCGTGCACGAACCCGTGCACCGATCCCGAGACGCCGACCGCAAGCGTCTCGGCGGCGTCGTTAGCGCTCTCGAGGAGTAGCGCGCGCATCAGATCGCGAACAGTCATGCGCTCGCCCGCGCGCAGGTGGATCTGCGATTCCTGCGGGCTCGCGTGGTACGCCGGCGCGGTGAGCACCTGGCTCGGCTTGGCGCGCTCGAGCGCGAGCCGCGCGGTCATGAGCTTCGTGGTACTCGCGATCGAGCGCCTCGCGCGCGCGGCCTGCTGGAGCAGCACGTCGCCGGAGCTCGCGTCGATCAGGATGGCCGAGTCGGAGCCGAGATGCGGCCGCGGGTGCGAAGGCGCCGCCTCCGCCGTCGCAGCCGCGGGGAGCACCAGCGCGCATGCGGCCGCCAATCCCGCGAGCCGTGAGCGTGGGCCGGCGGTCACTCTCTCAGCTTGATCTTCTGCCCAGCCACCAGGTTCTGGGGGTCGAGCGCGGGGTTCAGCTCCTGCAGCGTCGCGACGGGCACGCCGGTGCGCTCGGCGATCGCCCCGAGCGTGTCTCCGACCTTCACGGTGTACGAGCGCCGGCGCGCCGCTGCCGGCGCCTTCGTGGTCGTGGTGCGCTGCGAGCTCGTGGTGCGGCTCGAGGACTTCGAGCCAGAGGTGTCACTCGTGCCGGACGAGCTCAGCACGACGATGAACGCGACGGCCGCGACGATCAGTGCGATCGGCGCGAGCAGGCGTCCGGGACTGCGGGAGGCGCGGCGCATGGCGGGCCGATGGTACCTCCGCGCCCCGCCGCCCCGCCCCAGGGAAGCCCGTCAGAGCGGCCTGCCGTCCACCAGGTGCTTGAAGAACACGTCCTGCACTCCGCCGTTCCCGTCGAAGCGGAAGTTCGCCGCGGTGGAGGAGAACGCGACGAAGTTCGCCCGCGCGCTCGTGGCGATGTCGAAGATCGGGCCGCCCGCGTGCGCTAGATCGTCGATGTTGCCGCTGTGGTTGTTGCGGTACCACAACGTGGTGCCGCCGCCGTTCGCGTTGGCGAAGGTGACGATGCCGCGATTGGCCGCGTACACGGTGATGCCGCCGTTCACGCTGTTGCCGCCCAGGCTCGATCCGCCCCGGTGCACGGCTGAGATCAGGTCGGTGCGGCGCGGGCCGCCGCCGCCGCGGAACACGCGCATGTACACGTCCACGCCGGGGTTGCCGTCGTTGCCGGTGAGCCGCGTGCCGGTCTCGAAGGACACGCCCCAGACGCCCGACTCGGAGTCGGACACCGTGGCGTCGTGGCCGCTTCCGACCACCTCGGAGGTGTGCCCGGCGCGGCGCAGCATGACGGCGCCGCCGCGCTGCCAGACGAGCGCGCTGCCGTCGCGCGAGAGCGAGGGCGCGGAGCCGCCGCCGAGCGAGTGGGGGCGTCCGCCGCGCACCGAGGCCGTATAGACGCGGCCGCCGGCCTCGAACGCCACGCGAGCGCAACGCCCGTCGATCGCCGGGTTCACGGCGGCCGCGCCGATGCCGCGCGACACGAGCCGCGTGCGGTGCGAGCGCAGGTCGCGGACGTAGATGTCGGACACAGCGTCACGATCGCCCGGCGCCAGGTTGGTCGCGCTCGACTGGAACGCCACGCAGTGCGGGCGGGAGTGCATCGAGCCGTCGAGCGAGGGGTTCCACGAGGGGCCGTCCGCCTGACGCCCGTGGTTCGACACGCTGGCCCGCACGAGCTTCCCGGCCGGGCGCGCCGGACGAGAGAGCTGCAGGCCCGAGCTGCCGTGCGGACGGGACCAGACGAAGACGTCCGCCGCGCCGTTGGTGTCGCGGGGGGTGAGGTTGCCGGCCGAGGAGTGAAAGGCGACGAGCCGCGCGTACCGGTCGTCGCCCGAGATCGCGGCACCGCCCGAGGGTCCGTTGGCGGCCTCGCCGTGCGGTCCGACCGAAACCGGGATCGGCTCCGTACCGAAGATCCCGGCCGAGGCGGCGGGGGCAGTGGACAGGCAGATCACAAGCGCAGCGAGCGCCCCGGCGAGGAGGGTCTTCATGACGCTTTTCTTCTTGCGGGAAGGCACAGAGGGTTCAGTGCCCGAGTGGAGGCATAGTTGCGGCTCGCCTCCGTCTTTGCACAGGTTAGGCGCGGTTGGCGTTACACCCGTCCCCCGAGTGGGCACCCCGTCGCCAGCCCATGTCCTCGGACAGCCGCAGGACGGTGTACGTAGCGCTCGGAGCGAACGCTGCCATCGCTGTCGCGAAAGCCGCGGGCGGCCTGGTGAGCGGCTCGTCGGCGATGCTGGCGGAGGCCGCGCACTCGGTGGCGGACACGACGAACCAGGTGTTCCTCCTCGTGTCTCTGTCGCTGAGCGAGCGGCGACCCGACGAGGAGCACCCGTTCGGTTACGGCAAGGAGCGCTTCTTCTGGGCCTTCCTCGTGGCCGTGTTCATCTTCGTCATCGGCGGTCTGTTCTCGATCGCCGAGGGAGTGCTGCGGCTGTTCGAGAGCGAATCGTCCGACACGAAGGGCTTCGTGGTCTCGTACGCGGTGCTTGCCGTGGCGTTCGTCGCCGAGGGCGGCTCCCTGATCAGGGCGGCGCGCCAGACGCGCGCCGAAGCCGCCCGGGCCGGCCTGCCGCTGAGGCGCTTCCTGCGTCAGAGCAGAAACCCGACCTCCAAAACGGTCGTCTTCGAAGATGGCGCCGCGATCGTGGGCATCCTCCTCGCGCTCGCGGGCGTCGGCCTCCACCAGCTGACCGGCAACAAGGTCTTCGACGCGGCGGCGTCGATGCTGATCGGCCTCCTGCTGATCGGCGTGGCGATCACGCTCGGGCGCGACACGAAGGGCCTGCTGCTCGGCGAGGCCGCACGGCCCGAGGAGCGAACGGCGCTCCGCGAGGCGATCGAGCGCCACGACGAGGTGGAGAAGGTGCTCGAGCTCCTGACGATGGCCACCGGCCCCGAGTCGCTGCTGGTGGCCGCGCGACTCGACCTCGTGTCCGGGCTCGACTCCGACCGTCTGGAGCGCCTCTCGAGCCACATCGACCGCGACATGCGTGAGGCCGTGCCCGCCGTGAGCGAGGTCTTTCTCGACCCCACACCCCACGACGAGCTGGATGGAGGCGGCCGCTTCTAGACGAGCGACCAGGCGGTCGCGCGGAGCTCCTCGGCGGCGGCCGCGGCCGCCTTGGCCGGCTCGCCTCCACGCTCCCTGTACGCCGAGACGATCGAGCGCGACGCCGTGACGAGACCCGCGGCGGGGTGGGGCCTGAACGCGGCGGCCAGGTCCTCCACTCTCCCGCCCTGGGCGCCCACGCCGGGAAGCAGGAACACCGCACGCGGCATCAGCTCGCGCAGACGATCGAGCATCTCGGGGCGGGTCGCCCCGGTGACCGCGCCCACCATCGAGAGGCCGCAGGCCGACTCGTCGCTCGAGCCCAGCGCGGCCACGAGCTCGGCGATGCGCTCGTGAAGCGGGCGATCGGGAGCGGGCAGGTCCTGAAGGTCGGCAGCGCCCGGGTTCGAGGTGCGGACGAGCACGAACAGGCCCGCGCCCGCGGCGGCCGCGGCCTCGGTGAAGGGCTCGAGGGAGTCGCGCCCGAGCAGCGGGTTGACCGTGAGGGCGTCGGCTCCGAAGCCGGGCACGTCGCCGAACGGGCCGGGTGTGGAGCCGAGAAACGCCTGCGCATATGCCCTCGCGCTGACCGAGACGTCGCCGCGCTTGGCGTCGGCGATCACGAGCAGGCCCGCCTCGCGTGCCGCGCGGGCGACGGCGTATGCCGCGTCGATGCCCCGGCCGCCGAGGCGCTCGAAGCAGGCGAACTGCAGCTTCACCGCCACGCACGAGGCGCCCGCGGCATCGATTACGAGGCGGCAATGGCGCTCGACGGCATTCGCCGTGAGCTGCGCCACCTCGCGGGCCGAGGCACTCGACCCGGATCCAGCCGCCTCGATCCAGAGCGCGGCGGGGTCCGGGTCGAGCCCCAGCACCAGCTGACTGCGGCGCGCCTCGACGCGCTCGCATAGAAGATCGGCGAACGGGGCGGTCGAGCCGCCCCCCTCCCCAATGCCTTCCAGACGCTGGCCTATGACCCCTTGACGGCCTTCTTGAGCGCCGAGCCCGCACTGAACCGCGGCACACGGCTGGCGGCGATCTGGATGCGCTCGCCTGTCTGCGGGTTCACGCCCTGGCGCGCCCCACGGTCCGCCACAGAGAACTTGCCGAAGCCGGTGAAGTTCACGTCACCGCCACGCGCAAGCGTTTCCTCGATGACCTGAAGAGAGGCGTCAACCGCCTTGGTTGCGTCGCCCTTCGAGAGACCCGACTGCGACGCGACCTGATCTACGAACTCAGCCTTCGTCACTGATCCTCCTTGGAGGTGTCTGGAACGGGGCCGAACCTAACAGCGGTTTCGGACGAATCCCGATTGGAATGCGGTTTTTAGCACTGACAGAGCCGCAAATTGCGGATTTCGCACGCTTCCGCCGGGGCCCGAATGGCGCGCCGAAATCGCTCAGGAGCCGGAAATCGACATCTCGCGCAGCAGCAGGGGAGCCGCCTTGACGCTGCCGCCGAAGGGCACCCAGCGAGTGGTGGAGCCCACCGCCTCGACCGCCTTGAGCATCGAAACGAGGTCGCTCGCGATCGTCATCTCGCGCACCGGGGCGCCGAGTTCGCCGTTCTCTATGAGGCGGCCGGTGGCGCCCACCGAGAACGTGCCGGACACCGGATTCACGCCCGAGTGAAGGCCGGCGACATCGGTTACGTAGAGGCCGTCGCCCACCCGTCGCGCTAGATCCTCGAGGCTGCCGCCGGAGCCCGGATCGATGATCAGGTTCGAGGTGCTCACTCCCGGCGGGGTGCGGTACGAGCCGCGGCCGGCGTTTCCGGTGGTTTCGCGACCCGCCTTGCGCGCGGTGCGCGCGTCGAACAGGAAGGTCAGCAACCGGCCGTCGTCGATGAGCTGGGTGCGCCGCCGCGGCGAGCCCTCGCCGTCGAACGGCGAGCTGTCGGGCCCCTCCGGGTCGGTGCCGTCGTCCACGAGCCGGAGCTCCCCGGACGCGATCTCCTCCCCCTCCTTGCCGGCGAACAGCGAGCGGCCGCGCTGCACCGCGTCGGCCGACAGCATCCCGCCGATGAAGCCGATGAAGCTCGCCGCCACGAACGAGTCGAACACGACGGGGCCGCGGCGGCTCTCGGGCTGCCGGGCGCCAACGAGCGCGGCCGCGCGCTCGGCGCCCTCGCGGCCGATCGCCTCGGGGTCGAGCCCGGACGGGTCGCGCGCGAGGCCCACGCCGAGCCCCGTCATCAGGTCCGACCCCTCTCCGGCGAACGCTGAGACGTACGACCAGGCGGAGCTCGACTCGAACGACGACACGAAGCCCGTCGAGTTCGCGAGGGCCACGCGGCCTTCGGCGTCGGCATAGACGACGTCCTCGACCTGCGACACCTGCGGATGCGCTCGCGCGGTGCGCTCCACCTCCACCGCGAGCTCCACCTTGCGCTCGGTGTCCCACTTCGAGAGCTCGGGCGAGAACAGGCCGGAGACCTCCGCCGCGCCACAGCGCTCGGGTAGCCCCGCGAACTCGTCCTCGTCGGCCACGCGCGCGTTCTCCTCGGCGGTCCGGCCGAGCTGCGCGATGCCCTCGTCGCTCAGGTCGGTGCCGTATGCGTAGCCGGAGCGATTGCCGGTGAAGACTCGAATGCCGATCCCACGGCTGCCCGCGTCCGTGAGGCTCTCGACGTTCTCCTCGTACACCCGTATCTGGCGGGTGACCGCCTCCTCGGCCCACGCCTCGGCCTGATCGGCGCCGGCGGAGAGAGCCGCCTCGACCGCGCGCCGGGCCGCGTCCTCGAGGGGCGCGCCGTTCGCGCCGCTCACGAGGCCGTGCCTCCGACCGTGAGCGCGCGCAGGCGCACGTGCGGCTGTCCGACGCCGGCCGGCACGCTCTGGCCGCCCTTCCCGCAGTAGCCGGTGGCGATCTCGAGGTCGGCCGCGATGCCGTCGATCGCGCGCAGCGCCTCGAGCCCGTTGCCGATCAGGGTCGCGCCGCGGACGGGCGCGGTCACCTTGCCGTTCTCGATCAGATAGCCCTCCGACACGCCGAACACGAAGTCGCCGGTGGCCGGCTCGACCTGCCCGCCGCCGAACGAGACCGCGTACAGCCCGCGGTCGACGCCCGAGATCAGGTCGTCTTTCGAGGCGTTGCCCGGCCCGAAGTACGTGTTCGTCATGCGCGGGATCGGCAGGTGGCGGAACGACTCGCGGCGGCCGTTGCCGGTCGAGGCCGCCCCGTCCTTGCGGGCGCGCAGGAGGTCGTAGAGGTACGAGCTGAGCGTGCCGTTCTCGATGATCGTCGTCTCCTGGGTGGGCGTGCCCTCGTCGTCGATGCCGTCGCTTCCCCAGTCGTTCGGCCGCGCGCCGTTGTCGTACGCGATGACGAAGTCCTCGGTGAGCTTCTCGCCGAGCCTCCCCGCGTACACGCTCGCGCGCTTCTGGATCGCATCGGACTCGAGCCCGTGGCCGACGGCCTCGTGCAGCAGCACACCGCCGAAGCCGTTCCCCACCACGACCGGCATGCGCCCCGTGGGCGCGTCGACCGCGTCGAGGAGCGTGACGGCCTTGCGCAGCGCGGAGTCGGCGATCTCCTCGGGGTCCACCTCGATCAGCTCGAAGCCCGCGTGGCCGCCGCGCGTCTCGCTGCCCGTCTCCACCGTGCCGTCGCGCCGCGCCACCACCTGGACCGACAGCCGCACGCGGGTGCGGTCGTCCTTGGCGGACACGCCGTCTGAGTTGAATACCTCGATCTGGCGGCGCGACTCGGCGTAGCCGACGCTCACCTGCGCCACCTCGTCGCCTCCGCGCGAGCGAGCGCGCTCGTCGCACGCGTGGAGGATGTCGGCCTTCACACGGGCGTCGACGAGTTCGGGACGGGTCTGGATCAGGTGATGCGTGCGCGGCTCGACGGGCTCCGCCAGGGCCACGCCGCCGTCGCGTCCGCGCTGCTCACGCACAGCTTGGGCGACCGAGTCCGCGACGCGCTCGAGGTCGTCCTCCCGCAGTCCGTCGACATGGCCGAAGTAGGTCGAGTCGCCGTCGACGACGCGCACCGACGCCCCCAGCTCACGCCCGCTCTGGGGCCGCTCGAGCCGGTGGTCGTCGAGCGAGAGCGCGAGGCCGTGGCGCTCCTCCACATACACCTCGGCGAGGTCGCCGCCGCGCGCCAGCGCGCGCTCGAGCAACCGCGATGCGAGCGCGGGGTCGAGCAGGCTCACGCGCACACCTCGAGCATCGCCTCCGCCGTCGCCACGAGCGCCGCGCCCTCAGGGCTGTCCGGGTTGACCACCCGGGGATGGCCGGCCGCGTCGTACACGACGGCGCGCGGCTTGCGCTCGCTGCGGCGGCCGCGCACCGCCGCGGCAGCGCCCGCAGCGATCTCAGCCGCGCGGTCGAGCGTGTTCTTTCGCTGCTTCACGCGGCCTTCGGCTCCAAGTCGGAGAGCACGCTGCGCAGGTCGTAGAGCATCAGCGAGGACAGTGCGAAGCGCCCGCTCACCACGGCGATGGCCCAGCGAGGAGAGCGCACGGCGTAGACGGAGCCCGCGCCCGTCGACACCTCCACCTCGGCCACCGAGCGCCCGCCGGATTCGGTCTTCTCCGCGCGCTCGAACAGCTCGAGGGTGAGCTCGCGCAGGCGCTCCGCGGAGGCATCCGACTCAAGCGAGTGCGCGGCGGTGCGGTTCCCCTGGTCGATCAGCACTGCGGCCCTGATGTCGGTGGACAACTCGGCGAGATACGGCAGTGCGAGCTCGGGGGTGAGTGCAGGATCCGCCAACGCGGTCAGAATAGCGACGTGCCCCTTTCGCGAATCTCGTGGCTGGTGACCGTCGGCGTCTGCGTCGTGGCGGCGCTGCTGTTCCTGATCTCCGGCTACGTCGGCTACTTCGGGATCCTGCTCGCGATCGGCGCGGCAGCCGCGGTGAACCTCCTCGACTGGCCGCACCCGCGGCCTCCCGAAGACCAGGACTGACGCCGCTCAGCGACGCGGCTTGGCCGCGTCCTCGGGCTCGAGGTGGATCAGCACGTCGGCGCCGTGTAGCGCGTCGCGGATCCCGCCCTGGAGCTCGTGGCTGACCTCGTGCGCGCGCTCGAGCGTCGTGCCTCGGCGGAACTGCACGTGGAGGTCCACGTAGCGGCGGCTGCCCGCACTCCGCGCGCGCAGCTTGTGGAAGCCGATGATCTCGGGGGCGGCGTACTGATCGATCGCGTCGCGCACCGCGTCCATCTCGTCCTGCGGAAGCGCCTCGTCCACAAGCACGCGCGTGGACTGGGTGATGATGCGCAGCCCGGCCCACACGATCGCTCCGGCTACCACGAGGGCGGTGATCGCATCGAGCGCCTTCACGCCCGTGACCTCGACCAGCACCAGGCCGACGAGCACGCCGGCCGACGTGAGCGCGTCCGTGCGCAGGTGCTCTCCGTCGCCCTCGAGCGCGGGTGAGTGCGTGAGCTGAGCCTTCCGGAAGAGGTACGCCGAGACGCCGAGGTTGGCGACCATCGAGAAGGCAATCACCGCGATGCCGATGCCGAGCGTGTCTATCTCGGGTGGGTTCGCCAGGCGGCGGATCGACTCGAACACGATCACCGCCGCGCCCACGAGGATCAGCACTCCCTCGAGCGCGGCAGAGACGTTCTCCACCTTCTCGTGCCCGTACGGATGCGACTCGTCGGCGGGTTCGCCGGCCTTGCGCACCGAGAAGAAGGCAATCACGGAGGCGAGGAGGTCGATCGAGGAGTGGATCGCCTCCGTGAGGATCGCGATCGAGCCCGTGACGATGCCTGCGGCGACCTTCAGCAGGATCAGGGCGGAGTTGGACGCGATCGAGAGCGCGGCGGCGCGCGTCTTCTGGCCCGTTTCCTCCGGTGAGCCGGCGACCAGGCTGGTGGTCATGCCGCGGCTCTCTCGCGCTCGAGCCAGTCGAGGAACATGCGCGCGGCGCGGCCACGGTGGCTGATCGCGTCCTTTTCCTCCGGGCTCAGCTCGGCCATCGTGCGGCCGTCGTCGCGGTCGCTGGGTATCACGGCCGGGTCGTATCCGAAGCCGCCGTGCCCGCGCGGCTCGTGCGTGAGCGTGCCGGCGCAGCGGCCGACGAACATGCGAGCGTCCGGATCACCGGGCTCCACGTAGGCGAGCGCGCACACGTACTCCACGCGCGTGTCGCCGCCGGCGGGCACGTCGCGGAGCAGCTTGGCGAGGTTCTCCTCGTCGCTGGCGTTCTCCCCCGCGAAGCGGGCCGAGCGCACTCCGGGGGCGCCACCCAGCGCTGCGGCCGCGATGCCGGAGTCGTCGGCGATCGACGGCAGCCCCGTCGCCTCGGCGGCGGTCCTCGCCTTCTGCTCCGCGTTGTGCTCGAACGTGTCCCCCGTCTCCGGCGGCAACCCCACGTCGTCCGGCAGGGGCAGGATCTCGTGGCCCGGGAGCAGGCCCTCGAATTCGCGCAGCTTGTGGGCGTTGCGCGTGGCCAGCACCAGCTTCACTACCCGGCTCCCCGCGCTACGCGGTCACGGGCAGTCCGCCGGTGGCTGCGGTCTGCACCTCGCGGAGCTGCTGTATGCCGACCGCGGCCAGTGCGAGCAGCTCGTCGAGCGAGGCCCGCGAGAGCGGCATGCGCTCCGCCGTGGCCTGCACCTCCACGAGCCCGTCGTCGCCGGTCATGACCACGTTCATGTCCACGTCCGCGCTCGAGTCCTCGGGGTAGTTGAGGTCGAGCAGCGCGACGCCGTCGACAATCCCGCAGGAGATAGCCGCGATCGACTGCGTGAGCGGGATCGAGGCGAGCCGACCTTCCTCCACGAGCCGCGCGCACGCGAGCTGGAGGGCCACGTAGCCGCCGGTGATCGACGCGCAGCGGGTGCCGCCGTCGGCCTCGAGCACGTCGCAGTCCACGTAGATCGTGCGCTCGCCGAGTGCCTTGAAGTCGACCACTCCTCGCAGCGCCCGGCCGATGAGGCGCTGGATCTCCACGGTGCGCCCGTCGGCGCGGCCCTTCGTGACGTCGCGCGGCTTGCGCTCACCCGTGGAGGCCGGAAGCATGCCGTACTCGGCGGTGAGCCAGCCGCGGCCGGAGCCGGCCATCCAGCGGGGCACGTCCTCGACGGCCGTCGCGGTGCAGATCACCCGCGTGCCGCCGCACTCGATCAGGGCCGAGCCGGTGGCCGAGCGAACGAAGCCGGTCTGGATCGTGGTGGGCCGGATCTGGTCCGGCGACGTGCGGCCGTCGGCGCGCGTCACGCCACTCTCCTCGCCGCGATGAGCTCGGTGGTGGACAGCGATTCGAGCCGCTGAACCTCGCCGAGCGGCATCTGGAGGAAACGCGTGCCCACGCGGCTGAACGACTCGGGATCGCCGGTGCACAGGAAGCTGTACTCCCCGCGCCGGCTCTCGTCGTTCATGAGGCCGCGCTCGCGGAGCACCCGCTCCACGTCCTCGGCGATGGCGTGGCCCGACGAGACGATCTTGACTCCGCGCCCGAGCGCCCGCTGGATCATCGGGCGGACCAGCGGGTAGTGCGTGCAGCCGAGGATGACCGTGTCGACGCCGGCCTCGCGAAGCGGGTCGCAGCCGCGCTCCACTGCCTCGACCACCTGCTCGTCGAACTCGCCGTCGCGCTGGATCAGCGGCGCGAGCTCCGCGCAAGCGACCGGGAACAGCTGCGCGTGCGGAGCGGCCTGCGCAAGGGCGCGGTCGTACGCGCCGCTGTGGACCGTGGTGTGCGTGGCGAGGAGACCCACGCGCCCGTTGATGGTGGTCGAAGCGGCGAGCCGCGACTCCGGCGTGACCACGCCGAGCACCTCGACCGTGCGCCCGAACTCGGCGCGCAACGTGGGCAGCGCCGCAGCGGTGGCCGAGTTGCAGGCAACCACGAGCAGCTTCGCGCCACGGTCGAGCAGTTGGCCCGCGAGGTCGAACGCGAACGCCTGCAGCTCCTCCGCCGAGCGGTCACCGTACGGGAAGTGCTGGGTGTCGCCCAGGTAGACGAAGTCCTCATGCGGCAGCGACACGAGGCACTCGTGCAGCACTGTGAGCCCGCCGACGCCGGAGTCGAACACGGCGACGGGCAAGTCCTTGTGGATCTCCGGCACCGAGGTCATGTTCGCAGGAACTTTCCCGCCTCCTACCCGGCGGCCGCCGCCGGCGCAGGCGTTTCCACGAAGGCGCGATGCCAGAGCCCGAGGCTGAGCAGGCAGAACAGCTCACGCGTCCGGTCGCGCGCGCCGCTCGCGTGCTCCTCGATCAGGTCACGCAGCGCGTGCTCCTCGAAGAGCTCGCGGCACACACCGCCGGCAGAGAGCAGCACGTCCTCGAGGAGCGGGCGCAGCTCGTCGCGGAGCCAACTGTCGAGCGGCGTCTCCCAGCCGACCTTCGGCCGCCGCACGATCTCCTCGGGGAGCAGACCCAGCATCGCCTCCTTGTGGATCGACTTTCCCTCCCGCCCGCGCAGCTTCATCGACGGGTGCATCGACTCGACAAGCGCCACCAGGTCCTGGTCGAGGAAGGGCACACGCATCTCGACCGACTCGGCCATCGACATCTTGTCGGCGATCATCAGCAGCTCGTCCGGCAGCGACAGCCGCGTGTCCACGTAGAGGATCTGCGAGAGCGGGTCGAGGTCCGCGACGCGCGCCCGGTAGCGCTCGACGACCTCCTCAGGCCGCGCGCCGGCCAGCTGCCGCCTGAGCTCGGGCCGGTAGAGGCGCTGCTTGAGGTCGGGCGACAGCACGCGGTAGGCGGTCATGAGCATCTCGGAGTCGCTGCGCGCCTCGAGCGTCTCCAGCCCGCGGCGAAGCTGTGTGCGCCCCGTCCGGCCCGCGAGCTTCGCGGCGAGCCGCGGGAGCGGGCCGAGTGCGCGAAGACGGCCAGCGAGGCGCACGCCGAAGTGGCGCCCGTAGCCGGCGAGCGGCTCGTCGGCGCCCTGGCCGCTGAGCCCCACGGGCACGGACGGCCGCATCAGCTCTGCCACGAACCGCACCGCGAGCGCGCTCGTCGCGCCGACGGGCTCGTCGAGCGCGGTGAGCGACTCCGGCAGCCGCTCCAGGTACTCGGACGCCCCCACCACCACCGACTGGTGCTCGGCGTCGAACAGCTTCGCCGTCTCTGCAGCCGCGGCGACCTCGTTCGTCTCCGGGCCGCCGCCGCTGAAGCCGACGGTGAACGCGCGCACCTTCGGCAGCTTGCGGGCCATGACCGCCGTGACCGCGGCGGAGTCGAGGCCCCCGCTGAGCATCACGCCCATCGGGCGGTCGCTCATCAGCTGGCGCGTGACCGCCGTCTCGAACGCCTCGAGGTACTCGCCGACCAGCTGCTCGCGGTCCTCGCGCACCGGGCTCGGATCGCCCCACCAGTAGCGCCGCTCACTGACGCCCTCGGAGCCGGCGCGCAGGAGGCTCGCGGGCGGCAGCTTGCGGACCGAGGCGAGCAGCGTGCGAGGCGAGGGCACGAAGCGGAAGGTGAGGAACTCGTCGACGGCCTCGAGGTCGAGATCCCGCGGGAGTGAGGGATCCACCACCAGCGCCTTGATCTCGGAGGCGAAGCTGAGGCGGCCGCCGTGCTCCGAGTAGTACAGGGGCTTCACGCCGAACTTGTCGCGCGCGAGCAGCAGCGAGCGCTCGCGCGAGTCCCACAGCGCGATCGCGAAGATCCCGTTCAGCCGCTCGACGAAGCCCTCCCCGAGCTCCTCGTAGAGGTGCGGCAGAATCGCGCCGTCGCTCCCCGATTGCATGCGGTGGCCGCGCTCCTCGAGCCAGCCCCGCAGCTCGGCGTGGTTGTAGATCTCCCCGTTGAAGACGACCGCGATCGAGCGGGACTCGTCATAGAGCGGCTGGTGCCCGTGCTCGGGGTCGATGATCGCCAAGCGCCGCATGCCGAGCGCGATCTCGGGCTCAGAGTGGTAGCCCTCGCCGTCGGGGCCGCGGTGACGGAGCCGCGCCGTCATCTGGCGCACGAGCTCCTCGGACGCGCCGCCCCGTGAGTCGTAGATGCCGGCTATCCCGCACATAGGCTGCCGTCCTGCCCGCTAGCTTGCATTCGCTGTGACCGCATTCGCGCGGGCCACGATATCCCGCAGCCGGAGCGGAGCCGCCTCCATTGACAGAGAACCCGGGGCCTGAGTCCCTGAGCACTCCGACAGAGCCGATCGATCCGGGCGTTCCCGCATCGGCCGCCACGTCCGCGCGCGAGAGCGAGCCCGAGCGGCGGCGCCGGCTTGCTCGCAGCACCGCGTTCTTCTCGGTCGCCACGGGTGCCTCGCGCATAGCGGGGCTGGTGCGCGAGATCGCCGCCGCGAGCCGCTTCGGCGTGACCGGGCCGATGTCGGCGTTCACGATCGCCTACCAGGTGCCGAACGTGCTGCGCGCGCTGTTCGCCGAAGGCCCGCTGCAAGCCGGGTTCGTGCCTGTCTTCACGGAGCTGCTGGAGAACGGGAAGAAGAAGGAGGCCTTCAGGGTCGCCTCGTCGCTGTTCTTCCTGATCGTGCTCGTGCTCGGCGGGCTGACCGCAGTCTTCGTGCTCCTGGCGCCGGTCGTGATGCCGCTCCTCGCGCCGGGCTTCGACGACCAGCCCGAGCTCCGTCACCTCACCATCGTGCTCTCGCAGATCCTGTTCGTGACGGTGCCGCTGCTTGCCGTGTCCGGGCTCGTGGTGGGCATGCTCTACGCCTTCGACCGCTTCGCGGGCCCGGCCCTCGCCCCGCTCGCCTGGAACGTCGTGGTGATCGGCTTCCTCGTCGGAGTCGTCCCGATGCTCTCGGCCGGCGACCGGATCTACGGGTATGCGGCGGGCGTGCTCGTGGGAACGGTGGTGATGTTGCTCCTGCCGGTGCCGTGGCTCCGCGGCCTCGGTGGGCGCTTCACGGTCGCCCTCGACTGGCGGGATCCGAACGTGAGGCGGGTGCTCAAGCTGATGCTCCCGGTCACCCTCGCGCTGGGGCTCGTGAGCCTGAACCTGGTGATCGACTCGTTCTTCGGAACGCTTGTGAGCCCGCAGACGCCGGCCGCGATCGAGCGCGCCTTCCGCGTGTACCAGCTGCCGCAGGGTCTCTTCTCGGTGGCGATCGCGACAGTGCTCTTCCCCACACTCGCGCGCTACGCCGTGCGCGGCGAGCGCGACAACCTGCGCGCCACCATGGCCGGCGGGGTGCGGCAGACGGCGCTCCTGCTGATCCCGTCCGCGTTCGTGCTGGCCGTGCTGTCCGAGCCGATCACGCGGCTCGTGTACCAACGCGGCGCGTTCGGCGGGCACGCCACCCACCTCGTGTCCACGGCGATGGTCTGGTGGGCGGTCGCGCTTCCCTTCGAGGGCGTCAGCCTGCTTTACACCCGCACCTTCTTCAGCCTCCAGCGCACCTGGATCACGACTCCGCTCGCGCTTGCGAACATCGGTCTCAACGCGATCGTGGCGCTGGCGCTGCACGGCCCGTTCGGCATCTCCGGGATCGTGATCGGCACGGTCGTGGGCACCGCCTCGATGACGGCGCTCCAGGCCGCGATCCTGCGGCGCGACCTCGGCAGCATCGAGGGCCGCGCCACGGCGCTCGCCTTCGGCCGCATGCTCCTCGCCGGACTGGCGCTCGGTGCGGCGAGCTACGCGGTCTGGCGCGGCCTCGACGCGGCGCTCGGCCGCGCTCTCTGGGCGCAGATCGTGTCGCTCGGCATGGCGATCGCAGCCGGTGGCGCCGTGTACGCCGCGGCCGTGCTGGCGATGCGTGTCCGGGAGGCGCACGAGATCTGGGGCCTCGTGAAGGGCCGCGTGCGCCGCGCCTAGAACTGCACCTTGTCGACGGCCTCGCGGATCTTCCCCACGATCGCGTCGCCGAGGTCCTTGCCCTGGTCGGTCTTGAAGCCCTTCATCGCGGCCACGACGCCCGCCATCACGAGTGCCACGAGCAGGATCAACGCCACGTACTCGACCGTGCCCTGACCGCGTTCGGCGCGCAGGCGCCGCCCGGCTCGCCACAACACCGCGTGTCCCAAGCCCATCGCTCCGTACATCGAAACCCTCCTGTCGCTTGCTGACAGGCGCGATGCTCCGCCGTCGCGTGTGACGGTTCCAGACGCGAACGTGACGATTCGGCGTCAGCCGCGAAGACGTACGCGGCGCTGCAGATGGGTAAGGATCGGCACGTGCGACACCCACGCCGGCCCGACACGCCGCCCGGCATCGCCGAGCCGCGGCGCTTCATGCCGCGATTCCATTACGAGCTGCTCGTCTGCGGCCTCCGCGGTCACGAGCTGATCGGCACCGACGCCGAGCGCATCCGGCCGCAGGACGCCGTGGTGGTGCGGGAGGCGCCGGAGGGCTTCCGCTGGCACCGCTGCCTGCGCTGTGACAGCTGGCTGCCGCTCCCGCCGCCCGACCATCCGGCGCGTACCTATCCACCCGATCCGGACGAGATCGACATCCCCCTTCGTGGCAAGGCGCTCCGCGACAAGATCGTTCTGCGGCTGATCGCCATCGACCGCGCGTTCCACTTTGTGATCCTGGGTGCCCTCGCGGCGGCGATCTTCGTCTTCGCGGCGAACCGCAACGAGCTGCGCGGGC
>JBJMLG010000209.1:0-6590 GCA_045805385.1 Thermoleophilaceae bacterium
CCGTCGTCGCGCACGGACTCGCGCAGGAACCACACGCCGTACGCGATGTGCCGCTGCTCGTCGTGGTGGATCTTGGAGTAGCCGTCCACGAAGCCGGGCAGCAGGCCCTCGCGCTCGAGGAACGCGGTGATGAAGCGGAACGCCGTGAGGCCGAGCGTGCTCTCGATGATGAGGTGGTACGTCGTCACGAAGGCCACCTTCGCGGCGCGGTCGCGCGGATCGGCCGCCAGCTTCTCGTGGGCCTGCACGAGCGCCTCGTCGAAGATCACGGAGAACGACTCGCCGAGCTGCTCGCGCGAGCGCGCCACATGTGCGGCGATCGCCTGCGGGTCGGCGATCACCTCGTCCTGCAGCCGTGCGTAGTGCTGCATGTGCCGCGCCTCGTCGACCTGCTGGGTGGCGAGGAAGGTCGTCTCCTCCTCGCTGTCGGCGGCCATGATCAGCCCGGCGAACTTCGTGGTGATCCGCTCCTCCGCCACCATCAGCGACGAGAGCGCCCACAGGACGAGCCCGCGGTCCTCGCCGCTCATCCGCTGCCAGTGCTCGCGGTCGGCAGCCAGCTCGATCTCGAACGGGTTCCACTGCTGGTGCTCCCACTGGCGGTAGAGCTGCTGCGGATCGTGCAGCTCGATCCCGCGCGCCGTGCTCGTCACGGCTTCCGTGCTCGCACGATCGCGGACGACGCGTGCTCGTGCACGCGGTGGGTTGGCTGGATCTCGATGTCCGTGAGCCCGGCCTGCTCGAGAGCCTGCTCGAAGTCGCGCCGCGTGAGTGCGCCGGCGATGCAGCCGGTCCACTGCTCCATGTCCGAACGCGTGGCGTGGTCCATGTCCTCGTCGGCGATCACGTCGGACACCGCGAAGCGGCCGCCGCTACGCAGAACCCGCGCGGCTTCGCGCAGCACTCGCGGCTTGTCCGCTGAAAGGTTGATCACGCAGTTCGAGATCACGACGTCCACGGAGTCGTCGGGTAGCGGCAGCTCCTCGATCTCGCCCTTCAGGAATTCCACGTTCGCGGCCCCCGCCTCGCGTGCGTTGCGGCGCGCCAGCTCGAGCATCTCGTCCGTCATGTCCACCCCGTACGCCTTACCCGACGGTCCCACTCGCTTCGCCGAGAGCAGCACGTCGATTCCGCCGCCCGAGCCCAGGTCGAGCACCGTCTCGCCCGCGTGCAGCTCGGCGACCGCCGTCGGATTGCCACAGCCCAGTGACGCCAGGCGCGCCGCCTCGGGGAGATCGTCGCGCGCATCCGCGTCGTAGAGCGCCGCACCGAAGACCTCGTTGCCGTTCCTGTCGGAGCACGACGCCTCCGAGTTGCAGCAGCCCTCGCCCGCCGTGCGCGTCGCCGCGGCGGCGTAGCGCCGGCGCACCGCTTCCTTCACCTGTTCAGCCATGAGTCGATCTCCTCCAGTGCCTCGGGGTTGACGTAGTAGTAGGCGAACAGCCCGCGCCTCTCGACGCCCACGACACCGGCGTCGCGCAGCCGCTTGAGGTGGTGCGAGAGCGTGTTCTGGGCGATGTCGAACAGCGGCACCAGCTCGCACACGCACACCTGGCCCGCGTGCTTGCGCAGCACGTCGACGACCTGCACGCGAACCGGGTCCGACAGCGCCTTCGCGACCTCAGCGATCCGCTCGGCCTTCTCGCGGTCGACCGCCGGGTACACGAGCGGCTCGCAGCAGGGCTCGCCCGCCGGCCGCTTCTGCTTGGGTGCGAGCGTTAGCTCGACAGTCATGGATGTAATGTATCGACAAGTACCGTCCCGGCGCAATGTCCTCGCTCGTCGCGTCGAACCTCGCCCACGCCCACGACATCGACTCCGCAGAGGCGCTCGAGCAGGCGCTCGAGGGCACCGGCGCGCAGCCCTCGACGCGCTAGGCGGTCCCGCCGGTGCTGCCGCCTGAGGGCTCGACGGCGATCGGACGCTCTCCGTCCATGCGCACGCGACCCTCGCGGATCAGCTCGCCGAGCAGCCGCTCGGCGTCGTCGTAGGAGACGCCGATCGCCTCGGCCATGCCGCCGAGCATGAGTGGCGGGTTCGGGGAGCCCTCTATCAGCTGAAGCAGCTCTTGTTTGTGGTCAGCCACGACGCCCAGGCCGCAGGTACCCATCGAGGCCGTCAGGAAATCGTCATGCCGGGTCGCCCAACATCGCGGCATGTCCAAGAAGTCACTGATCCAACTCGGCGTGCCGATCGTGCTCGCTGCCGCGCTGGCCGCGGGATGCGGCTCATCGAAGTCGAGCGGAGGCTCCACCACCGGCAGCTCGAACGGCTCGGTGGCGGCGGAGGCGAAGGCCACGGCAACCGGGGACATCCCGGACAACCAGAACTTCCTGACCTACCGCAACAGCACCGCCGGATGGTCGATGCGCTACCCGGAGGGCTGGGCCCAGAAGGGCTCTGCGAGCACCGTGACCTTCCAGGATAAGGACAACCTCGTGCGCGTAGCGATATCGAAGGGCGCCGTTCCGACTCCCGCGTCGGTGACGGGCGAAATCAAGAAGCTCAAGGCCCTGACCCCCTCGGTGAAGACCAAGCAGACCGAGACCGTTTCGCTCGGCGGCAAGAAGCTGGTGAAGGTCACCTACACCACGCGCAGCGCGCCGAACCCGGTCACCGGAAAGCGCGTGACGCTGACAGTCGACCGCTACGAGCTCGGCAAGCACGGCAAGGTCGCCGTGGTGGAGCTCGCGACGCCCGTCGGCGTGGACAACGTGGACGCCTACAAGATGATGATCGGGAGCTTCAAGTGGCTGTGAGAAGCCTCTACGCCGAGCCCGAGCAGGAGACGCGCCAGGTCGTCTGGCCGGCGCTCGAGTGCCACGACGTCTTCAAGATCTACCGCTCCGGGCCGGTCGAGACCGTCGCGCTTCGGGGCCTAGATCTCCGTGTAGAGCGCGGCGAGCTCGTCGCCGTCCTTGGACCGTCCGGCTCCGGCAAGTCCACGCTCATGTCGCTAGCCGCCGGGCTCGACGAGCCGTCGGCCGGCGAGGTCCGCGTGTTCGGCAACTCCCTCGGCCGGCTAGCCGAGGACGAGCTGGCGGAGTACCGCGCGCGGGACCTGGCGATCGTGTTCCAGAGCGAGAACCTGTGGCCGACGCTCTCGGCTCAAGAGAACGTGGCGGCCGCGCTGCGGCTGGCCGGGGTCGAAGATCCCGAGTTCAGGGCGCGCGAGGCCCTCGCTCACTTCGGGCTGGGCGCGCGCGGCGGGGAGCTCGCCGTGCGACTCTCCGGCGGCGAGCAGCAGCGCGTGGCCATTGCGGGAGCAGCCGCGCGCAGGGCGGGGCTCGTGCTGGCGGACGAGCCCACCGGCGAGCTCGACCGCGACAACGAGAGGCGGGTGATGGAGTCGCTCGCCGAGCTGCGCGCGAGGTACGGCTCGACGGTCGTGATCGTGACGCACTCCGACCACGTCGCAGGCTCCGCCGACCGGGTGATCGAGATGCGAGACGGGAGGGCCGTCTCGTGACTGTGACAACCCCGGCACTGGATACCGCGCTGGCCGCGTGCGATCGCGTGACGGTCGCCTACGGCGCAGGCGACGCGCGCGTGGTGGCACTCCACGAGGTCACGACGGCGATCGAGCCGGCCGACCGCGTGGCTCTCACCGGCCCGTCGGGATCCGGCAAGACCACCGTGCTGCACGTGCTCGGCGGCCTCGTGACGCCCACCTCCGGGTCGGCGATGTGGAAGGGCGAGCCGCTCTCCTCGCTCGACGCCGCGGCACGCGGACGTGCCCGCGCTCAGGGCATCGCCTACGTCTTCCAGGCGGCCAATCTCCTTCCCTACTTCACCGCCCGCGAGAACGTCGCGTTCGCGGCGCGCAGCGCACGACGAGCCGGCCGCGACCCGAGGGATCCCGCCGAGCTGCTCGCGCTCGTCGGCCTCGCCAAGAAGGGCGACTCGCTGCCGTCGGAGCTGTCCGGTGGCGAGCAGCAGCGCGTGGCGATCGCGCGTGCGCTCGGTCAGCGGCCGGAGCTGCTGCTCTGCGACGAGCCCACAGGGCACCTCGACAGCGACACCGGCGTGCGCGTGCTCGACCTCATCGATGCGCTGCAGGAGGAGCTCGGCTTCGCTCTCGTGCTGGCCACGCACGATCCGGACGTGGCCGCGCGCGGAAGGCGCCTGATGACACTGCTCGACGGGCGGATCATGAACGAGGAGACGCTCTGATGCTGTGGCTCGAGCTCGCTGCGGCGAACCTCTGGCGCGCGCCAGGACGCACCCTCACTCGCATCGTCGTGCTCGCCGCCGCGGTGGCGCTGCTCGGCGGGATGCTGCTGTTCGTCGGCAACTCGCTCCGCACGGTGAGCGGGACGGCCGTGCGCGCCGTGCCGCTCGATCTTCAAGGCCCCGTCGGGTCGCTGAAGAGCGCCCAGACGGTGGCTTCGAAGCTCGCGAGCCAGCCGGGTGTGCTCCAGGCCTCTCCGACGGCGACCGCGCCGCTGTCGCAGACGGTGCACAAGGCCGGCGGCGGCACGAGCACCGCCGGCAGGGGCTCGATCCTCGCGGTGCCGCCGAACTATCAGCAGCATCTGAAGACCTTCCGGTTCCTCCAGGGCAGCCTCGCGCCCGGTGGCGTGGTGCTGGACCAGCAGATGGCGGCCACGCTCCAGGCCCATGTGGGCGACACGGTGTCGCTCGTCACCCGCAGCGGCGGCAAGCCGGTCCCGCTGAAGGTGTCCGGCATCGCGCTCGTGACGGCCGCCGACCAGCTCTTCCAGCCGCTCAATCCCGCCGTGGGCCCGGCGCCGGCTCAGCCACCGGCCAACATCGCGATCGTCCCGCTCGACACCTTCGCGAAGTCGCTCGCCCCCACACTGCGGACGATCACGCCCGCGAGCGTCGGCTCGAGCGCACAGCCCGGGGCCATCGACGGCGTGCAGTGGCAGGTCCAGACGCAGCTGGACCCGAGCCCGCTCAGCTCCGGCAGCCCGAGCACGGCGTTCGCGAAGGCGACCCAGGCTAAGAACCGCCTCGAGCGCAGCGTCCCGGGCCAGGTCCAGTTCGTCGACAACCTCTCCGACTCGCTCAACACCGCCGCCGGCGACGCGCTCTACGCGGAGACGCTCTACATCATGCTCGCTGTGCCCGGCGCGCTGATCGCGCTCGGCCTCGCCTATCTCGCCGCTCTCGGCACGGTCGACCGCGACCGGCGCGACCTCTCGCTGTTGCGTGCGCGTGGCTCGACCGCGCGCGGGCTGCTCACGCTCGCCGGCGTGGAGAGCGCCATCCTCGGCGTGATCGCCGGGCTCGCGGGCGCGGCCGTCGCGTTAGGCGCGGTACAGCTGCTCGTTACGGGGGGCGCGCACCTCACCGCCGCGCGGGCGGCCGTCGTCGCCGGCGTGTGCGTCTTCGTGGCGATCGCGGGGGCCGCGGCGGCGCGGCTAGCCGCAAGCTTCTCCGTGCTCCGCGGCTCCGTGGCCGAGGGTCGCCGCGCGACCCGCCGCGAGAAGCCGCCGCTGTGGCAGCGCCTCTACCTCGATGTGATCTTCCTGATCATCAGCGGCCTGATCTACTGGCTCACTGCGCGGACGGGCTTCTCAGCGGTCGTGAACCCGGACTCCAACCCGACGCTCTCGCTGTCGGTCTACATGTTCTTCGCGCCGGCGCTCCTCTGGATCGGGGCCACGCTTCTGCTCGTCCGCTTTCGCGGCCGCGCTCTCACCTGGGCCGCCGGCCGGGCCGCGCGCCGCGGTGGTGAAGACTCGATGCGCACCTTCCTGCTCGCCAGCGCGGGCAGGCGCGGAGCGGCGATCAACCGCGGCCTGGTCGTGGTCGGCCTGCTGCTTGCCTTCGGGGTGAACCTGGGCATCTTCTCCGCCACCTACGACCAGCAGGCGAAGGTCGACGCCCAGCTCACGCTCGGCGCGGACGTGACCGCTACGGCGGCGCCCGGCGTCGCCTCCCATCAGGGGCTCACCCAGAAGGTCGCCGCGGTGCCGGGGGTGAAGGCCACGACCGGCGTGGACCACTCCTACGCCTACATCGGCCCCGACCTCCAGGACACCTACGGCATCGACCCGCACTCGTTCACGAAGGCAACGACGCTGCGCGACTCCTACTTCGTCGGTCTGAACGCCAAGCGGGCGATCGACCGGCTGGCCAAGACGCCGGACGGGATCCTCGTGAGCAAGGAGACGATCACGGACTACTCGCTGAAGCCGGGTGACCTCCTGCGCCTGCGCGTGCTCGACCAGCGGACCGGGAAGTTCCGGGTTGTGCCGTTCCACGTGATCGGCACCGTGCAGGAGTTCCCGTCCGCACCGAAGGACTCCTTCATGGTCACGAACCTGCCGTACCTCTCGCGCGCGAGCAACTCGGGCGGCCCGAACGTTGTGTTCGCCAAGACCGGCGGCAACGCCGCTGCGGTCGCGAAGCGCGTCGCGGCGGCGACGAAGGGCGCCGGCACTGAGGTGCACAACATCGCCGAGCAGACCGCCGTCACCACCAGCTCGATCACCACGGTCGACCTGAGGGGCATCAGTCGCATCGAGGAGGCGTTCGCGATCGCGCTCGCGGCCGGGGCGGTGGCGCTGTTCATCGCGGTCGGCATCGCCGAGCGGCGGCGCGAGTTCGCCACGATGGCC
>JBJMLG010000210.1:0-20467 GCA_045805385.1 Thermoleophilaceae bacterium
AACGAGAACACGCCGCTGCCCGCGCCCACCACGGCGAGCCGGCGCCTGCGTGCGAGGGCCGCCATCGATCCGTCGCTCGAATAGGCGGTATCCGGCCCGTAGAAGTAGCCGTACCGGAGCACTAGGCCTTCCAGGCGCTCGTCACCCGTGACCGTGCGCTCGAGGTCCGCGACGGCACCCACCACCTCGCCGGACGGCGGTGGGGCCTCGAGAAAGAGCTCGTCCTCCTCTGTCTTCAGGCCCTCACCGGTGAGCCGGTACACGAAGGCGATGCTCTGTGCGACCACGCGCCGCGCGCCCGCCTCGGCCGCGGCATCCATGAGGATGCGACTCGCCTCACGGCGGAGCCGATTGGTGCCGGCGAACTGGTCGGGGCCGCCCTTCGGGTCGATAGCGCTCGGCAGATCCGTGAGCTGGTTGATGAGGACCTCCGGGCGAGCCGCCGCCACGGCGCGCTTCACCTCGTCGGCGTCGAACACGTCGCCCACCACCGGCTCGGCGCCCATTGCGCGAATGTCGTCCGCACGCGCCTCGCTGCGCGTGCCGCCGGTCACTTCGTGCCCTGCCTCGACGAGCATCGGCACGAGCGATCTCCCGATCACACCCGCCGCTCCGGCCACGAACACCCGCATCGGCGCGCACCTTAACCCGTCCCCGGGCTGTCGACCGGACACGTGCGGAGGCGCCATCTCCCGCGATCTCGCGCGCCGCTTCGTTGACTCGCTCGAACCGGGGCCTACGGCAGACCGGGAAGGCAACCCCCACCCCTGAGGAGAGGTCAGATGACCACTCAGCAGCAGTCCCAGTCCCGGAAGCAGGCGGCGCGGAGCGACGAGCAGCGCCAGGACACCTTGCAGCGGGTCTCCGACAACGACAGCTCGGCGTTCGAGACGCTCATGTCCATCCGGATCCAGAACGTGGAGCAGTCGGGCCTCGACCCCCGCACCCACGCGCTCGTGAACCTGGGAGCGCTCGTAGCGCTCGATGCCGATCCCGCCACCTACGTTTGGCAGATCGACCGCGCGATGGAGAACGGCTCGTCGGCGGACGAAGTGGTCGGCGCACTGGTGGCGCTCGCGCCAACTGTCGGCGTCGCCCGCATCGTGTCGGCCGCGCCGAGCGTGGCGGCCGCTCTCGACATAGAGATCGACGACGGCAGCGGCAACGGCGGCGACTCCGGCTGACGTAATGCGCTGATCGTGGGCTGGTGCGCCGGTAGCGCCTGCACCGCGGCGCGGTACGCGCTAGAAGCAAATCCGAAAATCGGCTTGCCGCGGCGCGCCATAGGATTCGCGCCCCATGGCAGCCCCCGGACGTACAGCGGCGGAGCTCAGCGAACAGCTGCTCGCCGGCGACAAGCGCGCGCTCGCGCGGGCGATCTCGCTCGTCGAGAACGACGATCCCGAGGGCTGGGCGCTCGTCCGTGAGGTCTACCCGCGTACGGGGAACGCCGCGATGGTCGGCTTCACCGGGCCGCCCGGCGTTGGCAAATCCACGCTCATCGGCGCGCTGGTGAAGGAGGCGCGCTCGAAGGACCGCGATGTGGCGGTGCTTTCGATCGACCCCTCCTCGCCGTTCACACAGGGCGCGCTCCTCGGCGACCGCATCCGGCTCACCGAGCATTTCCTCGACCCCGGCGTGTTCATCCGCTCGATGGCCAGCCGCGGCTCGCTCGGCGGCCTGTCGGAGGCGACTCTCCAGGCGGCGCTGCTCATGGACGCCGCGGGCAAGCAGGACGTGTTCCTCGAGACCGTCGGCGTGGGCCAGGCGGAGGTCGACATCATCGATCACGCCGACACGGTCGTGCTCGTGCTGATGCCGGGGTCCGGTGACTCCATCCAGGCGCTGAAGGCCGGCGTGATGGAGATCCCCGACGTGATCGTGGTGAACAAGGCCGACCACCCGCTCACCGACACCATGATCCGCGAGATCCGCGGCACGCTCTCGCTCGCCCCGCAGGGCGACTGGCGCGTGCCGATCGTGCGCACCGAGGCAGCCCGCGGCGAGGGCGTCGACGAGCTGGCCGAGAAGATCCGCGAGCATCGCGAGCACATCCGCGAGGCGGGCACGCTCGAGGAGCGGCGGCGGCGGAACCTGATGAACGAGGTGATCGGCCTCGCGGCCTACCGGATGCGCCGCGGGCTGGAGGAGCAGGTGCGCGAGGACGACGAGGTGCAGGCGCTGCTCGACGAGGTGGTCGCGCGGCGCATCGATCCCGCCACGGCGGCCACGAAGCTGCTCGAACGCCGGGCCGAGTAGAAGCCCCTGGGATCATGAGGGCGTGCTGGCGCTTCTGATCGCCCTCGCCGCGAGCAGCGGGATATCGGGCACGGTCGCGACCGCGCCCACCTGTCCTGTAGAGCGCTTACCGCCCGATCCGTCGTGCGCGCCGCGGCGTCTGGCCGGCGCCGAGGTGACCGTGGTACGCCGCCACAGGCGCGTGGCCACGACGCACTCCGACTCCGATGGGCGCTTCCGCCTCTCTCTCGCCCCGGGTCGCTACGTGGTGCGAGCCTCGACCGGCCATGCTCTGCCGCGGCCGGAGACCCGCGTCGTGAGGGTCAGGCGCGGCAAGGTGGCTCGCGTGCGCATGGTGCTCGACAGCGGCATCCGCTGAGCTACCCGGAGTATGTGAGGCGGCTCGCGCCCGCGCTCCTGCGCGACCGGCGGGCCTCTCGCACGACGAGAGCGAGCAGCGCGACGCCCACCGCGGCGGCGAGCACGTCGGAGTACACGTCACCGCCGAAGTACGGCCAGGCCTTCACGAGCGGCCCCCAGGGCGCGTCGGGGCGCCCGAGCGCGAGCGCCGAGCCGCCTGTACGCGCGTCCACGTAGAGCCACACGGACGCCGCGCCCGTGAGTGTCGACAGCAGCAGGCCGATGCGCGGCGCGTGTCTCAGCCCCAGCGCGACGAGCGGCACCAGCAACGGCAGGGCCGGGAGCAGATGGCGGCCCGGGAACCAGAACCCGAACATCGTCGGGGCGAGGAACGCCGCCACGAGGAGCTGCGCACCGGCCGCAGCCGCGCAGAGCGCGCCGCAGCGCTCCATCTGCGCGTAGCCCGGCAGGCCGACGCTGAGCCGGTCGCGCCTGCCGCGCCAGAGCAGCCACAGCCCGTAGAAGCCGAGAAGGAACACGGGTGCCCAGCGGAGCAGCCCAAACTCGCGGTCGAGGAACAGGGCGACAAGCCTGTAGGCGCGGTCGAGGTAGTCGCCTGCCGAGCTTGCGCCGGTGGCCGTCTCGCCCTTGAAGTCCGCGGCGTAGGGCGTCACGCCGCCGTAGACGCCCTCGTTCACCCCTACGTACATCGCCACGCTGAAGGCGGCGAGCTCCGCGGACAGCACCGCGAGCATGTTCCGGCGCTGCCGGCGGAGCGCCCAGAACGCATAGGCACCGATCACAACTCCCGGAACCACCAGCTTCGTGCCGAGCCACGGAAGCGCGCCCAGGAGCGCGAAGCATGCGAATGCCGCCGGCCGCGTGGGCCGCTCCCTCAGCCTCAGCGCCAGCAGGGCCGCGCCTGCGAGACATGCCGCGCCCGGCAGCTCGGGGTAAACGGCGGTGCCGTACGCGAGCAGCGGGGGAGAGAGGCCGCCCGCGAGCGCCGCGCCGATCGCCCAGGGATCGGGCGCTATCCGCAGCGCAAGCAGGTACGCCAGGGCGCCCGCGAGCGCCGCGATCGCCGCGAGGAACAGCTCGACGGCCTTGGCCCCGCCGATCGCGAATGCCGGCGCGATCAGTATCGGCACGCCCACGCCGTGCGGCTCGTTGAGCGCGCCCTTCACAGTCCGGCCGTGGCGGTCCAGCACGTAGGGATAGAAGGAGTCGTAGGAGCGCAGCCCGTACTGGTTCTGCACGTCGAGATCGCCGTCGTCGACCAGCGACTGCGCCGCGAGCAGGTAATGGGGCTCGTCGCCGCCGTAGTCAGAGCTGCCGAACGCATGAAGCCCCAGCGTGGCCGCGTACGCCGCGAACAGGAGCAGCCAGACGAGCGCGGCGCGGCGCTTCACTCCGCGCCCCGGCCGCACGGGGTCGTGCAGGGTTCCATAAGCACGTCAGCCTAAGAGGAGCAGCGGGGGAGTCACGCGAAGGCGGTCGCATCAATACCGCTGACTTCGACGCCCGGGAGGCCGTCCGGATGCGCATTCCCATGAAGCTGCTCATTTCGAGCGTGGCCGCCGCGGCTGCGCTGGCCGTGCTGCCCGCGGGCGCCGGCGCCTACGTCTCGCACACCGTTGCCCCAGGCGAGACGCTCTGGGGCATTGCCGCCGCGAACAACTTCACGACGCGCTCGCTGGCCGCCTACAACGGGCTTTCGCCGGATTCGAACGTGGTGCTCGGGACGAACATCAAGATTCCATCGGTGCCCGAAGCGGCGTCCGCGCTTCAGGGCGCCGGCGTGAGCACGCAGGGCGGTGGGACAGGGCCGGCCGTGAGCTCCCCCGGGCCGAGCGGCTCCTACATCGTGCGCCCCGGCGACAGCCTGACCGCGATCGCGTCCCAGAGCGGCATAGCGGTGAGCCAGCTCGCCTGGATGAACGGCCTCGACCCGGACAACCCGCTCCTCATCGGCACGGTGCTGAAGCTGCCGACCGAGGCGCCGCTCGCGCAAGTGCCCGAGCAGGCGCCGGCGCAGCGCGTGGTGCCGAACGCGAACCCGCATCCCACGAACGAGCGCGTGAGTGGGGGCACGATCGACCAGATAGCCGCCGCTCACGGCGTGCCGGCTTCGCTGGCGAAGGCGATCGCGTGGCAGGAGAGCGGCTGGAACAACTCGATGGTGTCCGACGCCAATGCGCGCGGGGTGATGCAGATCATGCCCGGCACCTGGGACTGGATCAATCGCAACCTGGCGAGCGCCCAGCTCAACCCGAACTCGGCGATCGAGAACGTGCACGCGGGCGTGCTCTACCTGGGCCAGCTGCTGCACGACACCGGCGGCGACGTGCCGACCGCGGTCGCGTCCTATTACCAGGGGCTCGGCTCGGTGCAGCAACGCGGCATGTACGACGACACGAAGCAGTACGTGAACAGCGTCTTGTCCCTCAAGGCGAGGTTCGGCGGCTGACTTTCGACAAACCGGCGACAAAAAACCAATTCGCGGGTACTGTTCCTGCCGGGGGACCGGTGAGTACACCGTTGGAGCAGACCGAGCAGGTCCAGCTGCCACACGATGAGCGGGAAGTCGTGCTGCGGGTGAACTTCGACGACCGCGATCACGACGACTGCGTGTACGCGTCCCTGCGATTCATGCGCGGCCCGCGTCACCCGCACGCCGGGGAGTGGGTCTACCTGCTCGACGACCACGGCCGAGGCTGCCTCGGGCGCGTGGAGTCGGTACGCGGCTGGGCGGCGCGCATCGTTCCGCAGTGGGCGGAGCTCACGGGCGGCGTGGACCTCGGCCCGCCGGCCGAGACGCTCTAGGCGCCGAGCGCCCGCGCGATCACCATCTGCTGCACCTCGTCGGTGCCCTCGCCGATGGTGAGGATCTTGGCGTCGCGGTAGAAGCGGCACACCGGGTACTCCTCGATGTAGCCGTAGCCGCCGTGGATCTGCACGGCCTCCTCGGCGGCACGCACCGCCAGCCGGCCCGTCTTCAGCTTGGCCTTCGCCGCGGTCAGCGAGAAGTTCCGCTTCTGATCTTTCTCCCAGGCCGCCCGGTAGGTGAGCAGGCGCGCGGCCTCGAGCTCCGTCGCCATGTCGGCGAGCTTCGCCTGGATGGCCTGGAACTTGGCGATCGGCTGCCCGAACGCGCGCCTCTCCTTCGCGTAGGCGAGCGCCTCGTCGAGCGCGCCCTGAGCGAGGCCCACGCCCATGGCGGCCACGCCGATGCGGCCGCCGTCGAGCGTCTGCAGGAACTGCTTGAAGCCCTGCCCGCGCGGGCCGAGCAGGTTCTCCTCCGGCACGCGGCAGTCGTCGAACGCGAGCGGATGCGTGTCGGACGCGTTCCAGCCCATCTTGCGGTAGGGCGGCTCCACGTTGTATCCGGGCGTGCCGTTCTCGACCATGATGTTCGAGGTCTCGCCCTCGCCCGTGCGCGCGGTGATGGTCACGCCGCCCGAGATCTCGGTGCCCGAGTTGGTGATGAACTGCTTGGCGCCGTTCACGAGCCAGTGGCCGTCCTCGAGCTGCGCTGTCGTGCGGACGTTGCCCGCGTCGGAGCCGGCCTCCGGCTCGGTGAGCCCGAACGCCCACAGCCGCCTGCCGCTCGCGAGCTCGGGCATCAGCCGCTCCTTCTGGTCGTCCGAGCCGAACGCATAGATGGGCCACGTGCCGAGCGACGTGTGCGCGGCGACCGTGATCGCCACGCTCGAGTCGACTCGCGCCAGCTCCTCGATTGCGATCGCGTACGACAGGTTGTCGGCGCCGCCGCCTCCGTACTCCTGCGGATAGGGGATGCCCATCAGCCCGAGGCCGGCGAGCTGCTCCACGATCTCGTAGGGGAAGCGATGCTCGCGGTCCAGATCGCCCGCGACCGGGCGCACCTCCTGATCCGCGAACTCGCGCACCAGGCGCTGGATGTCGCGCTGCTCGTCTGTGAGGTCGAAGTCCATGCGGGGCGGCGGCATGGTACAGACGCGGCGGCCCCGCCGGAGCGGGGCCGCCGGTCTCTCTTCGCTGTCCTCGGCTCTCAGGAGGAGCCGGGGATCCTCACTGCCAGCAGCTGCCCGTCCTCGCCGCTCGAGCTGTTGGGCTCGAGGCTCGCCCCCGGCTGCGGCACCGTGCTCGAATGCGATTGCACGTCGAGCAGCCACCAGTCCTGGCCGAGCAGTTTCGAGGCATCGAGCACGCCGGAGCTCTCCCACTCGCCCGGCAGCGTGCCGTCGGGCGTGGCCACGCGTGCCACCGGCGTCAGCGTCTTGTCGCCGAGGTCGTACGTGATCACGCGGCCGTAGCCGCCCGCCACGCTCGCGGGCCGGTTCTCGGCGTTGCGGTCCTCCTGGATGACCATCGTGGAATCGGACACGTCGATGTTGTCCGGGTTCACGATGTCGTCGCCGTGATCGCCGTCGAGCAGCACCTTCAGGGACGCGGTCGGGTAGGTGGACGGATCACTCGCATCGAACTGCGACCAGTCGAAGCCGTTATCCAGCCGCAGCTGGTAGAGCCGGCCCTTCTGCGTCTGCGCCCCGAGCGCGCCGGTGTCGTCGAAGTAGAGCGTGCGGTCGCTCGTCTTCGACTGCGCCACATCCTCCAGCCGCGTGAAGTCGAACGCGCCCTTGGCCTGCGCCGCGTTCTCCAGCGTGGCGGCGTTGGCGTTCTCCGTCCGTGTGAGCGGCACGAAACGCCCGGCCAGCGAGCTGTCGCTCTTGTGGACGTCGCTGGTGGAGTCCGCCGAACCGTCGGCTTTCCACACGAACAGCTGGCCGTTGCCCTCGATCGCGTCCTTGTACGTAGGTGCGAAGTAGGCGTACAGCTGTGACTTGTCGGCCGAGCCGTCCTCGGTCGAAACGAACGCGCCGTACGGCAGACCGGTGATCGGAGCGACGTTCTCGTGGTCGAAGTAACCGAAGTGGTTCGTCTCGCGAACGCGATCGGTCTGCGCGTTGATTGCGACCGAACGGCCCGGCGTGTTCTCCTCACCGGTGAAGTACCACGGCACTCCACCGATCTTGGCGAGCGTGGCCGAGCAGAAGCGCTTGTAGCCCTCGCTGCCGTCCAGCACGTACTCGGCGCGCGTCACGCCGCGGCTCTTGCGGTCCAGAACGAGATGCGAGATGCGCGCGTTCGACGGCGTGCCCTGCAGCTCGTTGTTCAGCAGCAGGTCGACGGTGGACTTGCTGGAGCGGAACGCCCCGATGCCGTCCGGGATACCCGACATCTGATAGGCGCCGGTCGTGTCTCCGGCCGAATCGCCGCCGACGATGTCGGAGGCCGACAGGATCGGGTCGATCTGCACGCCCGGCGCGAGCTTCACCAGCTGCGCGGGCCGGTCGGTCGCGACTGGAGTTACGTCCGTGTCTTCGTCTGCCTGCGCCACCGCCGCTGCGGCCGCCGCCAGCGGCACGGCGACGAGCAGGGCGGCAAGGCGGGTCCTTCTCGGCTTCATCGTTCTCCTTCCGGTGTCTCAATCTGCCGCGCGGGATTCCGCCCGAAATGAAGGCGGCGTATGTTGCTGCCGCGTGAAGAAGCTGAGTCCATTCGGTGACCTACCCGCTCGTTCCGGGTAGCCGAGGCGACTCTCAGCCGACAAGGAGGAGCGAATGCAGATCGAAGTTGACGGCTTCGCCAACGGAGAGCAGATCCCCGAGCGCTTCGCGTTCGGCGCGCTGACCGACGACGGACCCGCTCCGGCGGGCGGCAACACGAGCCCGGCGATCCGCTGGTCCGGCGCGCCCGAGGGCACGCAGTCGTTTGTGCTGGTGGTGTACGACCCGGACGTCCCGCAGGACACGAGCAAGGTGGGAGTGGAGGGCGAGACGATCGGCGAGGACGAGCCGCGCCGCGACTTCGCGCACTGGCTTGTGGTCGACATCCCGCCGGACGTGAGCGAGGTGCCCGAGGGCGCGGGGTCGAGCGAGATCACGCAGCGCGGCAAGCCGGTCGGCGAGACGAGCTTCGGCGGCGTGAGCGGCGCCAACGACTACACGGGCTTCATGGCGGGCGACCCCGACATGGCGGGGACGTACGGCCACTACGACGGCCCATTCCCGCCGCCGAACGACGAGGCGATCCACCACTACCACTTCGCGGTCTACGCGCTCGACACCGCGAACACCGGGCTGTCCGGCGACTTCGGACTGGACGATGTGCGCGGCGCGATCGACGGCCACGTACTCGACCAGGCCGAGCAAGTGGGCACCTACACGCTGAACGCGGACAGGCGCTGACCGGTTTCGGGCGCGCTGGGCGTTACAAGCGCATGAGAGCCCTCCGGCGCGGGCCGGGACCGCGTCCCTGGCAGCTCGAGTTCGCGCTGCTCACCGCGGTATGGGGAGGGAGCTTCCTCTTCATCAAGGTCGCGGTGAAGCACTTCGCGCCCGTCGACGTGGCGCTCGGCCGAGTTGCGCTCGGCGCCGCCGTGCTACTGATCGCGTTGGCGGTGCAGCGCACGCGCATGCCGCAGGGACGCGAGGTGTGGGGCCACCTGTTCGTGGTCGGGCTCCTCGGCAACGCGATCCCGTTCACGCTGCTCGGCTACGGCGAGGAGCGCATCTCGTCCGTACTCGCCGGCATCTGGAACGCGACCACGCCGCTCCTCACGATGCTCGTCGCCATCGCGATGCTGCCCGACGAGCGGCCCACCCCTCGTCGCGTCGCCGGGCTCCTGGCCGGTTTTGGCGGGGTGATCGTCGTGCTCGGTCCCTGGCGGAGCCCGGGCGGCAGCGAGCTCCTCGGCCAGCTCATGTGCCTCGGCGCCGCGGCCTGTTACGGGATCGCGTTCCCGTACACGCGGCGCTTCCTCGCGCACCGGCCGGACTCGGGCATGGCGCTGTCGGCAGGGCAGCTCACCTGCGCGAGCCTGCAGCTCGCCGTCGCGACCGCGTTTATCGGCGGCGCGCCGCACGGCGTGAACTCGCAGGCCGTCGGCAGCATCCTCGCGCTCGGCGTGTTCGGCACGGGGATCGCCTACATCCTCAACTACGCCGTGCTGCGCCAGGCGGGCGCCACGACCGCGTCGACCGTCACCTACGTCGTCCCGATCTGGTCAACGCTCCTCGGAGTCACCGTGCTCGGCGAGGGCCTCACCTGGAACGAGCCGCTCGGCGCCGCAATCGTCCTCACCAGCGTGGCCGTGTCGCAGGGGCTAGTGAATCGCGCCGGACGCCGTGAGCGCCAGCACCAGCGTGCCCAGGGCGAGGCGGTAGATCACGAACGGGCGCACCGTGTGCGTGGATAGGTAGCGGAGGAGGAACGCGATCGACCAGTAGCCGACGACGAACGCGAAGACCGTCGACACGGCGAGCGCGCCGTAGGACGCGGCCTGCTTGTCGCCCGCGTGGCCGGCGAACTCGAACAGCCCGCTCAGCACGATCGCAGGCACAGACAGCAGGAACGAGTAGCGCGCGGCGTCCTCGCGGCGGAGGCCACGGAACAGGCCTGCCGAGATCGTCGCCCCCGAGCGCGACACGCCGGGGATCAGCGCGAGCGCCTGGGCGAAGCCGATCGCGGCGGCGTCCGTGCCATCCAACTGCTCGATGGTGCGCCGCTTCGACCCGGCCGCCTCGGCGCGGCCCATGACGAGGCCGACGACGATCAGAGCGGCACCGATCAGGTAGAGGTCGCGCGCTCCGCTCTCGATCTGGTCCTTGAAGATGAGGCCGAAGATCCCGATCGGGATCGTGCCGAAGAAGATGAACCAGCCGAGCCGCGCGTCCTGGTCGGCTCGGCGACGCTGCGGCTCGCGGAGGCTGCGGAGCCATGCGGTCGCGATCCGCCACAGGTCGGCGCGGAAGTAGATGAGCACGGCGAGCGTCGTGCCCAGCTGCACCACGGCGGTGAAAGCCGCACCCGGATCGTCCCAGCCCACGAAGGCGGGGACGATGCGCAGGTGTCCGGTGCTCGAGATCGGCAGGAACTCGGTGAGCCCCTGGACGACCCCGAGCACGATCGCCTCGAAAGCGCTCATAAGCGGCGGCAGGCTACACGCCGCACTTCCGCCGATGCTGTCCCCGCGATTAGGATGACGCCCACGTCACGAGTAGAGGAGAGGCGAGCATGGCGGTGATTGCAGGCGTGCTGAGCGAGACTCGGCGGCGCACACTCGAGGCTGTGTGCGACACGTTCGTGCCGGCCGTGGAAGCCGCCGACGCGGACGACACGATGCGTGCGTTCCTCGCCAGGTCCGCGAGTGACATCGGCGTGCCCGCGCAGATCGAGGGCCTGATGGCGCAGGCGATGATGCCGGAGGAGATCGAGGGAATGGGGCAGCTCCTCGACGGACTCGCCCAGCACGACTTCGCCGGCCTGCCTGTCGAGGCTCGGCTCGAGTTGCTGCGCCAGGTGATGGCCTCGAGCCAGGAGGCGAAGCTCGGGGTTCGCAGCCTCAAGGGGCTCACGCAGATGTTCTTCTACGGCCTGCCCGACCCGCAGACCGGCCGCAACCCCAATTGGGACGCCATCGGCTATCCGGGGCCGGTGTCAGCCCCGCCTTCGCCGGAGCAGGCGCCGAAGACGATCGGCGTCGAGCAGCTCGGGCCGGGCGAGCACACCATTACCGCCGACGCGGTGGTGGTCGGCTCAGGCGCCGGCGGCAGCGTGATTGCCGCGGAGCTTCAGAAGGGCGGGAAGTCCGTCGTGGTGCTCGAGCAGGGCGCGTACCGCAACGAGTCCGACTTCCATCAGTACGAGGTGCCCGGCATGCTCGAGCTGTACCTCGGAGGCGGCCTGCTCGCCTCGGAGGACGGCTCGATCGCCGTGCTCGCGGGGTCCACGCTCGGCGGCGGGACCGTCGTGAACTACATGAATTGCATCCGCACTCCCGAGCACATCCGGCGCGAGTGGGCCAAGCACGGGATCGACGGCATCGATCAGCTCGACTACGAGCAGCACATCGACGCGATCTGGCAGCGCCTGCAGGTGAACGACGAGGCGACCTCGCAGAACCGCCCGCACCGCAAGCTGATCGACGCGATCGAGAAGAACGGCATGGGCTGGAAGCCGATTACTCGGAACGTCGACAAGCAGTGCGACGACCCCCGCGTGTGCGGCTACTGCGCGGCGGGCTGCCAGAAGGGCTGCAAGCAGTCGACGACGAAGACCTTCCTCCAAGACGCGTCGGACGCGGGCGCGCGCTTCGTGGTGGGCGCGCGTGCCGAGCGGATCCTGGTCGACGCCGGGCGGGCGAAGGGCGTGGAGGCGACGGTCACGCTCGCCGACGGGCAGACGGCGAAGCTCACCGTCGAGGCGCCGGCGGTCGTGGTTGCGGCGGGCGCTGTCGAGTCGCCCGCGCTGCTTCTGCGGTCGGGCATCGGCGGCCCGGCTGCAGGCAAGCATCTGCGCCTGCATCCGGCGTGCGTGGTCGAAGGCGTCTACGACGAGCTGATCGAGGGCTGGATCGGCCAGATCCAGTCGGCGGTCTCGTACGTTTTCGCCGACTGCGAGGGTGAATGCGGCTTCCTGCTGGAGAGCTCGCCCACGCACCCCGGACTCACCGGATCGACGTGGATCTTCCCGGACGGAGCCAGCGCGAAGCGCCACTTCGCCGAGAAGTTCCGCCACGTCGCGCCGTTCATCACCGTCGCGCGCGACCACGGCTCGGGCGAGGTCGTGCTCGATCCGTGGGGCCGCGCCCTCGTGCGCTGGTCGCTCACAGACGAGGTGGACAGGCGGCTCGTGGTGAAGGGGATGAAGGAGCTCGCGAAGCTCCACCGCGACGCCGGGGCGAAGGAGATCTTCACCACTCACAACGAGCCGCTTCACTGGCGTGAGGGCGAGGACTTTGGCCGCTTCCTCGAGCGGATCGAGGGCGCCTCCTACGAGCCGGCTGACTTCACGCTCTTCACGGCGCACCAGATGGGCTCGTGCCGGATGGGCTCGGACCCGGAGGAGTCGGTCGCGACCGGCCGGGGCGAGCTGCACGACACGAAGGGCGTGTGGATCGGCGACGGCAGTGCGTTTCCCACGGCTCCCGGCGTCAACCCGATGGTGTCGATCATGGCGCTGGCGCACCGCACGGCGCGCAACATGCTCGCCGCCTAGGAGCTGCGCACGCGAAGTGGATACGTGAGGGTCACCGTGCCCTTACCGGTCTGCACGCTCGCTTGGAGGACGAGTGGGTAGCCCACGGCCGCGCGCGGCCAGGTGAGCTTCGCCGCGAAGCGGCCGCCCGTGACCTCACCGTTGCCGATGTGGCCGAGCTTCTCGTCGAACCCCACGACATCGAACGAAACCTGGCCGCCGTCCGGTCCGCTCACCGCCGCCTGCCACGGCCGGCCCGCGACCGGGCTCGCTCCCGCGGCCGTGAGCTCGTAGCCGCCGCGCTTCGTGACCGCCGCCGGTGCGGCTGTAGCGGGCTGCTTGGGCTTCTTGCCCGCTCGGCGCAGGGCGCCGCCTGTGTCCACGCCGGTCGACACGACCACGCACACCGCGATCGCGAGCCAGCTGGCGCGCCTCACCCACTTCCGTGCCTGTGTGCGATCGATGCTCATAGCCCCGCTACGGGAAATCGGCCACGCGGGCCGCGGCTGAAGCGTTTGTCGCCGATTTGTCACGCAGCGCGCACACGCGTAACGCGGCCACGCATAGCCTCGCGCGCGTGTACCGGCAGAGCGATTCGGAGCGCGGACAGGCGACCATCGAGTGGATCGCGCTCGTGCTCCTCTGCGCGCTTGCTATGGCGGCGCTCGCCGCATTCGGACCGCGGGTGGACGGACGCTCGCTCGGCGCGGCGCTGGCGCACGCGATCGCCTGCGGCGCACGCGGCGGCTGCGCCGGGGAGCGCAGTCCGCTGGCAGCCGCCTACGGCGCGCGCGACGCCGACCTGGTGCGCCGCTTCGCGCCCGGCCTGGTGTACGAGCCAGGCACGCGCGACGTCCCCGTGGACTGGCGCCGCTGCCGCTCGCGCAGCTGCTCGACGGCGGTCGACGAGCGCGGGCTCGACACCTCGCGCTCGCGCAGCGGGCAGCGGGCGACCGCGTTCACGCACGTCGTGCGGCGCGGTCGCTACACATACCTCCAGTACTGGCTCTACTACCCGGACTCGAACACCACCTGGGCGGCGTCCGACAAGCTCTGGGCGGCCGCCACCGCGCCGGCGCGGCTGTTCGGCCGCGCACCGCGCTATCCCGGCTATCACCGCGACGACTGGGAGGGGGTGGAGGTGCGCGTGGGGCCCGACGGGCGGGCCGCCATCCGCTCCACTGCGCACGGAGGCTGGCGCTGGTGCAAGCAGCGCCGCTGCGAGGGCGTGTGGGGCACGTTCACCGGCTGGTCACGTGTGTCGCGCGGCAGCCACGCGGGCCACATCCCGCTCGACTCCGAGCGCCACGGCGTGCGGGTCGGCGGCGGCGTCCCGTTCGTCCACGGCCGCAGCTACAGCTACGCGCCGCTCTACCCCGGGGCCGGGCTCGACGAGCGCACCACGGCCGCGCCCAGCCTGCGCCTCGTGCCGCTCGAGACCGTGCGCGGTCGCCGCGACGTGTTCCCGGACATCAGCCCGCCGTGGCGCAAACGCGCCTGGTCGCACCCGGAGAGCGACAGCTCGTGAAGGGCGCTAGCCGCCGGCGGCCTCGGCCAGCTCGATCAGCGTGCGCACGCCGAAGCCCGAGGCTCCGTTGCCCACGTACGGCCGGGTCATGCCCCAGGCCACACCGGCGATGTCCATGTGCACCCAGGGCCTGTCGTCCACGAACTGGCGAAGGAACTCCGCCGCGTAGATCGAGGCGGCCTTGCGCGCCTCGGAGCTGTTCGTCAGGTCGGCGTACTGGCCCTTCGTCAGCTCGAAGTACTCCGGGTGCAGCGGCAGTCGCCAGCCCTCCTCGCCGGTCGCCTTGCCGGCGGCCTCCACGCGGCCGTACCAGTCGTCGTCGTTCGAGAAGTAGCCGCAGTAGGTCGACCCGAGTGTGGTCACGATCGCGCCGGTGAGCGTCGCGAGGTCCACGATCCGTTCAGCGCCCTGGTCGACCGCGTAGGCGAGGGCGTCGGCCAGGATCAGGCGCCCCTCGGCGTCGGTGTTGTTGATCTCGATGGTCTTGCCGTTCATCGCGGTGACGATGTCGCCGGGCTTCATCGCGTGTCCGCTCGGCATGTTCTCGGTCGCGGGCACCACTGCGGTGATGCGAGCCGGAAGGCCGAGCTCCGCGATCGCGCCCATCGCCTCGATCACGGCGGCGCCGCCCGACATGTCGAACTTCATCTCGTGCATCTTGCCCGCGGGCTTGATCGAGATTCCGCCGGTGTCGAAGGTCACGGCCTTGCCGACGAAGCCCAGGTGCGGGCCGTTGCCGCCGCCCTCGTAGCGGAGCACGATCAGGCGCGGCGAACGGTCGCTTCCCTGAGCGACAGCGGAGAAGGCGCCCATGTTCATCTCGCGGATCTGGTCGCGCTCGAAGGCCTCGAAGCTCAGCGAATCGTGCGCGTCGGCGACCTCGCGAGCGCGGTTCGCGAGGTACTCGGGCGTCGCGACGTTCGACGGCTGGTTCTGCAGGTCGCGGGCGGCGTTCTGGGCGATCGCTCGCAGGCGCGCCTGCTCGACCGCCGACTCGAAGTCACCGTCGCCGGCGATCTCGAGCGACTCGACCTTGGCCCGGCCGTTGTCGTCGTCGCCGCGGCCCGACTTGTACTGGTTGAACTCGTAGAGCCGGAGGAGCGTGCCCTCCACGAGCGCCCCCGCCTCACGCGCGTCGTCGGTCGGCGCCTGCCACGAGAGCGAGCGCGACCCGAGCTCCTTCGCCTTGGCGGCGGCGCTCGCGGCTGCCACGCGCGCCTTCTCGGCGTCGAACTCGTCGCGCTTGCCGAGGCCCGCGATCAGCACGCGCTTCCCGTCGTCGTGAGCGACGGCAACGCTTCTCAGGCGCGGCTTCGCCTCGCCCGACTCAACGAGCGCCTGGAGCGCCGGAGCATCGAGCGTCTCTCCCTCGAAAAGTCCCACCACGCGGGTGTCGGCGTCGGTCTCTCCCGACGCTCCGCCGCGAGCGTTCACACGAATCTCTCCCATGGAGCGGGCAGTCTAACCGCGGGCGACCGCTCGCAAACCATCGGTAAGGTTCGCTCGGTCAACGCACCAGGGAGACGATCCGAACACATGCCCAAGACAGTCATCCTCGGCACCGCACGCACCCCCTTTGGGAAGCTCGGCGGCGGCCTCTCGTCGCTGGACGCAACCGAGCTCGGCGGCACGGCGATCGCGGGCGCGCTCGAGCGCGCCGAGGTGAAGCCCGATCAGGTGCAGCACGTGGTCTTCGGGCAGGTGCTCCAGGCCGGACAGGGACAGATCCCATCGCGACAGGCCCAGATCAAGGGCGGCATCCCCAAGGAGGTCTCCTCGGAGACCGTGAACAAGGTCTGCGCCTCGGGGCTGCGCGCGGCCGGGATCGTGGACCAGTCGGTGCGCGCCGGCGACCTCGACGTGGCCGTGGCCGGCGGCATGGAGTCGATGTCGAAGGCCCCCTACCTGCTCAAGGAAGCCCGCTTCGGCTACCGCATGGGCGACGCCAAGGCGCTCGACGCGATGGTGCACGACGGCCTCACCAACCCGTTCAGCGGCAAGCAGATGTTCGTGGAGGCCACCGAGGTCGGCGACGAGCTCGAGATGACGCGCGCGGACATGGACAAGTTCGCCCTGCGCAGCCACGAGCTCGCGGTGCAGGCCACCGACGAGGGACGGCTCCCCGAGGAGATCGTGCCGGTCACGGTCAAGTCGAAGAAGGGCGAGACCACCGTGGAGGTCGACGAGGCCCCGCGCCGGGAGTCCTCGCTCGAGGCGCTCTCGAAGCTGCCCGGGCTCACCGGCAAGGACGGCTCGCACACGGCCGGCAACGCGCCGGGCGTGAACGACGGCGCGGGGGCGATGGTGCTCGCCTCCGACGAGTGGGCGAGCGCGAACGGCGCGAAGCCGATCGCCACGATCGTGGCCCAGGCAGCCGTGGCCGACGACTTCCCGTACCTCGCCCGCACTCCGGCGAACGCCACCAAGGCGGCGCTCGAGAAGGCCGGGCTCTCGATCGACGACATCGACCTCTTCGAGATCAACGAGGCGTTCGCGTCGGTCGCGCTCAACTCGATGCGCATGCTCGGCATCGACGAGTCCAAGGTGAACGTGAACGGCGGCGCGATCGCCCTCGGACACCCGATCGGGGCGAGCGGCGCTCGCATCATCGGCGCCCTCGTGCACGAGCTTCGCCGCCGCGGCGGCGGGCTCGGCGTCGCGGCGATCTGCTCCGGCGGTGGCCAGGGCGACGCGATGATCCTCGAAGTCAACGGCGGTTAGATGGAGGCAGGCGGGGAGCCGCTCGGCGCGGCGTTCTTCGACCTGGACAAGACGCTCATGGAGGGCTCAAGCGCCTTCCAGTTCGGTCGTGCCGCCTACCAGGCGGGGCTGATGAGCAGGCGCCAGCTCGCGCGCGACGTGTGGGCGAACATCCACTTCCGCCTGGCCGGCACGACCGACGAGAAGAGCGATGCCCTGCGCGAGCGCGTGCTCGATGCGCTTACCGGCTCGCGCGTGAAGGACCTCGAGCGGCTCGGACCGAACGTGCTCGCGGGCATTCTGCCGCGCGTCTACCCGCAGATGCTCGCGGTCGCCTACGAGCACCAGGACGCCGGCCGTCCGGTGTTCATCGTGACGGCGGCGTCGCAGGAGCTCGCCGAGATGCTCGCGCACGTGCTGCACTTCGACGGCGGGATCGGCACGCGCTCGGAGATACGCGACGGCGTCTACACCGGCCGCCCCGACGGCCCGTTCGTGTACCGCGAGGGGAAGCCCGAGGCCATCCGCCAGCTGGCGGCCGAGCGTGGGATCGACCTCGCGGCGTCGTACGCCTATTCCGACTCGGAGTCGGACCTGCCGATGATGCGCGCGGTCGGGCACCCCGTCGCGGTGAACCCGGACGGACCGCTCGAGGCCACCGCACGCGCAGAGGGCTGGCAGATCATGCGCTTCGACAAGCTCGGCCGGCGCCTGCGCATCGCGGCAGCGATCTCCACGGTGGCCGTCCTGGGTGGAGGCGGCGGCTACTTGGCCGCTCGCGTGCGCCCGCGTCCCCGCCGGTTCAGGCTGCCGCTTCGCTGAGGATCGTGCGGGCCGCCGGCCTTTGTTGAGGGTTCCGTCTCGCCGGCGGCCCCGCACGCGCTTCTGGCGTGTGCTCGCCCGGTCGGGTTCGCCATCGACCGGCCCGCCACGCCCCGGCGGCCCAGTCCAAGCCACCGGTGCATGAGTTGTTGCACCGCGCGGCCCGGCGGTAACCGCAGATGGCCGTATATACGACGCGATCAGGCGGCCGCGCGCAGCTCGGCGAGGCCGTCCTCGAGGGACTTCACCGGCTCGTAGCCGAGCTCCGAGCGCGCACGCGAGATGTCGATCGTGCATTCCTGCGCCGACGCCCAGTAGGCCATGCGCGTGATCGGCGGCGAGCCGGGCAGGGGCAGTGTTGCCCACAGCGTCTCGGACGCGGCCGCGAGCGCGGCGGCGAGCGCCGACGGCATGGTGCGGTTCGGCGCCTCGATCCCCTGCGTGTCGAGCAACGCGCTCACGAACTCGCGGAACACCACGGGCTCCCCGTCGGTGACGAAGTAGGCCTTGCCCGCGGCGCCGCGCTCGGCCCCCAGGATGAGGCCGTGCACGACGTTGTCCACATGCGTGGTCGAGGTGAGGTGGCGCCCGCCTCCGATCCACGCGAAGCGTCCGGAGCGTACGGCCGCGGCGATCTGCGGGAGCACCGTCGTGTCGCCTGGTCCCCAGACGAAGCGCGGTCGCACGACGACCGTCTCGAAGCCGTCGCTGCTCGCGCCGCGCACCGCCTGCTCCGCCTTCGCCTTGGTGGACGGATAAAGCGACTTCGAGTCGGGGCGCAGCGGAGCGCTCTCGTCCACGTTCACGAGCGGATCGCCCGCCAGCAAGGCGGCCTCGGTGCCCACGTGGACGAAGCGGCTCACACCTGCGCCGGCCGCTGCGCGCAGCACGTTCTCGGTCCCTGTCACGTTCACCCGCTCGAACTCCTCGCGACTGCCCGAGTCCTCGACGCGGGCAGCCGCGTGGAACGCCCACTCGCAGCCCGAGGCGCCCTCGCGCATGGCGTCGACGTGGTCGAGGTCGCCGCGAACCGGCTCGGCCCCGCGCCGCCGGACGCCCTCGGCCGACTCGTCGGAGCGCGCGAGCGCGCGGACTCGCACGCCGTCGCCCACCAGGCGCTCGATCAGGCGCCCGCCGATGAAGCCGGAGCCCCCTGTCACGAACGCGCTGCGGCCTGCCGCCTCCATTGCGGCGGATCGTACATACGTCCACGTGGCATTTGGAACAGGTATCAGGGGGGAACATGCGAAAGACGTCCCACCCAGCCCCTCACACCGGAGGACTCGTGAACCTTCCCCATGGCCAACTCAACTTCGCGATCCGCGACGAGGCGATCGACGCGGACACCGCAGTCATCAGCCTCTCCGGCGACGTGGACATGCACACGGCGCCGATGCTCAAGCGACGCATGACCGAGCTGATCCACGAAGGCCGCCGCCGCTTCATCGTGGATCTCTCGCAGGTGGCGTTCATCGACTCGACCGCCATCGGCGTTCTGGTCGGGCGGCGCAAGGACCTGCTCCGCCGCCGCGGCACGATCGCGCTCGTCTGCTCGGACGAGAACGTGCTCGAGATCTTCGAGATCGCGGGCCTCCCCGCGCTGTTCGAGATCCACGAGTCGCGCGAGCGCGCGCTCGAGGCGCGCGTGCACGCCTAGCCGTAGACCCAGGACCCGAGAGACGCATAGGGGGAGAGACCGTGAGCCCACAGGCCATCAGCCTGCGCCGGCAGGTTCGCGAGCTTCGCGTGCCGGCTAGCACGGAGATGCTGTTCCGCGTGCGCGACTTCGCGGAGGAGGCGGCCGAGGCGTTCGGCCTCGAGTCGCGCGACCGCTACCGCTTCAAGCTGGCCGCGAGCGAGGCCGCGGCGAACGCGATCGAGCACGGCGTTCCGGACCGCGACGGCTCGATCAAGCTGCGGGTCGCCTGCGAGGGCGATTCGCTCGCCCTGTACGTGTCCGACGCGGGCAGCTTCGCCCAGCCGGCGGTGGACCCCGATCAGTGGTCGGAGCGCGGACGGGGGCTCGCGTTCATCGCCGCGCTGATGGACGAGGTGGAGGTCACAAGGGAGGGGACGGGCACGCTCGTGCGCATGGCCAAGCGCCTCCCATTCGGCGACTAGCAGGCCAGCCTCGGCACTAGACTGCGGCCCATGGCGGCCCCTGCACGGCCCATGACCGACGCCGAGCGCTGGTTCCGCGAGAAGTACGCGGCCACGCCCGAGCGCGACGCCCTCTTCACCACGATCTCGGGTCAGGAGGTCGACCCGCTGTACACGTCCGAGGATCTGCCGGACCCGGCCAAGATCGGCTTCCCGGGCGAGTATCCGTACACGCGCGGCGTCTACCCGTCGATGTATCGCGGACGGCTGTGGACGATGCGCCAGTTCGCCGGCTTCGGCACCGCCGAGGAGACGAACGAGCGCTTCCGCTACCTGCTCGACCACGGCCAGACGGGCCTCTCGACGGCGTTCGACATGCCGTCGCTCATGGGCCACGACTCCGACCACCCGCGCTCGGAGGGCGAGGTGGGGCGCGAGGGCGTGGCCGTCGACACGCTCGACGACATGGAGACGCTGTTCGGCGGCATCGACATGGGGGACGTCTCGACCTCCATGACGATCAACGCGCCGGCGGCGATCATGCTCGCGTTCTACGTAGTGGCGGCGGAGCGGAAGGGGATCCCGCCGGAGCGCCTGGCCGGCACGATCCAGACCGACATCCTCAAGGAGTACATCGCCCAGAAGGAGTGGTGCTTCCCGGTCGACCCTGCGATGCGGCTCGTCACCGACATGGTC
>JBJMLG010000211.1:0-5906 GCA_045805385.1 Thermoleophilaceae bacterium
ACGCCGTTGGACACCTTCGCGGCCTCCTGTTCGTCCAGCGGGCGCTCGGGTAGGAACGACAGCGCTTCGTTGAGCGGCACGACGCGCTCGGGATCGGCGTCCTCGAGCCGGAACGGGCCGATCGCCGTGCGCTCGAGCTCGTCGCAGTAGGCGTCGCCGAGGTCGGCAACGAGCTGGCGCACGTACGTGCCGGCCGAGCACTCGATCTCGAGGCCCACGCGTTCGCCGTCTCGCCAGAGCTGCTCGAAGCGGTACACGGTGACCGGCCGCGGCTCGGCCACGGCCTCCTCCCCACGCCGCGCCTTCTCGTAGAGCCGCTCGCCTCCGACCTTCACGGCGGAGTACGCGGGCGGGCGCTGCATCATGTCGCCGGCCGGCAGGCTGAGCGTCTCCGGCACCTTGCCGGTGTGAGCGAGCTCACCGTCGCGGTCGCCGGTGGTGGAGGTCCAGCCGAGGCGTGCCACCGCGCGGTAGGTCTTCGGCAGCCCCATGAGGAAGCGCTGGGCGCGCGTGGCGGCGCCGACGAGCACGAGCAGCAGGCCGGTTGCAAAAGGGTCGAGCGTGCCGGCGTGCCCGACCTTGGTCTTTCGCGGCAGGCTGCGCCGGACCCGGGCCACCACGTCGTGCGAGGTGATGCCGGCAGGCTTGGGAAAGAGGATCACGCCGTGCTCAATCACAGGCGCGGGAGCCTATCGGGCCGACCTGGGCTGTTTTTCGTCTGTATATGCGACCAAAGACAGCCCACCCCTCCGGACCCTGGGCATGCTGCTGTAAGCCCCTACAGCTGCTCGGCCACTTCGCGCCGCAGCGAGTCCACGAGCTCGTCGATCGAGAGCTCGGTGGAGAAGCCCGCCGCCTGGCGGTGGCCGCCGCCGCCGTGGGCGCGCGCGATCCGCGACACGTCCACGCGTCCGTCGGTGGAGCGCAGGCTCACCTTGCGCATGCCGTCGCGATCGTCGGAGAGCAGATCGCGCACGAGCGCCGCGACCGCGGTCCCCTCAACCGCCCGGATGTGATCCACAACGCCCTCGGAGTCGGTCTCGATCGACCCGGTGTCCTCGTAGTCCTGGCGCGTGAGATAGGTGAGCGTGAGCGCGCCGTTGTCGTAGCGCTGCACGCGCGATAGCGCCCGGGCGAGCAGCTGCAGCCGCGCGAACGGAAGGTCCTCGTACAGCCGGCGGTAGACATCGTGTGGCGCGACGCCCGCATCGATGAGGTCGGCGGCCATGCGGTGCGCCTCGGCCGTCGTGTTCTCGTACATGAAGCGCCCGGTGTCGGTGACGAGTCCGACGTACAGGGCGTCGGCGATCGGCGGAGTGATCTCCACCTCGAGCTCCTTCGCGATCCGCCAGACGATCTGCGCGGTGCACGACGCATCCGGGTCCACGAGGTTCACGGTTCCGAAGCGCGTGTTGTCGTGGTGGTGGTCGATGTTGAGGATGTGCAGGTGGTCCTGCTGCAGCCAGTCGACCGGCATGCGGTCGATGTTGCCGCAGTCGAGGAACACGATGGTGCGCTCGTCCACGTCCGGGGGCGGCTCGTGCAGCACACCGTCGAAGGCCATGTCGCGGTACTCCCACGGCAGCGGGAACTCGTTCGAGGACATGAACATGACGACGTCCTTGCCGAGCAGGCGCAGGACCATGTGAGTCGCCAGCAAGGAGCCGAGAGCGTCCCCGTCGGGATTCTCGTGCGTGGTCAGCAGCAGCTTCTCCGACTGGCGAAGCTCTTCGAGGATCTGGTCGAGCTCGGTGCCGACGCTCACGCTTCGTCCCCCTCGGTCAGCTCGGAGTCCAGGATCTCCGATATCCGCATCCCACGGTCTATCGACTCGTCATAGCGGAACTCAAGCGTGGGCGTTCGCTTCATACGTAGTTCGTCTCCCACCCGCCCCTGCAGGAAGCCAGCCGCGGACCGGAGGCCCTCGAGAGCGGCTTCCCGTTCGGATTCCCCACCGAGCACGCTCACGTAAACGCGGGCTTGCCGCAAATCCGGGCTGGTGTCTACGTACGTGACAGTCACGAATCCGATCCTGGGATCCTTCAGATCGGCCGCGATGTGTGATGAGAGAACTTCTCTCACCGCCTCGTTCACCCTTCTCATGCGGCCGGAAGGCATCCTAGACAATGACGCCCCCGTCACATGCGTGTGTGAGGAATCTGTTGCAAACTGAACGTTCGGTCACGGGAGCACCTCCTCTCCGGAGATGAGGCCCCGCTCGAAGCGCACGCCGTCGGGGTACTGCGAAAGCACGTATCGCTCGAGTTTCGAAGCGGCGTCCTCGACCGTGTGCGCGTCGCGGCCGACCAGCACTGCTGACACCGTGGCGCGCTGCCAGAGGTCCTGATGGCCGGTCTCGGCCACGCTCGCGCCGAAGCGCTGGCGCAGGTGCGCCTTGAGAGAGTTCAGCTCGCGACGCTTGCCCTTGAGGCTTCCGTTCTCGGGGAAGTGCAGGTGTATCTCGACTAGGACGACGTAGCTCAACTCAGAGTTCGCGCTCGACCTGGCGGGTCTCGTAGACCTCCAGCACGTCCTCTTCCTTGATGTCGTCATAGTTCTCGAGGGTGACGCCGCACTCATAGCCGGCCTCCACCTCGCGCACGTCTTCCTGGAACCGCCGCAGCGTGTCGATCCGGCCGTCGTAGACGATGGTGCCGCCGCGCACGAGGCGCGTGCGGGCGCCGCGGCGGATCACGCCGTCGCGCACGTAGCAGCCGGCGATCGTGCCCACACGCGAGGCGCGGAAGGTCTGGCGCACCTCGGCCGTGCCGATCGTCTGCTCGACCTCTTCCGGCTCGAGCAGGCCCTCCATCGCCTGGCGGAGCTCCTCGACCACGCGGTAGATGACCGAGTACGTGCGGATCTCCACGCCCTCGCGCTCGGCGACCTGGCGGGCGTCGCCCACCGGACGCACGTTGAAGCCCACGATGATCGCGTCGGAGGCGGCGGCGAGCATCACGTCGGACTCGTTGATGCCGCCCACGCCGTCGTGGATCACGTTCACGGTGACCTGGTCGTGCGGCAGCTTGGCGATCTCGTCTTCGAGCGCCTCTAGCGAGCCGGCCACGTCGGCCTTCACGATCAGGTTCAGCTCCTTGAGCTCGCCCTTCTGCGCGCGGGCGAAGACGTCCTCGAGCGAGACGCGCACGCCCTGGCGGCGCGCGAGCTGCTCAGTCTTCAGGCGATTGGCCCGCTCGCCCGCGAGCTGGCGCGCCCGGCGATCGTTCTCGACCACGCGGAAATGCTCGCCGGCCTCGGGAACGCCGTCGAATCCGAGGATCTCCACGGGGTCGCCGGGCAGGGCCGCCTTCATGCGCTCGCCGCGGTAGTCCTGCATCGCGCGGACACGTGCCCAGTTGGCGCCGGCGACGACCGCGTCGCCCACCTTGAGCGTGCCGCGCTGCACGAGCAGCGAAACGACAGGCCCGCGCCCCGGGTCGAGGCGCGACTCGATCACGCTGCCGGAGGCATCGGTCTCCGGGTTGGAGCGGAGCTCCTCGAGCTCGGCGAGCGTGACGATGTTCTCGAGTAGCGCATCGAGGCCCTCGCGGGTCTTGGCGGACACGTCGGAGAACTCGATGTCGCCGCCCCAGTCGGCCGGAGTGAGGCCGAGCTGCGCGAGCTCGCCGCGCACGCGGTTCGGGTCGGCGCCTTCCTTGTCGATCTTGTTGACGGCGATCATGATCGGCACGTCCGCCGCCCTGGCGTGGTCGATCGCCTCCTGGGTCTGCGGCATCACGCCGTCGTCGGCCGCCACGACGATCACCGCGATGTCGGTGACCTGGGCGCCGCGGGCGCGCATGGCCGTGAAGGCCTGGTGGCCCGGTGTGTCGAGGAACGTGAGCGTGTGGCCGTCGTGGCTCACCTGGTAGGCGCCGATGTGCTGCGTGATGCCGCCCGCCTCGCCGGCCGCCACCTCGGATTCGCGGATGGCGTCGAGCAGCGACGTCTTGCCGTGGTCCACGTGGCCCATGATCACGATCACGGGCGGGCGCTCCACGAGCGTGCCCTCCTCGTCCACGGCCTCGGGCTCCTCGGCCACGTCGTCGGCCGCGTGGACGATCTCGATCTTCTTGTCGAACTCGTCGGCCAGCACGCCGATCGCCTCGTCGGAGAGGGTCTGCGTGAGCGTGGCCATCTCGCCGAGCTCCATCAGCTTCTTGATCACCTCTGGCGCGCCGAGGCCGAGCGACTCCGCGACCTCCTTGACGGTGGCGCCGGAGTTGATCTGGGTGGGCGCCTCCTCCTTCGGCGCCTCGGGCGGCGCGTTCAGGTCGGGCTCGACCCAAGGAGTGCGGCGCCTGCGCCCGCGGCGGCGCGGCGGCTGCTGCGGAGGCGGCGGGCCCTGCTGTCGGCGGGAAGCTTGTGAGTCGATCACCACGCGGCGGCGTCCACCGCCACCGGGGCCGCCGGGGCCGCCGCGCTGCGGGCGCGTGGGGCGCTCGGGACGGCGACCGCCGCCCTGGCCCTGCTGCTGACCGCCCTGCTGCTGACCGCCCGGCTGCTGGCCACCGCCGCCCTGTCCCTCCGGCCTGCGGCCGGGCTGCGAGCGCCCGCCGTCGGGGCGCTGGCCCTCGGACGCGGGTCGCCTCGCGGGCTGCGCCGGGCCGCCCTGGGCGGGCGCGGCTTGGCCGCCGCCCGGCTTCTGGCTCGGCGTGGCGCGCTCGACCTGCTCCTCGGCGGGCGCGGCGCCGTCACCGTCGGCGCCATTCGAGAAGGCGCGAGCGATGTCGCGCTCGTCGACACTGGAAGCGGCGGCCTTCACGTCGAGGCCGGCGCGCTGCAGCACGGCGATCACCTCCTTGGAGGGGATCCCGCGCTCCTTTGCGATCTCGTGAACTCTCTTCTTTGCCATCTAGCTCCTGCTGGAGTCGAAGTCTATGACGTGTCCCTCTATGCGCACAGGCCGCCGCAGTGCACGCTCGAAGCCCTTCCGCTCGACCGCCGTTCGCGCGCATTCCGCTGCGGGGCGGTCGGCGCCCGCGTCCCTGCACAGGTAGGCGCCTCGGCCCGGGCGGCTTCCGTCGAAGTCGCGCTCGAGGCCGTCCGGGCCGGCCACGAAGCGCAGCAGCTCGGCCTTCGGGCGCGATCGCCCGCAGCCCACGCAGCGCCTCTGCGGGACGTGCCCTATGAGGCGGTTTCCTCCGCCGGCTGCTGCTGCTGGGCGGTTTCGGAGCCGATCTCGGCCTCGGCCTCAGCCTCAGGCTCGGCAGCCTCCTCCTCGGCGGCGATCGCCTCGACCACCTCTTCCTCGATCGTCTCGGCGCCCTCGAGCTCCTCGCCCGGGTCCTCGCCGGCTTCCTCCACAGCCTCGGCGGTCGGCCCGCCGAGCACGGCGGTCACCTCGTCGCCCTGTACGTCGGCGAGCGCCTGGTGGGCCGGGAGGCCGCAGTAGCGCGAGCCCGGCAGCGCAGCGTTCGGGCAGCGCTTGCCGTTCGAGAGGATCGCGGCGCAGCGGCCGGCGACCTCTTCCTCCTCGTACCCCATCTCCGCCTCTTCCTGGGCGAACTCGGTCTCCGAGCGGATGTCCACGCGCCAGCCGGTGAGCCGCGCGGCGAGGCGGGCGTTCTGGCCCTCCTTGCCGATCGCGAGCGACAGCTGGTCGTCCGGGACGATCACGGTGGCCTGCTTGTTCTCGTCGTCGACGAGCACCTCGCGCACGCGCGCGGGCGAGAGCGCCTTGGCTACGAAGCGGGCGGGCACGTCGTTGTAGGGGATGATGTCGATCTTCTCGCCGCGCAGCTCGGACACGACCATGCGCACGCGCGAGCCGCGCGGGCCGACGCACGCGCCGACAGGATCGACGCCCTGGGCGTGTGAGACGACTGCGATCTTCGAGCGATAGCCGGGCTCACGCGCGACGTTGGCGATCTCGACGAGGCCGTCGGCGATCTCCGGCACCTCGA
>JBJMLG010000212.1:0-3699 GCA_045805385.1 Thermoleophilaceae bacterium
CGTGAAGATCGTCGTGATCGTGACCGAGCGCATCCCGCGCTACGACGTGGCGCAGATGGTGGAGCTCGCGAGCCTGCGCGGCGCCCGCATCATCGGGCCGAACTGCCTCGGCATCATCCGGCCGGGCGTGGCGAAGATGGGTGGCATCGGCGGCCCGGCCAAGGACGCGCAGAAGGCCTACAAGCCGGGCTCCATCGGTGTGATGTCGCGCTCCGGTGGCATGACCACAGAGATCTCCTCCACCCTCTCGGCGGCAGGTCTCGGCGTGTCCACCGCGATCTCGATCGGCGGCGACGCGATCATCGGTTCCACCTACGCCGAGCTGATGCCGCTGTTCGAGGCCGACGACCAGACCGAGGCGATCGTGATCTACACCGAGCCCGGCGGGCGCATGGAGGCCCAGCTCGCGGAATGGGTGAAGGAGCACGACTCGCGGCTCCCGATCGTGGCTTTCATGGCCGGCCGCTTCATGGACGAGATGCCGGGCATGAGCTTCGGCCACGCCGGCACGATCGTGGAGGGCAAGGCCGACACGGCCACCGAGAAGATCGCCCGGCTCAAGGAAGCCGGCATCGAGGTGGCCGAGGAAATCGCGCAGATTCCCGACCTCGTGAAGCAGAAGCTCGGAAAGGTGGCCGCCTGATGTCCGACGGCATGTTCATCCAGGTGGAGGTCGACGACAGGGTTCGCGGCGACGCGGACCTCGCGCAGAAGCTCGAGGACGCCTGCCCGGTCGACATCTTCAAGAACGGCGGCGGCCAGGTGGACATCGTCGAGCAGAACCTCGACGAGTGCGTGCTCTGCGAGCTCTGCATCAACGCCACACCGCCGGGCACGGTGCGCGTGACGAAGCTCTACAGCGGCCAGGTGCTGCAGAGCACCTGAGCAGCGCTCTGCCGTACCAGTACTCGCAGCATCGCCGCAGTCTACGAAGGCTGGGATTCCGGGTGTCGCCGTCCACGCGTCCACGCGCCTCAGCGCCGCTTCAGACCGGTGCGGCGCGGGCCGATGGACCCTGAGTGAACGCCGACTTCAGCGCCCGCGCCGCCAAGCTCCGCCGCAAGACGCTCGAGCTGGTGGAGGAGCTCTCGCAGGCTGGAGTGGCTCACGACCGCGGTGGGTCGGAGGCGCTGATCCGCGTCGTGTCGGCCGCCAACCAGCTCGGCGTGGCCGAGGCGCTGCTCGACCCGGCGCGCGGCATCAGCGCCACGGCTGAAGCCGGCCGGCCGCAGCTGTCCCAGGACGCGGCGATAGTGCTCGCGCTGGCCGCAACGGCCGTGCCGTTCGCGGCATCGCGCGACGACGAGGCCGAGCGCTGGGTGCGCATCCTCCGAATGCACGGCCAGGTGGGCGCGGCAATGCAGGCGCTCGGTATCCCCGAGGCGCCCCTCGAGAGTCCCGCGCAGGACCCCGGCTCGCGCGTCGAGCACCAAGCGGAGCGTGGCCCGGACATCGTCGACGCGATCGGCGACCGTGCCTCGGATCTCGCGCGCAGGCGGACCGCCGACACCGTGACGACCGTCGATGTCTTCTTCGCGGTGCTCGAGGCCTACGGGGCGGCGTTCGACCGTGCCCTCTACTCGCGCGGCGCGACGCGCGACGACGTGATCGCGCGACTGGCGGCGGCCGCCCGAGTCTGACACCCTCGTTTGGATGAGCGAGTCCGGGCCCATCCCGGTGGGCACCCCGGCGCCAGCCGGCGGGGATCCCCGTCCGGCCGCGGTCACCTTCGTCACCACCGAGCACTTCGCGCTCCAGGGCGCCCGTTCGCAGACCATTGCCGAGTCCACCGGGCGAGCGAGCATCTTCCTGGCGTCGGTGTCCGGAGGGCTCGTTTCGCTGGGCCTGATAGCCACTGCCACGCACGTGGGCACTGCCTTCTACGCCTTCGCGCTGATTCTGCTGCCCACGATGGCGTTCGTGGGACTCGTCACGTTCCTGCGGGTGCTTCAGAACGGGCTCGAGGATTATTGGTACGCCGAGCGCATCAGCCGCCTGCGCGCGTACTACTTCGAGCAGGCGCCCGAGGTCACGCCCTACCTGATGAGCGTGGAGCCGGAACGGCGATTGGAGATCCAGGGCCTCTTCGGCGGCGCGTTCCAGACCTTCCTCACGGTGGCGGGCATGACAGCGGTGATCACCGCCGTGCTGACGGGAGCGAGTGCCGGGCTGATCACGTCCGTGACAACGGGCCACGCACTCGCCGGTTCTCTGGTGGTCGGGGCGATCTGCGCGCTCGCCGCGATGTGGGCGCTCATGCGCTACCAGCGGAAAATCTGGCTACGGGGCGCGACGCCGAGCTAACGCGCTCGCGCGAGTTGGCGCTCGATCACGTTGCCGAGCAGCTTCACGACCGAGCTGTCACCGGTCACGCGCACGACCCCGCGGTCGTAGGCATTCGCCCACTGGCGGAGCGTGGCATCGTCCGCGAGGTCGTTGAACTCCTTGCGGTCGACCGATACGTCGATCCGCGCGTCGCCCGCCGGGTCCTTCGAGATCTTCGGCCCCGGCACCTCCACCCGCCAGATCGGCACGTCGCCATGCGAGCGGAGCTCCAGGCGCATGACGAGCGTGAGCTGGCCGAGCGCAGGCACCTCGGCGATGAAGCGCCCGAGCGCCTGCTCGATCAGGGTGCGTGTATCGCCGGAGGACACGAGGGACCGATCCTAGAGGAGCCGCGGGCGGCCCGGAGGCCGTCCGCGGACCCGGTTCATTTCGAGAGCTGGCAGAAGAGGTCGCCGAGCGCACCGCCGCCCGGCGTGGCGGTGATGTCGAGGTTCACGTTTCCGGCCGAGCAGCTGGAGCTGCAGCTTGTCGAGCAGCTAGATCTTGTTGCGCTTCAGCAGGGTCCGCCCGATCACCATGCGCTGGATCTCAGACGTGCCCTCGCCGATGAGGAGCAGTGGAGCGTCGCGGTAGAGCCGCTCGATCTCGTACTCCTTCGAGTAGCCGTAGCCGCCGTGGATACGGAACGACTCCTCGACGACCTCCTTGCCGGTCTCCGAGGCGAACAGCTTCGCCATGCCGGCCTCGAGATCCGAGCGCTCGCCCGCGTCCTTCATGCGCGCGGCCTTGAGCGTGAGCAGCCGGGCGGCCTCGACCTTGGTGCCCATGTCGGCGAGCTTGAATTGGATCGCCTGGTGCTCGGCGATCGGCTTGCCGAATGTCTTGCGCTCCTGCGAGTAGCGCAGCGCCAGCTCGAGCGCGCGCTGCGCGATGCCCACGCCACGCGCGGCCACGTTCACGCGGCCCACCTCGAGCGCGTCCATCATCTGGCCGAAGCCCTTATTCAGGCCGCCCTGCTCGCCGCCGAGGATGTTGTCCGGCGAGACGCGGTAGTCCTCGAATACGAGCTCGGTCGACTCGACGCCCTTGTAGCTCATCTTCTTGATCTGTGGCGGGATCGAGAGGCCCTTGTACTCGCCCTCGTTCACGGCCTTGCCGGGCTCCTTCTCGCAGATGAAGCACGTCATGCCGCGGTGCGGCGGATCGGCGTCCGGATCGGACTTCGCCAGCAGGAACACGAGACCGGAGCGCAGGCCGTTCGTGACCCACATCTTCTGGCCGTTGATCACCCAGTCCTCGCCGTCCTTCTTGGCCCGGGTGGAGATCGCCTGCACGTCCGACCCGAGGCCCGGCTCCGACAGCGAGAACGCGGCCCGGATCTCCCCCGTGGCCATCTGGGGGAGGAACTTCTGC
>JBJMLG010000213.1:0-10640 GCA_045805385.1 Thermoleophilaceae bacterium
CCCCGGCCGTCGGGGATCGCCTCGATCACCTTCTTGGCCCAGAGCACCTCCTCCGGCTCGGGGGAGAAGACCTTCTTGGCGATCTCTATCTGCTTCGGGTGCAGCGACCAGGCGCCGACGCAGCCCATGAGGAAGGCCGCCCGGAACTGGAACTCACACCCGACCACGTCGCCGATGTCGCCGAACGGGCCGTAGAAGGGGAGAATCCCCGCGCCCGCACAGGCATCGACCATGCGGCCGATCGAGTAGTGCCAGAGGTCCTGCTGATAGCTCTGGCGGGGCGCGCCGGGGTCGTCGGGGTCCGGGTCCTCGATCACGCGGTAGCCCGGATGCCCGCCGCCCACGCGAGTGGTCTTCATGCGGCGCGAGGCGGCGAGGTCCGCCGGGCCGAAGCTCATGCCCTGCATGCGCGGGCTGGCCGTGGCGATGTCCTCCACGTTCGTCACGCCCTGCGCGGTCTCGAGCAGCGCGTGCACGAGGATCGGGCGTCGGATGCCGGCGCGCGCCTCGAGCTGGGCGAGCAGCTGGTCCACGTAGTGGATGTCCCAGGGCCCCTCGACCTTCGGAACCATGATCACCTCGAGCACGTCGCCGATCTCGGTGACGAGCGTGGTGAGGTCGTCGAGCACCCACGGCGAGTCGAGGCTGTTCACGCGCGTCCAGAGCGGGGTGCCGCCAAGGTCGGCCTCCTTGCCGACCTTCACGAGCCCAGCGCGCGCGGCTTCCTTGCGATCGGCGGGGACGGCGTCCTCGAGATTTCCGAGCAGGATGTCCGCCTGCCTGGCCATGTCCGGCACCTTGGCGGCCATCTTCTCGTTGCTCGCGTCGAAGAAGTGGATCATGCGCGAGGGCTTCACCGGGATCTCGCTCACGGGATCCGGCGCGCCCACGGCGAGCGGCTTCGTGAAGTCGCGGGGATTGCGCAAGGTTGAGGTCTCCTGTCCGGCTATTGGCGGGGGCGCGCGCCCTGACCGGCGGCGCCGGAGCGGCGCCCCGGAGGCGGGGAAATCTACCGTTCCGTAAGATTCGGTGTCCGTTGACTGATCAGTCAACCAATGCGCCGCGCGGGTTGCGCCGCTTCACCGGCCCCGCCGCGCGCAGGCCACTTCAGCAAACCGAACAAGGGACTTGATGAGCGACAGCGCGACGAAGCAGATCGCCACGGACCAGGCCACGCGCGAGGCGTCCGGGGCCCATCCATACGGCCGTTACCTCGAGGAGTTCGAGGTGGGCGCGACCTACAAGCACTGGCCGGCAAAGACGGTCACCGAGTCAGACGACCACCTCTTCTGCCTGATCACGATGAACCACCACCCGCTGCACATCAACGACGTGTACGCGAAGGAGTCGCAGCAGGGCCGCAACGTCGTGGTGGGTACGTTCGTGTACTCGCTGGCGCTCGGAATGTCGGTGAGCGACGTGTCCGGCAAGGCGATCGCGAACCTCGCCACGGAGGAGCTCTCCCACCCGGCGCCGGTGTTCCACGGCGACACCCTGTTCGTGGAGAGCGAGGTGCTCGAGGCGCGGCCGTCGGAGTCGAAGCCCGACCGCGGCATCGTGAAGGTGCGCACCGACGTCTACAACCAGGACGGCGTGCTCGTGACCACCTTCAAGCGCGCCGTGCTCGTGCCTCGGAAGCCCGACGCTCAATAGCGACTGCGCTTCAGACCGCCGAACCCGGTGGTAACTTGCGAGCAGCGCCTGTAGGGGGACGCTATTACCGGCGTTTGAACCGTGAGCGAACCCGACACCCGGCCTCCTGAAGAACGGATCTCCTCGGAGCTCGGCGAGCGCGTGCGCGCGATCGTCGCCTCGGCGGAGAACATGGCTGCCGCCATCCGGCGCGACGCCGAGCAGGACGCGCAGAACCGCCGTCGCGAGACTGAGGCCGAGGCGCAGCGCTATCTCGACGAGGCTCGCAGGCGCGCCGACGAGCTCGTGGCCGAGCGCGTGCGCCGGATGTCCGAGCTCTCGGACCTGATCATGGAGCGCACCGAGTCGATCCTCGAGCGCCTCGACCAGGCCGAGGCGGTGAAGGCCCAGCTCGAGCAGCTCGTGCGCGCGCTGGGGGCCACGGCCACCCGCGTCGCGAACGATGCCGGCGGGGAGGAGCAGGCGCCGGAAGCGCCGCTCGAGCTGCCGCAGGACCAGGCCGAGCTTTCGCCCGACGAGCTGGACACGGCGCGGCTCGTGGCGCTTCAGATGGCCGTGGCGGGCGCCGCGCGCGACGAGGTGGAGACCCACCTCGCCCGGGACCTCGGGATCGCCGACCCGCGCCCCGTCGTCGAAGACGTGTTCAGCGGCCGCTAGAACCGGTCAGTCTGCGCAGGAACCCGCGCCCCTGACGGCTCGCGGCCGACGCGGGCGCGGCCGGTAGCGGCTCTCCGGCCAGCACCGCGGCCGGCGCCTCGCTGACCATCCATTGCGCTCGGGCGGGGGAGATGACCTGCGACGCCGCCTCCACGCCCACCTTCAGCTGCGGCGGCCGCCAGCTGCCGCCGGAGTGCGAGTCGGAGGCGATCAGGTGGGCGAGTTCCTCCTCGAGCAGGAAGTAGGCCAGCCGCCGCGCGCGCGAGCGGCGCTTCGGGCGCACGAGCGAGAGCGCGGTGATCTGCACGAGCACCCCTCGGTCCACCATGGCGGCGATCCGGCCGGGATCGGACTGGAAGCTCGGGCTCCACTCCGGATGGGCGAGCACCACGCGCAGGCCACGCACGCTGAGGTTGAACAGCAGGTCCTCGAAGGTGCTCGGCAGCGGTCCGTACGGCGTCTCCACGAGGATGTCCGTGCCACGCTGGAGGTAGGTGGCCAGCCGCAGCTGCTCTTCGCTGGCGGTCTGCGCCCAGGCGATGTCCACCTCGGCGCCGGGCACCACCTCGATGCCCCACGATTCGGGGATGAGCCCGTTCAGCTCCGCGCAGTGCGCTGCGACTTCCTCGAGATGTACGCGCGGGTGGTCGGCGCGCGCGTGCGGCGTGGCGGCAAGCGTCGTGGTGCCCTCGCGCGAGGCCGCGCGGGCCAGCGCGAGGCTCCCGTCGATGTCCTGGGGTCCGTCGTCGATGCCGGCGAGGACGTGGGAATGCAGGTCGATCACGGCCGCCGGCTCAGCCTAGCGGGAGGGAATACGTGTTTCCGGTCGGGTGGAAGCCGGGGCAGTCGATTCCGCCGAATGCCCAGATGCGCCCGCCGGCGATCGCCACGGCGGGGGCGTGCTCACCGCGAGGCAGGTCGGCCATGCGGCTCCACTTGCCGGTGTGCGAGTCGTAGACGAACGCCGCCGGGCTCACGTAGCCGCCGCCGCTCTGCCAACCCGAGTCGTCGCCGCCGCCGACGATGATCATCTTGCTGCCGTGCTGGACCACGCCCATGGCCGCCAGTCCGAGGGGGATCTTGCCGAGCTCCGTCCACTTGCCGGTGCGCGTGTCGAAGCGCTCGAAGTTCTGGGATGCCAGGTCGTTGGGCTTGCGGCCGCCCGCGACGAACAGCTGTGAGCCCATCGCGGCGACGGCCACGTGGTGGCGCCCCGTGGGCAGCGGCGGGCCGGAGCTCCAGGAGTTCGCGCGGAAGTCGTAGATCTCGAGGTTGCGGTACGGGGCCACTGTCTCGGGTGGCGACGAGCGCGGCGCCCCGGCAACCACATAGAGCTTGTTCCCGATCACCGCGCCGCCGGCGCCGCCGCGGGCGGTGGGCGGCGTGGCCAGCGTCGTCCAGGTACGCGTGCGCGGCGAGTAGCGGAAGAGCGCGGCGACGGGGTAGGTGTGGCGGTAGCCCGCCTCCACGTAGATGTTCCCCCGGTGGGCGACGACGATCGCGTGGTCCACCTCGAGCGGCATGTCGGGGATGCGCCCGTAGCGGCGCGTCCTCGGATCGAAGGTGAGCACGTGCTTCTGTGAGCGGCCAAGCATGTCCTGGCCGCCGACGATGTAGACGAGGCCGCCGAGCACGGCTCCGGTGTGCTCGGCCTCGGGCACCGGCATGTTCGGGCCCGACAGCCATGAGCCGCTGCCCGGCAGCGGGCTGCTGGGGTTCTTGATCTGGCTCGGCTTGGGCGAGCAGTACTGGAGCGGCGTGAAGCGCTCCGCGAGGCCAAGCGTCTGCAGGATCTTCGGTCCGGGTAGATCCGGCCCCACGCCGGCGGCCTTCATGCCCACGAGCGCGATCACCACGACGATCACGCTCGGCAGAAGCCAGGCGGGCAGCCTCGGCGCGTTCTTGCGGCGAGGTGCCCTCACGTGCTCGATCCGAGCGGAAGCGAATACGTGTCGCCGGTCGGGTGGTAGCCCGGGCAGTCGATGCCGGAGAAGGACCAGATGCGGCCGTCGGCGATCGTGTAGGCGGAGGCGTGCTGGCCGCGCGGGAGATCCGGGAGCCGATGCCAGGCGCGCTTCACGGTGTCGTATGCCCAGGTGGCCGGTGACACGTAGCCGCCGCCCTCCCTCGACCCCTCGTCGTTGCCGCCGGCGATCAGGATCACGTCCCGCCCGTGCGCCACGAGGCCCATGGCGGAGACGCCGACGGGCAGTGGCGCGAGCCTCGTCCAGCGGTTCGTGCGCGCGTCGTAGCCCTCGAAGTCGCGCGACGCCTGGTTCGTGGGCCTGCGCCCACCCGCCACGTAGAGGGTCGAGCGCACCACGGCGGCGCCCACGTGGTGGCGGGCGGTGGGCATGTCGGGCCCACGGCTCCAGTGGCCCGTCCTGAAGTCGTAGATCTCGAGGTTGTGGTACGCGGCCACGCGCGTGTTCGGGTCGGACCGCGGGGCGCCGCCCGCGACGTAGAACTTGTGGCCGATCACGCCGCCGCCCGCTCCGCCGCGCGGCGTGGGCGGCTTCTCGAGCACGGTCCACTTGCCGGTGCGCGGCGAGTAGCGCACGAGCCAGGCGATCGGGTTCGAGTACAGGTAACCGGCGACCACGTAGAGCTGGCCGTGGTAGACGACGGACACCGTGTGGTCGGCCTTCATCGGCAGGTTCGCGATACGCGCGTAGGTGCGCGTCTTCGGGTCGAACGTGAACACGTGCTCGGTCGTTCGCCCGAGGTAGTCCTGGCCGCCGACGATGTAGATCCTGCCCCCGAGCACGGCGGACGATTCCTCTGCGCCCGGCACCGGCATGTTCGGCTCCTTGCGCCAGGACCCGGCAGCCGGGCGCGGCTTCGCGGGGTCGAGGATCAGCCCCGGCTTGGGCGTGCAGTACTGGAGGAGGCCTGTGCCGCTGCTCGCGATCCCGAGCTCACTGAAGAGGTGCGGGCCCGGCAGGTCCGGCCCCACGCCCGCGGCCTTGAGTCCGGCCAGAGCGAAGAGCATCAACACGAGCCCGGGTAGAAAGCCTGCCGGCAGGCGGCGGCCCGTTCTGCGACGGCTGACCTTCAACGACTCCATCGTAAGACGGAATCGGACGAATTGCGGGCGAAAATTTGCGGTTCAGGGCGTCTTCAACGAAAAGGCCTGGCGGGTGCGGTGGAGGCCAGGGCAGTCGTTGCCGGCAAACGTGCGAATTTGGCCGCCGAGCGCGACCACCGCCGCGGCCTGGACGGGGTGCGGCAGATCCGGAAGCCGGCGCCAGCGCCTCGTGCCGGGGTCGTAAGCCCAGCTGCTGTTGGTGGCCCAGCCACCGCCGGTCTGCCAGTTGGTCTCGTCGTCGCCTCCTACCACGATCACCTCGTGGCTGCCCGTGACCATGCCCGCGGCCGCCACGCCGAGCGGCATGTGTGGGAGCGTCGACCAGCGCCGGGTGCGCGTGTCGTAGCTCTCGAACGCGTTCGTGGAGAGGTCCTCGGGTGTGCGGCCGCCCGCGGCGAAGAGGCGCCTGCCGAGCGCCTCGACGCTGATGTGGTGGCGCGCGGTGGGCATCGGCGGGCCCTCGCCCCAGCGACCAGTGCCGAAGTCGTAGTAGGCGAGCATCCGGTACGGCGTGACCCGGGCGTTGGGGGAGGACCGCGGCGCTCCGCCGACCACGTAGAGGCGATGGCCGACCACGGCGCCGCCCGCCCCGCCACGAGCCAGCGGAGGCCTGGCGAGCATCGTCCAGCGCCGCTCCGCGGGTGAGTAGCGCATGAGCGCGGCCGCCGGCTTCGAGTCGTGGTAGCCGGCCACCACGTAGAGGTCACCGCGGTAGCCCTTGGCGATCACGTGGTCCGTCCGCAGCGGCATGTCGGGAACCTGTGCGTAGCGCCCCGTCGCCGGATCGAAGGTGCGAACCGTGGAGATCGACGTGCCGATCGGGCTCTGGCCGCCGACCAGGTATGCGAGCCCGCCGAGCGTGCCGCCGAAAAGCTCGGCCGCGGGCTCAGGCGTCTCCGGCGCCCTGCTCCAGGAGCCGGCTGCCGGGCGGGGATTTGACGGGTCCTTGATCCTGCGCGGCGTGGGGCTGCAGTTGACGGGTGTGTACGGGTCGCCGCCGAAGATTCTGGGGCCGGGGAGGTCCGGGCCCACGCCGGCGGCCTTCAGACCAACTAGCGCGAACACCAACAGCGCGAGACCGGGAAGGAGACCTGCCGGTAGACGGCGGCCCCGGCTGCGGCGGGCGCCCTTCACGCCGCCGATGCTAAACGCCCACACGGGCGGCTTTGGCCCCGAGGCGCCGACTCCGCGGCTACTGTTCGGCGCTGCAATGGAGAGGTCACGTCGCAGCGGGCTCACGCGCCGCCAGCTCGTGGCGGGCGGCGGCGCAGCCGTTCTCGTGCTCCTGGGCGGTGCCTACGGCCGCTTCGCGCTCGCCGACGAGTTCGAGGAGCACGTCGCCGACGTGCTCGGCGTGCCCATGGACGTGGCCAGGCGATTCACGGCGAACGCGCGCGACCACTTCGGGCAGGGCGAGTACGACGTGCGCGCCGCCGGCTTCGTCGCGGCTACCACGTTTCCCGGCAGCCTCCTTCATCCGGAGGCGATTCGCGGCCGCTCCGTGGGTGGCTTCGTGCGGGCGATGATGGACGGCACCGCCGACAACCTCGCGTACCTCGGCCTTCAGCGCCAGCTCGAGGGCTACGCCTGCAACGGGCTCATACGCGCGTGAGCGGCAACCAGCCGGCCGAGTTCGTGATCGTGGGGTCCGGTATCGCCGGGATGCTCGTCGCGCGAGAGCTGCTCGCCGCCGGCCGTGACGTACTGATGCTCGAGCGCGGCGGCCTCAAGCCGCATGCGCAGCAGCTCGCCGACGGCACCCACGAGCTCGAGCTGCCGACGACCGAGCTCAACCACGAGCCGGCGCCGGGCACGCAGGACTACCCCTGGGCGTACGTGTACGGCGTGGGTGGCACGACGATGCACTGGACCGGCGCGACGCCGCGCCTGCTGCCCGAGGACTTCGAGCTGCACAGCCGCTACGGCGTGAGCCGCGACTGGCCATTCGGCTACCGGGAGATGGACGCGTGGTACGAGGACGCCGAGGCGGCCCTCACCGTGGCGGGCGGGCACAACCCCCTGATCCCGAGGCGCAAGCCCCTGCCGCTGCCGCCGCACCCGTACTCGCCGGCCGACAAGCTCGTCGCAGCAGCGGTTCCGCAGTTCTACCCCTTTCCCCAGGCCCGTCCCACGCGCCCGGTCGACGGCCGGCCCGCCTGCTGCGGCTCCGCGCGCTGCAACCTCTGCCCTGTCGACGCCCGCTTTTCGGCCCTGCACCTGTACGACCGCGAAATCAAGGGGAAGCCTGGCTTCACCCTGCGTGACCGCACGCTCGTGTCACGGCTTCGCACGAGCGCGGGGCGCGTCACCGGCCTCGACTGCGTGACCAGTGACGGCAAGCGCTTCTCGCTCCCGGCGCGCAACGTGGTGCTGTGTGCGAACGGGATCGAGAACCCGGCGATCCTGATGCGCTCGGGCCTCGGCGGCGGAGACGTGGGCCGCTACCTCTACGACCACGACGAGGTGGTGCTCGAGTTCGGGCTCGACCGGCCGGCCGGCGCGGGGATTGGGACGACGCTCTCGACCGGCTGGACCTACGAGTACGGCACGGGCGACTTCCGCTCCAAGCGAGCCGCCTTCCTGATCACCCCGTACAACCCGGGCACGGGCGTGGAGGAGCTCCTCGCGCAGGGGCTCGTGGACGGCAAGAGCGGCAAGTCGCTGCGCTCCCAGCTGCAGCGCCACTTCGAGCGCACGCTCATCCTCGTCGCGTCCGGCGACGAGCTGCCGCAGCGCGACCGCTTCGTGACCCTCTCGCCGACGAAGGACTCGCTCGGCATCCCGCTCAACCGCGTGCACTACGCCGGCCCCACCGTGTACTACAACGCGGGGCTTCAGGCTGTACGCGAGGGGCTCACCCGTCAGCTCGCGCGGTACGGCGCGAAGTTGCGCGCGCCGCGTGGCTCGGCGCGCGGGGGGCATCTGATCGGAACCTGCCGCATCGGCGAGCGCGACGGCGTCGTGGACCCGCAGCTACGGCATCACGATCTCACCAACCTGCATGTCGCGGGCAGCTCAGCTTTCCCGTCCTACAGCGCCGCGCATCCCACCCTCACGCTGTCCGCGCTGGCGATCCGGCTCGGCCGTCATCTGGCGGGCGAGGCCAGTCAGTGACCGAGCCGCGCACCTCCGCCATCGTGCCGTTCCACGGCAAGGGCCCGCTGCTGCGCGAGGCGGTCGAGAGCGCGTTGTCGCAGACGGTGGCGGACATCGAGGTGATCGTGGTGGACGACGCTTCGCCGGAGCCCGCGACCGATGCCCTGGCCGGCGTCGCGGACGAGCGACTGCGGATCGTCCGCCTGCCGCGAAACCGAGGTGCGTCGACCGCGCGCAATGCCGCGTTGGCGCTGGCACGCGCCCCGTTCGTGTCGCAGCTCGACGCCGACGACACGTGGGAGCTGCGCTACCTCGAGTCAGTGCTGCCGTGTCTCGACGACCCTGAGGTCGGGCTCGTGTACGCGAATGCTCGACTGCTCGGCCATCCCCAGGGCCGCCAGTTCTCGTACCTCGACGGCAGCGGGCATCCGATCAGGCGCTGGGACCAGCTCGCGCACGAGAACGCGCTCCAGGCGCCGACGGTCACCATCCGCTCGGCCGCCGCGCGGGCCGTGGGCGGCTGGGCGACGTGGCTCCGCTTCGTGGAGGACTGGCACATGTACCTCAAGCTGTTCAGGGCCGGCTGGCGCTTCGAGTACGTCGACGAGCCTCTCGCCACCTACCGATGGCCCCATTACGGGCTAGGCGGGAAGTACGCCCGCGCGCAGCTCGAGCGATTCGAGCTGATCATGTGGGCGGGGATAGCGCTGCGCGTTCGCCGCTGGCCGCGCGGGCAGATTCGCTGGCGGGTGCAGCGCGAGCTGCGGCGCGGGCCGCCCGACGGCTAGCGCGGGAGAGCCTGCCACTCGGGCCCGAGCGCGGGGTCGCGCAGCCAGCGCACGGCGATCCTGCGGGTGAGCTTGAGCCAGTAGGGCGGGATCGCCCCTGGCTGGAAGCTGTGCAGCTCAGAGAGCCGGTTGAGCGGCGAGAGGCCATGGTGAAGCCAGCAGAGCGTCGCGATGCGCCCGATCGCCTCGCGCGGGACGCCCGACGCCTCGGCGGCGGTGCGCGTCCACTCGAACAGCAGCCGTGACGCCGGCAGCTCGCCGCGGAACAGCTGGAGGAAGTGCCGTTCGCGCTGCTCGGGCCCGGTCACCCGGTCCATGTGGCCGAGAACGTCGGCCATGAAGTACCAGAGGTCCCACAGAGGCAGCCCGTGCAGGCGCGCGCTCTCCCAGTCCACGGCGGTGAAGCCGCCCGGCTTGATCACGAGGTTCCAGCTGCCGAGGTCGTTGTGCTGCAGGACAGCCGGGATCTGGTCGAGGCCGTCGAGCAGCGCTGGCGTGGCTCCCTCGTGTTTCCAGGCCGACACCACGTCACGTCCCAGCCGCTCGATCTCCGGCGCGAGCGCAGACGGCCCGGCAGCGGTTTCGACCGCCACCCGCACGAGCCAGTCCGCTATCTCCTCGACCGCGGCGAGCCTCTCCGCGGCGGGCCGGTCGGACACCAGGAAGCCGGTCATGTGACGGCCGCGCGCGGCGGTCTCCACCGAGGCGTGCACGCGGGCTTCCTCGATCCTGCCGAGCAGTCGCGGAGCATGCGGCGCCACGGTTGGTCCGCCGGCCTCCGCGACAGCGAGGCCATGCTGGTCGCGCTCGAACGGCTCCGAGCGACCGGGCATGCGGCTGAACTTGAGCACGTGCGATGGATGGTCGGAGCCCTCGGGGAACAGGTGGAAGGCGCCCCGCGCGAGAACATCGCCCTGCCCGGGGGAGAGCAGCCAGGTGGCGCGCTCGGGAGTACCCAGGTGGCGCGCGGCGTCCACGAGAAAAGGGTCCCCCTTGCTGCGCGAGGCGACGGTCACCTGCGTCCGCGACGGCACGAGCCCGCGCGAGAGGACCGGAACCAGCGCGAGGTTACGGACCTCCTTCCAGCGACGCGTGGGCACGAGCATCTCCTGCAGCGCGTAGCGCGCGAGGTCGGGCTCGCCGAGCGCAAGGAACGCGACGGGATCGTGCAGGCGTGGCAGGGCGAGCAGGCGACGGCCGCTCATGCCGTGCGCGCGCGCGACCGCCGAAGCGTCGGCCCCGTGGACGATCACCCCGGCGGCGCCGCTCGCCATCGCGGCACGTGCGAGGCGCGCGGGGGCGACCACGAGGTCGGGCGGCGGGCCGGCGTCGAGCGACGCGGTCACCTCAACGCCTGC
>JBJMLG010000214.1:0-4718 GCA_045805385.1 Thermoleophilaceae bacterium
ACAATCTAACCAAACACTACAATATAACCATCTTCTAGCCCGCCTTGACGATCGTGAAGTTGCGCACGCCCACGCGCTTGGTGCCGCGGGTCACGATCAGGCTGAGCCGCCCGGGTTCGCTGGTGACGAAGCTCACCGTGGCGCCCGGCTTCTTGCAGCGGCGCGCCTTCGTGAGGCAGATCGTGCGCGGCTTGATCGAGAGGCTCGTGACGAGCGGCGGCGTGAAGTCGCCCGGCGACGCCGACACCAGCACGGTCTTCGGCGCGAGGTTCCAGTTGCCCGCGATGTCCTGCACCGCGCCCGGCCCGCCGAGCGTGACCGTGCCCGCCTCGCCGGCGAGCCACGGCTGGCTCGAGTTGAGCCGTATCCACGACCCGTCGGGCGCCATAGCGCCGCCGGAGATCGGACGCGGCTTGCCTCCCATCGACAGCGAGAAGTCGCCGCTCGCGACGCTCGCCGGGTCGATCGGCTCGCTGGGCTGAATGAAGATCTCGTTCTGCGACGTGCCGCGTGCGCTCAGGATCGTGGGCGACACGATGTCGCTCGGCGTGGTCGCCACCGTGTACTCCGACGTGCCCGTGCTGCCGGTGACCGTGGCGGCCACCTTCTGCCCTGGGGTCAGCTCGGGCGAGGGCGCGTAGCTGTAAGAGCCGTCGGAGCCGACCTGCGCCATGAAGCTCGTCCCCGCGCTGGTGCCTGGATCGCCGAGGTAGAGGTCAATCGTGCCCGGCGCCGAGCTGCCGTTCACGGGCAAGCTGCCGTCGGGCTGGCGCGGCCCCACGCGAAGGGCGGGTGCGGCGATGTCGCCGTTGGCGCCCGCCAGGAGGTCGATGGGCGTGATTGCCGCCCCAAAGACCGGGGCGCGCTGCACCTTCACGCCGCTGACCCCGGTGTCCACCCGGACACCGGTTCCCCCGGTCCGGCGCACGCTCACCCCGAAGAGCCCAGAGTTGCTCGAGCCGGTAGCAAACTCGAGCACCGGATTGGCCGCGGCGCCGGACCCGGTGACGGTGGCTCCGTGCGTATCGGTGATCGTCACGCGGTGATTGACGAGCAACGGTGCGCTTACGACCGTCACAGTCTCGCCCGCGTTGTCGAACACGATCGTGTCGCCGTCCGCTGCCGCCGCGAGCGCCGCCCGAAGTGAGCCGGTTCCAGTATCGCTGCCGTTCGCGACGTGCAGTGTCGTGGCGGCGTGGGCCGCGGGGGCGGCGGCCAGCGCGGCGAACGACGCCGCTGCGATCGCGAGCGCCTTCCTCATGCCTGCTGTACGAACGCCTTGAACCAGAGCAGGCCCACGAGCGTCTTCGCGTCGCGGTTTTCGCGGATCACCCGGTCGAGATCTGTGAGCGGCACCGTCTCGATCTCGATGCGCTCGTCCTCGGCGGGCTCCGCCTGCTGGTCGTAGAGGTCTGTGGCCAGATACACGTGAACTTCCTCGTCGGAGAAACCCGGCGAGGAGTAGAAAGTTGTGAGGTGCTGCCAGGTGTTGGCGCCCTTGCCGATCTCCTCGGCGAGCTCGCGCTTGGCCGTGTCGAGCGGGCCCTCGCCCTCCTCGTCGAGCTTGCCGGCCGGCAGCTCGAGCAGCGCGTCCTCACCGACCGCCTCCCGCGGCTGGCGCACCAGATAGAGGCTCTCGCCGTCGTGGGCCACGACTCCCACCGCGCCGGGGTGTGAGACAACCTCGCGGCTGTACTCCTCGCCGTTCTCGTCGCGGAAGCGCTCGATCCGGACGGCGGCGACCTTGCCCTGCCAGACCTCCTCCGCGCCTATCCGCTCAAGCCCCATGGATCTCCTTCGCGAGTGCAGTTCCGCCCGCCAGAGCCGCCTTGAAGAACAGCTCGTCGTCCGCAATGTCCCGCCCCATCGTGCGGGCCGGAAGGCCCGAGCGAGCATAGCCATCGAGGTCCACGTTGACTTCGAGCACGCGGTGCTCCTCCCCAACGCTCCGGCGCACGCCGGCGGCCTCGCCGTCGGGCACCGCGACCGTGACGGGACGAAGCAGCATCTCGAGCACCGTCGCCGTGTGGTGCGAGAGCCCCTGGTGGCGCGGCCGCGGGTCGCCCTGCGACATGCGCGGCACGATCAGCGTGGGGCAGCCGAGCGCGAGCGCGCCGTGAGCGGTGTCGAGCGCGGCGAGCCCGCCGTGCCCGAGGGCAGTGGCCGAGCCGAGGATGCCCGGTCCCGGTCCCGCGATCGCGGCGTCCCAGCCGTCCGCCGCGAAGCCGGCGTGGAGGGCGCCCGGAACGCTGATCGCCTCGCGCTCGCCCCCGAACGCGGGTCCGGCGGTCACGTGGGCGGCGAGCATGCCGCGCTCGCGCAGCTCGGACACCACCCGGGACAGCTGGCCAGGCAGCGCGCCGCCTGCGGTCTGCACGAATCCGATCCGCGCGCCCTGCGCCGCCTGCGCGGCCGCCCAGGCCACGCATGGCAGCTGCCCGTGGAGCGAGATCACCGCGACCGGTCCGCCGCCGCCCGCGAGCTCCGGGGCGGACTCCTCGATCGGGTGGACGGCGTGCTGGAGCGACGTGTAGTTCAGCTTCATCACGTGGGCGCCGGTTTCGCCCACCCCGCCGAGTCCGCGCGTGAGGTTCACGTGGAGCAGGTCGAAGCCGCCGCTGCCGAGCCCGAGCTCGGCGGCCGCCGTGTTCACGACCACGTCGTCGCCCACCTCGACAGGCCCGGTGAGCGCGGCGTAGGCGATCGCCGGGCGACGCTCGCCGTCGATCTCCACCGTGAACTCCACTACGGCGCCGGTCTGCTCCACCGAGGCGACCGTGCCCCGCCGCAGGACGAGCCGCGTCACGCGCTGCGAGCCACCAGCCCGAGCGCCACGTCGAGCATGCGCTCGAGCGAGTCGACCGACACCCGCTCGGTGGGCTCGTGGTTGTGCTGCACGCCATCGGCGAGGTTCACGCAGGGGATGCCCTCGAGGTTGAAGACGTTCGCGTCGCTTCCTCCGCCGGTCGGCCGCAACACCGGCGCGACGCCGACGCCCTCGAGCGCCTGGGTCGCGACCGTGACCGCCTGCGAGCTCGGTGCCAGCCGGAACCCGCGCGACAGCTCGGCGACGTCCGTCTCCACGTCGCACTCGAAGTCGCTCGCGGCCTCGGTGATCGCGTCGACCATCTCGGACACGAGCCCGGCTGCCCGGGCCTGGTCGAGGCTGCGCGCCTCGAGCTCCACGTGGCAGTGCTCGGCCACCACGTTCCGGGCCGTGCCGCCCTGGATCGTGCCGGCGTTCGCGGTCGTGCCCTCGTCGATACGGCCGAAGCGCATGCGGTCGAGCGCGCGCGCCGCGGCCGCGATCGCGTTTCGCCCGTCCTCGGGTCGCACCCCGGCGTGGGCCGCGTGACCGTGGAAGTGGGCCCCGATCCGGTAGTAGGTGGGCGCCGCCACGATCACCTCGCCGACCGGCGATGCGTGGTCGAACACGTAGCCGTACTCGGCGCGGAGGAGCGAGCTGTCGAAGAACCTGGCGCCCAGCAGGCCGAGCTCCTCACAGGTCGTGAAGAGCAGATCGACGCCCACGGGAGAGCCGTCACGTGCGAGCCGGCGCGCGACGGCCACGAGGATCGCCACCGCCGTCTTGTTGTCGGCGCCGAGGATCGCGTCGTTGCGGTTCGTGAGGAGTCCCTCCTCGTTTGCGACCTCGACCGGCGCCGCGAGCGGGACCGTGTCGAGGTGGGCGCAGAGCAGGATCGTGCGCGACTCGTCCGGACCCGGGACTCGGGCAAGGAGGTTGCCGGAATCGGAGCCCGTCTCCGCGCCGGTCTCGTCCTCGAGGACCTCCAGCCCGACCTCCTCGAGCTCGGCCGTCACCACATCGGCCACGCGCCGCTCACGTCCCGAGGGGCTCGGGATCTCGCAGAGCCGGATGAAGTCGTGGAGCAGGCGGTCCTTCTCCTCGCGCGTCGCGCGCAGTGCGGCCGCCGCCTCCACGGGCTATGCGCGCTGTTCGGCGCGCTCCCCGGAGCGCTCGCCCTCGCCCGCGGTCACGCTCGGCTCGGCCTCAGGCGCGCGGCCGCGCACCCGCTCGTACGAGGCGCCCACGAAGTCGCGGAACAGCGGCTGGGGACGCAGCGGGCGCGACTTGAACTCCGGGTGGAACTGCGAGGCCACGAAGAAGGGGTGCTCCGGCAGCTCCACCATCTCGACGAGCCGGTCGTCCGGCGAGGTGCCCGAGCAGACGAGGCCGGCGGCCTCGAGGTGCTTGCGCAGGTGGTTGTTCACCTCGTAGCGGTGCCTGTGGCGCTCGTAGATCACAGGCTCGCCGTAGATCTCCCGGGCGCGGGTGTCCTCGTGCAGCTTCACCGGGTCGGCGCCGAGGCGCATGGTGCCGCCCATGTCGCGCACCTCCTTCTGCTCCGGCAGGAGGTCGATCACGGGGTATGGAGTCTCGGGGTCGAACTCGGTGGAGTTCGCGCCCTCCATGCCCACGACGTGGCGGGCGTACTCCGACACGGCCACCTGCATGCCGAGACAGATGCCGAGATAGGGGATCTCGCGCTCGCGCGCGACGCGTGCCGCGCGGATCTTGCCCTCCACGCCTCGGATGCCGAAGCCGCCCGGGATGAGGATGCCGTCGCACTCCTCGAGCTGGCGCTCGGCCTCGGCGTGGTCGAGGTCCTCGGCGTCGATCCAGCTCACCTCGACGCGCACGCCGTGGTGGAAGCCCGCGTGTTTGAGCGACTCGATCACCGACAGGTAGGCGTCCT
>JBJMLG010000215.1:0-18833 GCA_045805385.1 Thermoleophilaceae bacterium
CTCGTGGCGCGGCGGCAGCGCGACCTTGCGGTTGTCGGTGATGAACTTGCCCTCGGGGAGGCCGTCGAGCGCCTGCTCGACGATCTTCAGCGACTCGCGCATCTCCGCCATGCGCACGCGGTAGCGGTCGTAGTGGTCGCCCACCGTGCCGACGGGGATGCTGAAGTCGAAGTGCTCGTACGACGAGTGGGGCTCCGCCTTGCGCAGGTCCCAGGGAATGCCGGCGGCGCGCAGCAGCGGCCCGGTCACGCCGAGGCCGAGCAACGTTTCCTTGTCGACCACCGCCACGTTCTTCAGTCGCCGGAGGAAGATCTCGTTGCGGTCGAGCAGCGCCTCGTACTGGTCGATGCGCGAGGGCATGTAGCGGAGGAAGTCGCGACAGCGGTCCTCCCAGCCGGGCGGGATGTCCTCCACCACGCCGCCCACCTGGAAGTAGCGCGTGTGCATGCGCTGTCCGGAGGACATCTCGAAGAGGTCGAGGATCTTGTCGCGGTCGCGCACGCCCCACCAGAGCATCGTGATCGCGCCGAGGTCGAGCGCCGAGGTGGCGATCCAGAACAGGTGGCTCGCGATGCGGTTCAGCTCGAGGTGGATCACGCGCAGGTACTGGGCGCGCGGCGGCACCTCCTCGTCGAGCAGCCGCTCGATGGCGTTGCAGAAGACCATCGAGTTGAAGTAGTAGGACAGGTAGTCCATCCGCTCCACGAACGGGATGACCTTCCAGTACTGCTGGTCCTCGCAGCTCTTCTCGATGCCGGTGTGCACGTAGCCGATCAGCGGCACGCACGAGCGCACCACCTCGCCCTCGAGCGTGAGCAGCAGCCGCAGCACGCCGTGCGTGGCGGGGTGATGCGGGCCGAGGTTGATCGTGAAGAGCTCGGTCTCCTGCTCGAGCTCGGTGCCTGCGACCGGCTGGTCCGGATGGTCGAGCCGCTCGATAGTGATCGACTGCTCGCGGTCGCGGTATGGCACCGCGAGCGGGTCGAGGCCGGTGGCCTGCATGCCCTGCCCGCTGTCCCCGTTGCCTACCTGGTCAGTCATACCAGCGGGGGAGAGTGTCCTCGTTGAACGTGTAGATCACGTCCTCGCCGCCCATGGGGAAGTCGCGACGCTGGGGATAGCCGACGTAGTCCTCGGGCATCAGGATGCGACGCATGTCGGGGTGGCCCTCGAAGACCACGCCGAACATGTCGAATATCTCGCGCTCCTGGTAGTTCGCACCGGGATAGAGGTCCGTGACCGTCGGCAGCTCCGGCGCGTCGAGCCCCACGCGCGTGCGCACGTTCAGTCGGTCGGCGCGCGTCATGCTGATCAGCTCGTAGTGCACGCCGAAGCGCGGCTCGGCCGGCAGGTAGTCGCAGCCGTGCACGCTCATCAGGCGGTCGAACGGCTCCTCGTCGCTGTCGCGCAGGTACACGATCACGTCGCGCACGCGTGCGGGCGCTACGTCGAGAGTCGCCCGCGCCCTGTGGAAGATCGTTCCGGTGACGGCCTCGTCGCCCAGGTTGTCGCGCACACGCTGGGCGATCAGCTCGAGGCCGGTCGCGTCAGGCAACTCCGTCGCCCTCCGCGGCGACGAGCCGTGCCGGCTCCTCGGTGCCCTCGGCGTTGTAGCGCTCGCGCCAACCCAGGTCGGGCTCGTTCTTGATCTTGTCCTGAAGCTTGATGATCCCGTACATGAGCGCCTCCGGACGCGGTGGGCAGCCCGGAACGTAGACGTCGACCGGCAGGAACTTGTCGGCGCCCTGCACCAGCGCGTAGTTGTTGAACATGCCGGCCGTCGAAGCGCAGGCGCCCATCGCGATCACCCACTTCGGCTCGAGCATCTGGTCGTAGAGGCGGCGGATGACCGGCGCCATCTTGATCGAGACGCGGCCCGACAGGATCAGCATGTCCGCCTGGCGCGGGCTCGCGCGCGAAACCTCCGCGCCGAAGCGCGCGAGGTCGTTGCGGGGCGAGCCGATCACCGAGATCATCTCGATCGCGCAGCAGGCGAGGCCGAAGGTGGCCGGCCAGACGGCGTTTGCGCGGGCCCAGTTCTGGGCCTTCTCGAGCGTGGTGAAGAGGACGCGGTTCTCGACGTACTCCTCGAGCTCCTCGTCCGGGATTTCGCCGCGCAGCATCTGCTGGGCCCTCAGCTGGCTGATCCGCAGCCCGCGCGGGTCCCCGACCTTCTGCCTGGTCACGTCCACTCGAGCGCGCCTCTCCGCCAGACGAACACGAAGCCGACCAGCAGCAGGAAGATGAACACCAGCGTCTCGACGAGCGCGAATACCCCGAAGGCCTGCAGCTGAACCGCGATCGGGTAGAGGAAGATCACCTCGATGTCGAAGAGGATGAACAGCATCGCGACGAGGTAGAACGAGATGCCGAAGCGGAAGTTCCGCTTCACCTCCGACGGCAGGCCGCACTCGTAGGGCTCGAACTTCACCGGGTTAGGCTTCCGCGGCCCGAGTACCCCATTCAGCACCGTGAACGCCCCGCCGATGGCGCCGCCGAGCAGCAGGAAGACGAGTGCGGGCAGGTAGCTCTTCAGCATGGCGGGACCGGTTTATAACACCTTTGTGACAGTTTGCTACATAGTGCGAAAGGACGCTTTCTGAGCCGGATCCACGAGGTTGTCGGGATAGGAGTTGTGGCCGCGAACGCCCTGGCGGCAGGATGGGGCGCGGTGGCCTGGTTCCGGCACGAGCCGTCTATCTGGTTCTGGTACGTCCTTCGCGTGGCGCAGGGGATCGTCGTCGTGCAAGTTGCCCTCGGCCTCTTCCTTCTAATCGGGGAAGGCAAGCAGGCACCCGAGGGCCTTCACGTGCTCTACGGGGTCTCGCCCCTGGTGGTGACGCTGTTCAGCGAGGGCATGAGAGTGGGTGCCGCCGAACGCGAGCTCGAGGGCATCGACGACCCGGAGTCGCTGCCCCGTGCGGAGCAGATCGCGCTGGCGCGGCGGGTGGTGCTGCGCGAGATGGGCATCATGACGATCGGCGCGCTGCTGATCGTGACCCTGTCGCTTCGGGCACTGTCGACCGGGCTGTAGAGGCGCCGAGCACTCAGTTCGCCGCTACCGGAAGCGACGTCTTGACCCGCCTCCACGAAACGTCTAGCGTCGCCCATGACTCGACACGGCTGATCGGCCGCTTCAGGCAAGCTGCCCGTGCAGGTCCGACATGCAGCACTGGCCCGCCGGACTAGACGGACAGCTGGCTCAGCGACAGACGGCCCCCCGATTGGACTCCAAGGGAAGCCCTCGCGCCGAGGGCAGTCTGCGGAGGCCGTAGGAGGCACCAATGGCCATCCGCGTCCCCACCGGAAACGGTGTCGGATCAGCCGCTGCCACCGTCGTCGAAGCCACCGACATCACGCGCCGGTTCGGTGAGGGGGACTGGGCGGTCGACGCTCTCCGCGGCGTTTCGCTGAGCGTGCCCGAGGGGCAGTTCACGGCGGTCATGGGCCCATCCGGCTCAGGCAAGTCCACCCTCATGCACATTCTCGCCGGTCTCGATTCGCCGACCAGCGGCCGCGTGTCGATAGGGGGCGAGGACATCACCGACATGGACGATCAGCAGCTCACCCTGCTTCGCCGCCGCCACATCGGGTTCATCTTCCAGTTCTTCAATCTGCTTCCGATGCTGACGGCTGAGGAGAACATCCTGCTCCCGCTTTCGATCGCCGGCGACAAGCCCGACAGCGGCTGGGTTGCCGAGCTCACTGAAAAGGTCGGTCTCTCGGATCGCCGCACGCACCGTCCGTCCGAGCTCTCGGGTGGGCAACAGCAACGCGTAGCGATCGCGCGCGGGTTGCTCTCCCGGCCCACGATCCTGTTCGCGGACGAGCCCACCGGCAACCTCGACTCGACCACGAGCGAGGAGGTGCTGGCGCTCCTGCGCGACTCCGTCGACACCTATGGCCAGACCACGCTGATGGTGACCCACGATCCGGCGGCGGCCGCCGTTGCGGACCGTGTGCTGTTCCTGGCCGACGGAATGCTCGTCAAGGATCTCGGCCACTCCACTGCGCACACCGTCCTCGAGGCGATGGAGGAGCTGGGCCCGCGATGACCAAGGCCGCCGTACGAGGGCTGCTCGGACGCAAGGTCCGCACCAGCCTCACAGCGCTGGCGGTGGTGCTCGGCGTCGCGATGGTCAGCGGCACCTACGTGCTCACCGACACGATTTCGAAGGCTTTCGACTCGATCTTCAACGACTCGTACAAGGGGACGAGCGCCGTCATCAGCGGTAGGGAAGTGGTGAAGGAGTCGGCGAGCGGCACCGCCACGGTCTCGGCGTCGCTGCTCCCCAAGGTGAAGAACCTCAGCGGAGTGGGCGCGGCCGCGGGCGCGATCTTCGACGTGCGGGGCAACACCGACTTCGCGAAGCTGATCGACAAGAACGGAAAGGTGATCTCGAGCGCGGGCGGCGCGCCGAACTTCGGCTGGGGCATCGACACGAGTCAGCCGCGCTTCAACCCGTTCACCCTCAAGAGCGGAACCTGGGCCGCCGGCCCCGGACAGGTCGTGATCGACGCCGATACCGCGAGCAAGAAGCACTTCAAGGTCGGTGACAAGATCGGTGTCTCGGCTCAGGGGCCGACGAGGCAGTTCCGCATCTCAGGGGTGGCCAAGCTCGGCTCGGTGAACTCGATCGGCGGCGCCACCTTCGCCATCTTCACGGTGCCGACCGCTCAGGCGGTGCTCCACAAGGCGGGTCAGTACGACGAGATCTTCGTCGCGTCGAAGCCCGGAGTGTCGGAGCAGGCCGTAGCGGCCCAGGTGAAGCCGCTGCTGCCCGGCTCGGCGACCGTGAAGACCGCGGCGGACCAGGCGAAGTCCGTGTCGGAGGACGCCCAGAGCGGCGTCGACTTCGTTCGCTACCTGCTGCTCGCCTTCGCAGGGATCGCTCTGCTGGTGGGTTCGTTCGTCATCTTCAACACGATCTCGATGACGCTCACGCAGCGCGTGCGCGAGCTCGCCACGCTGCGCACGCTGGGTGCCTCGCGCAAGCAGGTGCGGCGGTCCGTGCTGCTCGAAGGACTCATCATCGGCCTGGTCGCCTCGGTGATCGGGCTGGTGCTCGGGATCGCGCTCGCCAAGGGGCTGAACGCGCTCTTCGTCGCGCTTGGGATCGACATGCCGCAGCAGGGAACTGTCGTCAAGGGCAGGACGATTCTGGTTTCCGTCCTGCTCGGCGTCGTGGTCACCATGCTCGCCACGTGGGGTCCGGCGCGACGCGCGACGCGCGTGCCGCCGATATCGGCCGTGCGCGAGGGCGCGACGCTCCCGCGCACGCGACTCGCGCGCCACAGCGGAAGGACAGCGCTCGTGGTTCTCGGGCTCGCGGCGGTGCTGCTGGTCTACGGGTTGTTCGCGAGCGGCCTCGCGACCGGCGCGATTCTCCTCAGCGTCGGTGTGGGCTGCCTCCTGCTGTTCGTGGGTGTGGGGCTGGTCTCGTCCAACCTCGTGAAACCGCTGGCCGCCGTGGTGGGCGCGCCGGCCGAGCGATTCGGGGGCGCGCCCGGGCGCCTCGCGCGCGAGAACTCGGTGCGCAATCCGGTCCGAACCGCCAGGACGGCGGGCGCACTCATGATCGGGCTGGCGCTCGTCGCGCTGATAGCAACGCTCGGCGCCGGAGTGCGGAACACCGACAAGGACGCCGTCAGGAAGCAGGTGAAGGCGGACTACGTGGTCACCTCGAGCAATGGGTTCGACCAGTTCGTCGCGCGCGCCGGTGACGGCGCGGCAAAAGCGCCCGGCGTGCAGGTTGCGTCCAGCGTGAGGAGCGACAAGGCGCGCTCGTTCGGAACGAGCGTCGACGTGACAGGGGTGGACCCGGCCACCATCGGGCAGGTGTACGCGTACGGCTGGACGAAGGGATCCGACGCGACGCTCGGCACGCTCGGGACGAACGGCGCTGTCGTGAAGAAGGACTTCGCCAAGGACAACCACCTCGCAGTCGGCAGCAACTTCACGGTGACCACGCCCGCGGGCAAGACTCTCCCGCTCCAGGTGAAGGGGGTCTACGAGCCGCCGAACAAGGATTTCGACCCGCTGCTCGGGTCGGTCAGCATCCCGCAGCAGACGTTCGACTCGACGTTCCCACGCCCGAAGAACCTGTTCACGTTCCTGAACGTGAACGGCGGTGCGAGCTCACAAGCCGCGTCGAACATCGAGCGCGCGCTCGCGCCGTTCCCTGACGCGAAGGTGCGGACCGAGTCGAGCTTCGTGAACAACCGCACCGCGGACTTCGACAAGATCCTCCAGATCTTCTATGTGCTGCTCGCGCTGTCGGTGATCATCAGCCTCTTCGGCGTGGTAAACGCGCTGGTGCTGTCGGTGTACGAGCGGACGAGAGAGCTGGGGATGCTGAGGGCGGTCGGCATGACTCAGCGCCAGACTCGCCGCATGGTGAGGGACGAGAGCGTGATCATGGCGCTCATCGGAGCTGCACTCGGCTTGCCGCTCGGGATCTTCCTGGCGGCGATCATCACCAGGGCTCTCCGCTCACAGTCGTTCGCGTTCTCGCTGCCCCTGTTGATCCTCGTGATCATGGCGCTGTTCGCGTTCGTGGCCGGGGTGCTCGCCTCCATTCTTCCCGCGAGGCGGGCGTCCCGGCTTAACGTGCTGAACGCGTTGCAGTACGAGTAGAGGAGCGCCTCAGCTCGCCAGCGAGCGATAGCCGCTGCGGTAGTACACGAGCGGCTCTCCGCCGGGTGCGCCTGCACCCGTGATCGACACGATGGCGATCACGTGGTCGCCGCCGGGGATCAGCTCTTGCACGTCGCCGGCGAGCCAGGCCACCACGCCGTCGAGCACCGGCAGCCCGTCCACGTCGCGCCAGCCGACGCCCTCGAACTTCTCGGGCTGCGGGCGCTTGCTCGCGAACGCCACCGCTAGGTCCTGCTGACCCTGCGCGAGGATGTTGACCACCAGCCGGTGCGTGTCCCGCACCACCGCGAGCGTCCGCGACGAGAGGTCCAGGCAGACCACCATCAGGACCGGCTCGAGCGAGAGAGAGCAGACGGCGTTCGTGGTCAGCCCGGACGGCCCCGACCCCCCGGCGGCTGTGACAACCGCGACACCGGTGGCAAAATGGCTGACCGCGGTTCGGTAGGAAGCGGTGTCGAGGTCGTCGGGCAAGTGTCGGAGCGGGCCCCAGTCGACAGCGCGGCGCCAATGGGGCGAGATGCAGTGACCCTATCTGGAAAAGGATTTCGCGAGGCGGAGATCTGCATTACGGCGGAGCTCCAGCGGCTACCCGAGATTCGGAGCTTTGCCGACACATGTGCGAACGCGTACGGCTTCGACGACCAGGTGCGCTACCAGATCAAGATGGCCGCCAGCGAGGCGGTTGCCAACGCGGTCGAGCACGGCTCGAACGGTCCGTCCGACAAGGTGCGCGTGCGCGCCGTCAACGAGGGCGGCCTGCTCGCCTTCTACGTGAGCGACAGCGGCAGCTTTGTGCCACGCATCGCGCCGCGCGGCGCACTGCCCGAGCGCGGGCGCGGACTCGCGTTCCTCGGCCAGCTGATGGACGAGGTGGACATTCGGCCGGGACCCACGGGCACGACACTGCGCTTTGCCAAGCGGCTCTGAGCCGCGGCGGGATGGTGCCCCGGCGCCGGCCTTTGATCGCCGCCGATGTGAGACGACCTCGGGCGTAATGTTGCGCTGGTCGGGCCGTCTACGGCCGCCGCCGGGGCGACAAGGCTTTCGGCGGCGGGCGGCGGGTTCCTCCGGGCGCCGGATAATATGCGCGCCCGTGACTCGGCCGAGGAAGCCAATTGCCTTTGCCTGCGCGGGCGCGCTCGCCGTTCTCGCAGGCGCCTGCGGCAAGCAGTCGATCGACGTAAAGGAGCCCCCCGGGACCCCGGTGCACTCCGGCGCGGTGCTCTTCAACGAGCGCTGCTCGGGCTGTCACACGCTCACTGCGGCCGCTGCGCGCGGCTCGGTCACTCCGGGCGACGTCGGCGCGAAGGAGCGCACCGACGGGCCCAACTTGGACTACCGCAAAGAGAACAGGCAGAGCGTCCTCTTCGCGATTCGCAACGGCGGCTTCTCCGGCGCGATCATGCCCGCGAACATCGTGGTCGGGCCGCAGGCCCAGCAGGTCGCCGAGTTCGTGTCGAAGTACGCCGGCTCGAAGTCGCAGGGCGGCGGTAGCGCGGGCTCGAGCCAGACGGGGGCCACGACGGGCTCCACCACCACCCCGTAGGGGCGCCATGCTGGATATCGAACTGATCCGCCGCGACCCGGACGCGGTCGTCGTCGCGCTTTCCCGCCGCGGCATCGAGGACGCGCGCGAGCGCGTCGACGAGGTGCTCGCCCTCGACGTGCGCCGCCGGGAGCTCCTGCCCGAGATGGAGGGCCTGCGGGCGGAGCGCAAGACCGCTAGCGAGCGCATCGGCGCCGCCAAGAAGGCGGGTGAGGATGCGCAGGAGGCGATGGCGGCGGTCCGCGAGATCGGTGAGCGCATCAAGTCGCTCGAGGGCGAGGAGCGCGAGGTGTCGGAGCGCCGCAACACGCGCATGGCATCGCTTCCCAACCTCGCCGACGAGTCGGTGCCCGAGCGCGAGGAGCAGGTGCTGCGCGAGTGGGGGGAGGCGGGCAAGACCGGCCGCGACCATCTGGAGCTGCTCGGCGACATGGTCGACATGGAGCGGGCCGCGCGCGTGTCAGGGTCGCGCTTCGCCTACCTGAAGGGCGACGTGGTGCTGCTCGAGTTTGCGCTGGTGCGCTGGGCGATGGACGTGCTCGGCGGCCGTGGCTTCACGCCCGTGATCCCTCCGGTGCTTGTGCGCGAGGAGGCGCTCTACGGCACAGGCTTCCTGCCCGACACCGAGGAGCAGCTCTACCGGATTCCCGAAGACGACCTCTACCTCGTGGGCACCTCGGAGGTGCCGCTGGCGTCCCTGCATGCGGGAGAGATCCTCGAGCAGTCACAGCTGCCGATCCGCTACGCCGGCTTCTCCACCTGCTTCCGGCGCGAGGCCGGGGCTGCCGGCAAGGACACCCGCGGGATCTTCCGCGTGCACCAGTTCGACAAGGTGGAGATGTTCACCTTCGTCGAGCCCCAGGCATCGGCCGACGAGCACGAGCGGCTGCTCTCGATCGAGGAGGAGCTGCTGCAGGCGCTCGAGATCCCGTACCGCGTGGTGAACATCCCGGCCTGGGACCTCGGCGCGTCGGCCGCGAAGAAGTACGACCTCGAGGCGTGGCTCCCCGGGCAGGGGCGCTACCGAGAGCTCACCTCCTGTTCGAACACCACGGACTACCAGGCGCGCCGCCTGGGCGTGCGCTACCGCCCCGACGGCGGCAGGCCGGCCGAGGTCCACACCCTCAACGGGACCGCCGTGGCCGTCGGGCGGACCATCATCGCGGTGGTGGAGAACCACCAGCAGGACGACGGCACGATCGCGGTGCCGGAGGTTCTGCACCCCTACGGCGCGCCGGAGACGATACGCGGCTCTTGAGAGTGCGGGCGCGCCAGAACTGCGTGATCTGGCAAAGAGAATCGTGCGTTCGCGAAGTCGTATGGGGGCACGGCCGGCGCTTGGGCAAGTTCCTAGGAGATGACCCAGCGTCTCTTGGCAGGGGCAAGTCCCATCGCGGCTGCGCGGTTCACCCTCGCGCTGGCCGCGGTGGCCCTCCTGATGCTCGCGGCAGCGCCGCGCAGCCAGGCGTACTCGATCGGCGGACGCGCGTGGCCCGGCGGCAAGGTCGCGTACAGCGCGAAGGGCTACACCGGAGCCGTCGAGCGCGCGGCTCGCCTGATCAACCATTCCGGCGCGCACGTACGTCTCACGCGCGCCCCGCGCGCGTCGGCCGACGTGGTGGTGGGCTACGGCGGCGTCCGTTGCTCCGGCCTCGCCGACATGGGCTTCGCCGGCGCGTCCCGCGCCCACGTGGACCTCGGGCGCGGCTGCAACAGCGCCCTGATGACGGTCGTCGCCGTGCATGAGTTCACGCACGTGCTGGGGCTCGATCACGAGAACCGCCGCTGCGCGCGAATGAACACCGCCTTCGACCAGACCGGCACGCCGAGCCACTGCCGCCGCCAGTCGCTCGCGTACTGGCTGGCGCACCCCTACACCAGCGACGACCTGCGCGGGCTCAGGGCGCTGTACGGCTGAGCTGCGGCAGCGCGGGCCGGCGCTCGAGCCAGCTGCGCAGCTGCTCGTAGACGGCCGGGTGGTTCAGGAGCTGGAAGTGGTTCAGGCCGCCGAGGTGCAGCCCGTTGTCGATCTCGAATGGGATACGCCGCCGCTCCCCCTGGCCGGAGGCGCTCGGGAACTGCACGAGCAGGTCCCCGACGAGCGAGGCGAGCGGGCTGTCCTTGTCGCGAGTGAGGGTCGCGCCGATGAAGTAGTAGGTGGCCGTTTGCAGGAACGGCATCTCGCGGCAGCGGTCGCGGAGGAACTCGTCCGGGTCGCAGTCGCACCAGTCCTCCTCCACGCAGTTGCCGTAGCGGAGGTCCTTGATGCCGGCGCTGCGCGCGTTCACCACCTCGGCGAACGGCCGGGTCTCCGGCAGGCGCCCGAGCGCCCACCCCGCCACGTTCGCGGCGCGCTCGAGCGGAGCGCCCAGGTGAGGCGTGCCGAGGCAGAACACGTGGCGCAGCGGCTCGGTCCAGTCGTGGCCCTCCGCCTCGCCGTAGTGACAGGCGCTGCGCGCCACCAAGCCGCCCATGGAGTGGCCGATCAGCACGATCTCGTCCACATCCACCGGCCACCCGCTCGCCACGTGCTCGATCACCTGCGCGAGGCGGCGGCCGTTGTCCGACACGTGCAGGCCGGTGTTGTAGCGCACGTAGACCGGGGTGTAGCCGAGCTGCTCCCGAAGCCGCGAGCCGTAGCTGCGGCGCACCTGCTGCGCGCGGGCGAGCGGCAGGACCTCCCACGCGTCCTCGGTCTCGCAGAGGCCGTGGATGAAGATCGCGAGCTTCGATGTCGCTTCCGGGAAGGCTTCGGCGAGCCCCGCCGAGTCCGTGACCACCTCGCGTCCGCCGCTCCGGACGGTGAGCTCGAGGGCAAGGTCGCGGTGCTCGCGCGCGAGGAGGTCGCCGTAGATGCCGTTGAGCGCGCCCAGTGCGAGCCCGCCCGGCAACGAGTCGGCCAGCGGCACGCCGTTGGCGGCCCGGCTGCGCGCGAGCGCGGCTCCTCCTGCGCGCAGCGGCGCCTGCAGCGCCGCGCCGACAGTGCGGTACGCGGCGGACGAGATCCCGTCGTGCATCACCCGGGTCGGCGCGCCGAGAACGCCGAGCGCACGGAAGGTCCGGCTCGCGACCGCGCCGTGCATTCCCTTCACCAGCCCGGCCGGCCTCCCGAAGGCCTGACCGGCCAGCCGTCCGAGCGCCCTCGCCTCGCTATCTCGCACGTTGCCGTTGTAACAAGTGCGCCGGGCGGATTCAAGAACCCTGCCCCGAGAAGGCGATCCGCCATGATCGACTCCTGATGTCCGCTGCCTGTTCGATCACCTGGTCGGGGCACGCGACCGTCCTGGTCGAGCTCGACGGCCTGCGCATCCTCACCGACCCGGTCCTTCGCCGCCGCCTCGGGCCGCTCACGCGGATCGTCCCGTCCGTACCGGCCGAAACCGGCGAGGGGATCGACGTGGTTCTTCTCTCGCACCTCCATGCGGACCACGCGGACCTCCCCTCGCTCAGGCGAGTGGCCGCCTCGACGCCCGTGGTCGCGCCGCGCGGGGCGGGGTCATGGCTCGCTGCGAAGGGACTTGGCGACGTGCGCGAGATCGGCATTGGCGAGGAGATCACCCTCGGCGGACTACGCGTATCGGCCACGCCGGCCGAGCACGACGGCCGCCGGCGTCCCGTCGGAGGGGGCGCCTCCGCCGACGCGATCGGCTTCGTGGTGCGAGGCTCGCGCGCGCTGTATTTCGCCGGTGACACCGACCTCTTCCCGGAGATGGCGGAGCTCGAAGGCACGATCGACTTGGCGCTCCTCCCGATCTGGGGCTGGGGACCCGCGCTCGGGCCGGGGCACCTCGACCCGCGCCGAGCGGCGGAGGCGGCGGCGATGATCCGTCCTGGCGTGGCCGTCCCGATCCACTGGGGCACGATCGCCATTGGCCGGCCGGCGAGACGCCCCAGGGATCCGATGCGGCCGGCGCGCGAGTTCGCTGCACTGGCGGCTCAGCTCGCGCCCGGCGTCGACGTGCGGGTTCTGGCCCCGGGTGAGCGCATGGACCTTCCGGAGCGCTGAAGGCATTCATCCCTTTCGGGGGAGGCCGGGGGCACATAATTCGGCGACCCTCGGTGCACTTGCACTCCGAGCCGATCTCAGAACCGCCGGGGTGGCACGTCCACCTGTTGCGCGTACTGCTCGTGTGGCTGCTCACCGCGGGCACGCTCCTGCTGCTGAGCGCGCTCCTCCCAGGTGTCCAGGTCAAGGACTTCGGCGCCGCGCTCGCCGCCGCAGCGGTCATCGGGCTCGTGAACGCGTTCGTCTGGCCGGTGCTCATCCGCATCGCCCTGCCGCTCACGGTTCTCACCCTCGGGCTCGGAGTCGTGCTGCTGAACGGCGCGATGGTGCTGCTCGTAGCCGAGCTTGAACCAGGGCTTCACGTGTCGAGCCTGTTCGCGGGCATCGTCGTGTCGCTGGGCGTGACCCTGGTGAACACCGTCGTCACGTCGCTACTCGCGATCGACGACGACGCCGTCTGGTATCGCAACGTGGTGCGGCGCAACGCGAGGCGAGTCGCAGACGCGCCGACCACGGACGTGCCCGGGCTCTTCTTCCTGGAGATCGACGGTCTCGCGCATGACGTGCTCGTTCGCGCGCTCCGCGACGGTAACGCGCCGACGATGGCACGTTGGCTGCGCGAGGGGTCCTACCGGCTCGACCGCTGGGAGACCGACTGGTCGTCGCAGACGGGCGCCTGCCAGGCGGGCCTCCTCCACGGCAACAACGACGACATGCCGGCCTTCCGCTGGTGGGAGAAGGAGCTCGGCAAGGCGATCGTGACGAACCACCCACGCGACGCGATGGAGATCGAGCGGAGGCACTCGGACGGGCGCGGCCTGCTGTTCTCGAACGGGGCGAGCCGCGCGAACATCGTCTCGGGCGACGCCCCGCACAGCCTCTTGACGATGAGCACGGCGATGCGGCGCGACCGGCCCGGGCGCATCGGCCAGGACTACTACGCGTACTTCTCCAACCCCTACAACGTGATGCGCACTCTCGCGCTCGTGGCGCGCGAGGTGGTGAGCGAGCTGTGGAGCGCTGCCCAGCAGAGGCGCCGCGACGTGCAGCCGCGCATCGAGCGCAGCTTCTCCTATTCGCTCATGCGGGCCTTCGCCACCGTGATCCAGCGCGACCTCCAGGTCGAGGCGATCATCGCCGACATGTACGCCGGGCTGCCTGTCGCGTACACGACCTTCCTCGCCTACGACGAGGTGGCACACCATTCGGGGATCGAGCGCGCGGACGCGCTAGCCACCCTGCGCCAGGTCGACCGTCAGGTCGGCCGCATCGCGGCCGCCCGCCGCTATGCGCCGCGGCCCTACCGGCTGGTTGTGCTGTCGGACCACGGGCAGTCGCAGGGAGCGACGTTCCTCGACCGCTACGGACAGACACTCGAGCAGCTCGTGCACGAGGCCACCGACGCCGACAGCACGGCGGCGAGCGGGCATCCCGACGAGGCGCTCGCCTACCTCGGTGCCTCGCTCACCGAAGCCTCCGCCGGCGACTCCAAGATGGCGGGCGTCCTGCGCCGCTCGTCGAGGAGCCGCACGGTGGACGGCGCGGTGGAGTTGGGCGAGGGCAACGGCGCCTCATCGGGAGGCGACGAGCTGCCCGAGGTCGTGGTCATGGCTTCCGGGTGCCTCGGCCTCGTGTCGTTCCCGCGCGAGCCGGGGCGGCTGACCGTCGAGGCCCTCGATGGGCTCCATCCGCAGCTCGTCCCGACTCTGCGCGAACACCCCGGCATCGGCTTCCTGCTGGTGCGCTCGGAGGAGCACGGCGCGCTCGTGATCGGCAAGCGCGGAATCAACTATCTCGACCAGGAACGCTGCGAGGGCGAGGACCCGCTGGCTCCCTTCGGCCCGAACGCAGCGCGCCATTTGCGGCGCACCGACGGGTTCGAGCACTGCGCCGACATCATGGTGAACAGCACCTACTGGCCGGACACCGACGAGGTGAGCGCGTTCGAGGAGCTCGTCGGCTCGCACGGCGGCATGGGCGGCAGCCAGTCCTACCCGTTCGTGCTGCACCCCGTCGAGCTCGAGCTGCCCGACGAGGAGATCGTCGGCCCCGAGGCGGTGCATCGGCATCTGCGCCGCTGGCTGGTCGAGCTCGGCCACGAGGAGTACCGGGCCGAGCTGAGCGTCGCGAAACCGGGCTAACCTGCGTTCTCCGCCTCGGAGGGGTGGCAGAGCGGTTGAATGCGACGGTCTTGAAAACCGTTAGGCCGGGTTGACCGGCCTCGAGGGTTCGAATCCCTCCCCCTCCGCTCTTCGCCTGCTTCAAGGGCTCGCTCACCATCAAGGGCTCCAAGAAGCACAAGTGACACGGCTGAGTGGGGGCGGCCCGAGCCAGCCGCCCCAACCCTGCAATCTGTGTCTAAGGAGCGGCCACCGCGCCCGGCGTGGCAGGTGTCGCTCTCGGCGCCTCCTCCTCCACCGGCGGCAGATCGCGCAGCGATCGGATCTGGAATGCCCGCACGATGTCGGTGACGCCCTGCATGAGCGCCCAGATGCCGGCGAAGATCAGCAGGGTGTACGCCTTCGTGATGAAGAACTGCCCGCTGGTCCAGAACGCCAGGATCACCATCAGGATCCCGGCGATCAGCGTGAGCCACCACACCGGGTTGTAGTCCCTCTCAACGAAGGCCTCGATCAGCCAGAAGGTCCCCACGAGCAGGAACAGGTAGCCGAGGATGTCGGCCACGCCGACGAAGGTGTTCTTCGGACGGATCAGCGAGATCACACCGGCCGCTATGAACAGCACGCCCATCGCGTAGAAGAACCACCTCCAGCCCGACTGCATGAGGGCTCCGACGAGGAACTGCTGGAACGCGGTGATGATGAACATGATCCCGATCAGCACGCCGACGGTGGTGATCGACGCCTGATCGAACTGCAGTACCGCCAGCGACACGATCACCCAGAAGATGCCGGCCACGAGCCAGATCCACCAGAACTTCGACATCGCACGCAATGCTCCGGTCATCGGAGTTGCGGCCGCGGGAACGCTCATTCGAGTCTCCTCTCGGGTTCTTGCGTTCACATCGTCGCCCGGCGACGCGTGGCCGTTCATCACCCGGTTCGGGTGATCGACGCGGTCATCCGATTTGGGTGACGCAGGCCGGCGAGTTGTCGTCGATGCTCAATAAGCCGTGGACACGGCACACCAATCGCGCGACGTGATCCTCGGGCTGGCCGTGGCCGGCTCCCGTGCTGGACTGGCTGCAGCGCGGGCCGCTCTATTACCAGCCCGGATCCTCGCGCGCACCCCGGCCATGGACGGCGCGCTGAACCGGGTTGCGGCGCAGGGAAAGCGCACGCGGGACGAGGCGAGGCGGCTTGCGGAGGCCACGGCGCAAGACGTGCTCGCTTCACCGGAGCTGGGCAGGATGGTCGACCAGGCCCTCGCAGGGCGGCTCACCGACTCGATCGCCGGCTCACTCGCGGAGCACCGCGTGATCGAGCGGATCGCGGCGCAGATGGCGGCCTCCGGCGAGCTCGAGCGCGCGCTGACCGCCGCGCTCGAGCACGAGATCACCCAGCAGCTGGTGGACGAGATCCTCGCGAGCCCCGGCTTCGAGCGGCTGCTCGTTCAGGTGATCGACAGCAGGGTGCTCTTGGAGATCACCGACCGCGTGCTGCTAAGCGCGGAGATGCAGCGCATGCTCGACCACCTCGTCTCGAGCCCCGAGGTGCGCCGCGCGCTCGCCGAGCAGACCCAGGGCATGGCCGAGGAGATGGCCGCGGGCGTGCGGCGCCGAACAGGCACGATCGACGACTTGGCCGAGCGCACGGTTCGTGGCTGGCTGCGGCGCCCGCGCACAGGTGTGCAGTGAACGCCCGCCGCGTGCCCTACGCCGGCATCGCCACTCGCGCCGTGGGGCTCGCCCTCGATGTGCTGTTCGCCGATCTGCTGGTGCTCGTGACGGCCGGCGTTCTCGCGCTCGTCGGGTCGCTGGTGGGGCTCGAGCTGAGCAACGGGCTCAAGGTGGCGGCCGCCGGTGGCTGGGTCCTGATCGTGGCGGCGTACTTCGTGTTCTTCTGGGCGGCGACAGGGCAGACGCCCGGCATGCGCCTCATGCGCCTGCGGGTGGCGGGCGCCGACGGCCGCCCGCCACGGGTCGGCCGCTCGATCCTGCGCGTGATCGGCCTCGGCCTGTCGATAATCCCGCTGTTCGCCGGCTTTCTGCCGGTGCTCGTGGACGATCGCCGCCGCGGGCTGCTCGACTTCCTTGCGGACACCGTGGTGGTGTACGCGGACGAGCCGTTTCCCGAGCTCGAGCGCGCCGGGGTGGCCGTCGTAGGTGAGCCGCTCGTACCGCCTATCTGAGCCCGGCCACTAGCCTGCTCGCATGGACCAGGTGGTTCAGGTGATCGGCGCTCTGCTCATCCTCGTGGCGTTCGCTGCCACGCAGTTCGGCGCGATGTCGCCGAGGTCGCGCACCTACCTCGTGCTGAACCTTGTCGGCTCCATAGTGCTTGCGGTGCTGGCGGTGTACGAGGAGCAGTGGGGCTTCGTACTGCTCGAGACCGTGTGGGCAGTCGTGTCGGCGTGGAGCCTGTTCCAGGTGCTCCGCGGGCGCTCGCCCGCCGGCGCTCACTGAGTCAGGCGAAGATGGCGGCCGGCGCGCGCTCGAGTGCGTCGACGGCGGCGCGACGCCCGGCTTCCACGGCACGGTCCATCTGGTGCCACTCGAGCAGTCCCACACCGTCGTTCTCGGGCGTGATCACGAGATCCGCGTGCTCGCGTGCGGCCTCGGCGGTGTCGACGCTTCCCAGCAGCAGCGACCGCATCACCGTCTCCATCAGGCCCGGCAGCACGTCGTCGGCGTCGTCGGCTCGCGCGCGGCGCACGCGGCCGTTGCCGTTGTGCGCGGCCCCGTCGGAGTCCTCCCGCAGGTAGGCCCACGGATCGAAGCGCTGGGTCACGTCGGCGGCGACCACGGGCCCTTCACCCGCCGCGGCCATGACGTCCACCGGGAGATTGTTCAGCACGCCTCCGTCCACGAGCATGCGTTCTCCGTCCACGAGTGGGGGCAGCATGCCGGGCAGGCATACCGTGGCGATGACCGCGCGCGAGCTCGAGCCGCGCCGGTGAACCACCAGCTCGCCGCTCACGATGTCGCTCGAGACGGCGAAGAAGTCACGCGGCATCTGCTCGATCGGCACGTCGAAGCTGCGCACGATCCCGGAGCGGAGGCGCTCGCCGCGCACGAGCGAGTGGCGCGGCATGCGGTAGTCGCCGAGTGGGTTGGTCCGCACGAACTCCTCGTAGATGCGCGCGTCCACCTCCTCGAAGCTCATGCCCTGGGCGAACATCCCGCCGATCAGCGCACCCATGCTCACGCCGCCGATGCGGTCGATGTGTATGCCCGCGTCGAGCAGCTCCTTCATCACTCCGAGATGGGCGAAGCCCCTCGCGCCGCCGCCCGAGAGCACCACTCCGACCGAGCGGCCGGCGATGCGCCGTGCTGCCGCCTGCGCCGAGGCCAAGCTGTCGCCGGGTCGCACCAGGTGGCGAGCCTTCGCCGCCAGCGCGTCGATCCAGTCGCCGATGCCCTCCCCGGTCACGTCCGCGTAGACGAGATCGCAACCGGCGAAGCGCTCGTCCGCTGCCGCCCACGCGGGAACGCCGCCCCGCGTGGTCACGGCGACCACGCGATCGGCGTGCCGCAGGCAGAAGTCGCTCCACGGGTCGGCGTCGGCGGGCGCCCGCGCCATCAGCACGAGGTGGTTGTAGTCGCGCTCGTAGCGTTCGAGCAGTCCGGTGAGCATCCCCTGCGACTCGTCGCCGGACGGCCCGTCGAGGCGCACCGCGGTGCCGTCGTGCACGAGCTCCGCGAGCAGGGCGTCACACACCTCGCCGACCGGCGCCCCGGCCGACAGCGGCACGAGCGCAAGCGTCTGTGCGGGCGGAGGGGGCGGCGGCTCGAGTGCCCGGCTCTTCTGGAGGAGGCCGCCCATGAAGCCGAGGAGAGCCTTCGCGAATGCGGGGTCCTCGCTCACGAGTGCTTCGAAATCGCTGCGCCGCAGGGACAGCAGCTCGGTGTCGCGGCGCGCGCGCACGGACGCGGAGCGCGTCGTGTCCGCCAGAAGCGCGAGCTCGCCGACCACCGATCCCGGCCCGAGGATGCGTAGGAGGTTCTCGTCGTCGCCGTCCACCGCGATCGCCTCGAGCCGGCCGGCCACCACGACGTAGAGGCCGTCCGCCTCCTCGCCCTGCCTGAACAGCCACTCGCTCGCCCGCACGCGAACTGAGTGGGCGCTCGCAGCCAGACGCTCGCGCGTCGCGTCGCTCAGCGAGGAGAAGAGCGGCACCGTCGCGATTGCCTCCGCCGCGCTGCGCTGCCCGATCGGAGGGGCCGCCTCCGCCGCCGCCACGCCGGGCACGCGCGGTGCCACTGCCGGTATGCGCGCCCCGGCACCCTTCCGGTCGGCCAGCAGCGGCTGGTCCTCTTCGGGCCTCCTGATCGGCCCGATGAACGGCGCGAGCACGGCCACGAAGAGGAAGCAGCCCGCCGCGAAGCGCCAGCCGTTGTCGAACGCGTTCGCGGCCTCGAGCGGCGACGGCGTGCCGATGATCGCCACGAGGATCGCGACACCGAGCACCGCGCCGAGCTGGCGCGAGATCGAGTTGAGCCC
>JBJMLG010000216.1:0-5478 GCA_045805385.1 Thermoleophilaceae bacterium
CGGGGTGGGAGGCGGCGTGGTGGGAGACCTGTCCGGGTTCGCCGCGGCGGTCTACCAGCGCGGCGTGAGGCACGTGCAGGTGCCGACCACGCTCGTGTCGCAGGTCGACTCGGCCTACGGCGGCAAGACCGGCGTGGACCTGCCCGAGGGGAAGAACTACGCCGGCGCGTTCCACCAGCCGAGCGCGGTGATCGTCGACCGCGACACGCTGCGCACGCTGCCGCCGGAGGAACTCGCCGCGGGGTACGCCGAAGTGGTGAAGACCGCGCTGATCGCCGGCGGCCAGCTGTGGGCGCGCGTGCGCGGCGGCGCCGCGCCGGACGACGACGACGTCGTGCTCGGGTGCATCCGCACGAAGCTCGCGGTGGTCGCGGAGGACGAGCGCGACTCGGGCCGCCGCCAGGTGCTGAACCTGGGCCACACGATCGGCCACGCGATCGAGGCCGCCACCGACTACCGCCGCTACCGGCACGGCGAGGCGATTGCCATCGGCTTGCTTGCGGCGCTGCGGCTGTCGGGGCGCGACGCCCTGCGCGCCGAGGTGGCCGAGCTGCTGGCGGCGCACGGTCTGCCCGACCACTTCGAGGGCGCCGGCCCGGAGCAGGTCGCCGAGCTCGTCGGCCGCGACAAGAAGCGCAGCGGCGGGCGGGTGCCGTTCGTGCTCGTGCAGTCGCCCGGCGACGTGACGCACGGGCACGAGCTGCCCGACGCGGACGTGCTCGCGGCGATCAGGGAGCTGGCGGCGTGAGCAACCGCGTGGAGGTGATGCACGGGGTGAACCTCGACCAGCTCGGCCGGCGCGACCCCGGCCACTACGGCGACAACTCTCTGATGGAGCTCGAGCGCTTCGTGAGGAAGTTCGGCCAGGAGATGGGTCTCGAGGTGGCGTTCTCCCAGACGAACCACGAGGGCGAGTACTGCGAGCTGCTGCACCGCGCGCCGGACCGGGCCGACGCGCTGATCCTCAACCCGGGCGCATGGACGCACTACTCGTACGCGATCCACGACGCGCTCGAGATCGCGGGACTACCTGCTGTGGAGGTGCACCTGAGCGCCGTCGAGGAGCGCGAGGAGTGGCGCCGCGTGTCGGTGATCCGCGACCTCTGCATCGGCTCGGTGCAGGGCAAGGGCGTGGACGGCTACCGTGAGGCGCTGCAGATGCTCAAGGAGAAGCTCGACCCATGACCGTCGCAACCAGCGCCCGCGCCGACCGGCTCGTGGACGGGCTCGCCGAGCGAGAGCTCGACGCGATCATCGTCACGAACCTGGTGAACGTGCGCTACCTGACCGGCTTCACCGGGTCGAACGGCTTGGCGATCGTGTCGCCCGACATGCGCGTGTTCGTGACGGACTTCCGCTACGTCGAGCAGGCCGAGAAGCAGGTGCCGGACTTCGAGCTGGCGCGCGGCAAGCAGGACCTGCTGAGCGACGCGGTGAAGCGGCTGTCTGGCCGGGTCGGTTTCGAGGACACGCATGTCACCGTTCGCCAGTACGAGCGGCTGCAGGAGCTCGTGCCCGAGGGAGTCGAGCTCGTGGGCGCGGGCGGCGCGATCGAGGAGCTGCGCGCCGTGAAGGACAGCGAGGAGCTGCGGCTCATCCGCGAGGCCGCGGAGCTGTCGGACCAGGTCTTCCAGTACATCGCGTCGGGCCCGATCGTGGGGCGCACCGAGCGCGAGGTCGCCGTGGACCTCGAGCACTGGATGCGCCTGCACGGCGCCGAGCGCCCCTCGTTCCCGAGCATCGTGGCGAGCGGCCCACACGGCGCGCTGCCGCACGCGGTGCCGCGCGACGAGCCGATCGCCGCGGACACGCTCATCACGTTCGACCTCGGCTGCGTCGTCGAGGGTTACTGCTCTGACTGCACGCGCACGTTCGCCACGGGTGAGATCTCCGACGAGATGCGTGAGGTCTACGAGCTCGTGCTGTCGGCGCAACTCGCTGCCCTGGAGGCCGTGAGGCCGGGCGCCGAGAACAGCGCGGTCGATGCAGCCTCGCGCGAGCCGATCACCGCCGCCGGCCACGGCGACCACTACGGCCACGGCCTCGGGCACGGTGTCGGCCTCGACATCCACGAGGCGCCGCGGCTCGCGCAGACGGCCGAGGGAAGCCTCGTGGCGGGCAACGTGGTGACGATCGAGCCCGGCGTCTACATCCCGGGCAAGTTCGGGGTGCGTATCGAGGACCTCGTGACGGTCACCGACGACGGCGCCGAGATTTTCACGCACTTCCCCAAGAGCCTGATCACGCTCGGGAGCTAGCACGGCCGAGGTACCGTGCCGGCTACGTGCCGGCCAGCGACGGCTTGCTCACGCGCACCCGCGTGAGCCGGGCCAGCAGCTCAGGGCGGAACGCCCGCATGGCCAGGTACGCGACCGCGGTCGCCGCCAACCCGACATAGGCGACGTACGACAGCGCCGGTGCGCTCGGATCGAGCACGCGCTCGAAGTAGAGCCAGAAGAGCGCGGTGCCGGCGAGCCCGTGAAGCGGCCAGCGTCGCGGCGCGGCCACCACATCCACCGCGAACAGCGAGACCACGAACGGAAGGTGGTAGTAGCCGATGTCGACCGGGTCGAGCGCCGAGCGGAGCAGGAACAGCAGAGCGAGCATGCTGGCGACGCGCGGCGGGTCGACGCCGGAGAGGCGTCCTCGAGTGAGCGCCAGCGGGAGCAACAGCGCGAGCAGCACGATCAGCGGATGGGTCAGACCGTTCAGCCAGCGTGGGAGGAAGCGCTGCGCGGTGATCGTGTAGCTCACGCCGTCGAACACCTGCTGCGGGCGCTCCCATGCAAGCGGCCACCACACGGATGTCGTCCCGATCGGCGGGCTCGTCGTCACATTGGCCGCCGACTGCGCACGTGTGGCGAAAGTGCCGGGATGGCCGGCAGCCAGGGGCAACGCGAAAAGGACGGAGAGCGCGCCCGCGATCATGAGCAGCCGCAGGCGGGGGACGGGCGCGAGCAGCACCACCGGTAGCGTCGCCACGATCGCCCACTGCTTGGTGGAGATCGCGAGGCCGAGCGCCACCGCCGCGAGCACGCCGCGCCCGCGCATCGCGGCGAGCACGGCCGCGAGGCAGAGCGCCGTGGCGAGCAGATCCTCGGGGTGGCCGTAGCGGAGCGTGTCGACCGTCATCGGATTCGCCGGCACGAGTAGCGCGATGAGCGCCTGCACCGGCACCGAGGCGCCGCGCCGGCCTGCCTCGCGCGCGAGCGCCAAGCCGGCTAGCGCCAGCGCGAGCATGCAGGGAAAGGCGCCGGCCTGGTAGGCGCCGAGCTCGCTCGCGCCCGTGCCGTGAGCAAGTGCTACGAATGGCGCGCGCAGCACCACCGAGACGAGTCCCATCAGCGGCTGCAGCTCGAAGAATCGGCCCAGATGGCCGTGTGCCAGCGCGTTCAGCGCGGGGCCGGCGTCGGACGGGTAGTCGCCGAGCTGGCCGGCGGCGAGCACCAGCGCGGCGCTCAGGGAGAGCGCCAGCGCCAGAGCTGCCGCGCTGCGGGCTTTTCTCGAGGCCATCGGGGTACCCATCGGCACTCCGGAGGCCTCGATTTAGCCAAAAAGGAGGGCCCGCGACCCGGGTGCGTCCTTCCCGGGCCGCGGGGCGAGGAGTGAGTCGATGCCAGCTTCACCTAAAGAGATGAAGCAGGCGTAAAAAGTCTGTAGCCGGTATGCGAACATACGTTCGCATGATCGTCTGTGTCCTCCATCCGAGGCTCGAGCTGCTCGCCGCGGTGGGGGACCGGCGCACATTGTTGTCGGAGCCGGTCGCGCTCGCGCCGGAGCCGGGGAAGCCGCAGATGGTAGGCGAGGTGTCGGCAGCGGCCGAGGCATACGGCGTGAGACGCGGCATGCGGCTCGGCGAGTCGCTCGCGCGCTGCCCGGGGCTGAAGCTCGTGCCGCCCGATCCCGACGGCGTGCGCTCGCTCTGGAACGCGGCGCTCGAGGCGCTCGAGGGCATCGGCGCGGGCGTGGAGTCCGACCGCCCGGGCGAGGGCTTCTTCGACGAGCGCGGCCTGCGCGGCGTGCACGGCGGCCGGCTCGCCGACGTGCTGTCGGCCGCGCGCCGCGCGCTCGTGCCGGTGCTCGGGCGCGGCCTGCGCTTGGGAGTCGCCCGCAGCCGCTTCTGCTCCTATGCCGCGGCGCTCCGCGCGCGCCCCCGGCGCGAGGCCGAGGTGGTGGTGCCCGAGGGGCGCGAGCGCGCGTTCCTCGACTCCCAGCCGGTGTCGCTCCTGCGCTCGCGGGTGGAGCTGATGGAGATGGAGCAGATGCTCGCGCGGCTCGGCATCAGGACGCTCGGCGAGCTCGCCGCGCTGCCGCCCTCGGCCGTGTCGGAGCGCTTCGGGCACCCGGGACTGCTGGCGCTCGAGCTCGCCCAGGGCCGCGACACGCCGGTCGAGCCGCGCCGCCCGCCCGAGCCGGTGATCGAGCGGCTCACCCTGCCCGAGGCGAACTCCGGCCAGCAGCTCGAGCACGCGCTCGAGCTGCTCGTGGCGCGGGTGCTCGCGCGGTCCGAGCGCCGCGGCCGCACGCTGCGCTCGATGTCGCTCTCGGCGCGCTTCGTAGAGGGCGGTACCTGGCGCACCCACGTCACGCTCAGGCACGCGAGCGCCGACTCGCAGCGGCTGCGGATCGTGCTCGGCTCGCGGCTGGCCGAGCTGCCCGCGCCGGCGGAGTCGCTCGGCCTGGAGGTGGAGGCGTTCGGGCCGCCCGCGCGCGAGCAGGCCGGCCTGTTCGCGGAGCGCGACCCTGTGGCGGCGCGCCGCGCGCGCATCGGCGAGGCGGTGCGCCAGGTGCGCCAGGCGGCCGGGGAGGACGCGGCGCTGCGCGTGCTCGAGCTCGACCCCGGCTCGCGCCTGCCCGAGCGGCGGGCCGTGCTCGCTCCCTTCCCCGAGGAGGGAGGCGAAGGGTGACGCCGGGCATGAAGCGGCTGTCCTCGCCGCGTCGCGCGCCGGTGCGCACGGGGCCGAACGGCGTGCCGTCAGCACTCGGGCGCGTACGGGTGATCCAGGTGTCGGAGGACTGGGTCGTGGAGGACCGCTGGTGGACCGAGCGGCCGCTGCGGCGGCGCTACTTCGAGCTCGTGCTCGAGGACGGACGCAACACCGTCGTGTTCCGGGACCTGCCCACCGGCCGCTGGTTCCTGCAGCGCGGCTGAACAACGCGATGGGCTACGTCGAGCTGCACAGCCACTCCGCCTACTCGTTCCTCGACGGCGCGTCGCATCCGCTCGAGCTGGCCGCCGCCGCGGCCGAGCAGGGGCACGCCGCGATGGCGCTCACCGACCACGACGGTCTGCACGGCGCGATGGAGTTCGCGAAGTCGGCGCAGTCGCTCGGAGTGCGGCCGATCACCGGCGCCGAGCTGACGCTCGGCGACGGGCATCACCTCACGCTCCTGTGCGAGACGACGGAGGGCTACCGCAACCTCTGCCGGCTGATCACGCTCGCGCACGCCCACACGCGCGACAACCCGAGCCGCGAG
>JBJMLG010000217.1:0-13297 GCA_045805385.1 Thermoleophilaceae bacterium
CGCGCCGCGGTCGATGGTGGCGAAGGCTGGCCGCTCTACCTGCAGCGATTCGGCGAGCTCCTGACGGCCTGACCACGGCTGGCCGGAGAGCGCCCACCACATAAACATGGAAGCAGCAAGACCCCCGCCGTGGGATCGAAGCCCGCACGTCGGATGTCGATGAGCGAGCCAATGGATCTGGCGCGAAAGAGCGCTGGGTTACGCTGCCAGTAGCACGTTCGGCGTCAACGCCCCGACCGACGGAGGCAGCAGCTCATGGCCACGATCATCACGACCGATGGCACGGAGATCTTCTACAAGGATTGGGGCTCGGGCCAAGCGATCGTTTTCAGCCACGGCTGGCCGCTTTCGGCCGACGATTGGGACACCCAAATGCTGTTCTTCCTACGGCACGGCTACCGCGTCATCGCCCTTGATCGGCGCGGGCACGGACGCTCCACCCAGACCAGCGACGGTCACGACATGGACCACTACGCCGACGACCTGGCTGCGCTGACTGCCCATCTCGATCTCCAGGACGCCATCCATGTCGGGCACTCCACCGGTGGCGGCGAAGTCGTGCACTACATCGCCCAACACGGTGAGAGCCGCGTGGCGAAAGCGGTACTGATCAGCGCGGTGCCGCCGCTCATGGTGCAGACCGACGCCAACCCGGGCGGCCTGCCGAAGAGCGTGTTCGACGATCTCCAGGCCCAGCTCGCCGCCAACCGGTCCGAGTTCTACCGGGCCCTCCCGTCGGGCCCCTTCTACGGCTTCAACCGGCCCGGCGTGGAACCATCGGAAGCGATCATCGACAACTGGTGGCGCCAGGGAATGATGGGCGGAGCGAAGCCACACTACGACGGCATCGTCGCCTTCTCCCAGACCGATTTCACCGAGGACCTCAAGAAGATCACGGTGCCGGTCCTGGTGATGCACGGCGACGACGACCAGATCGTCCCCTACGCCGACTCCGGACCACTGTCCGCGCAGCTCCTGCAGAACGGGACGCTGAAGACGTACAAAGGATTCCCGCACGGCATGCCGACCACCCAGGCCGAAACGATCAACGCCGACCTGCTGGCCTTCCTGCAGTCCTGACCGACTCGGCAGCTGGCGTGCTCGCGGCCTGGTATGAGCGGCAGGGACCGGCGGCAGAAGTGCTGCAGGTCGGGGAGATGGCCGCGCCCGAGCCGGGACCCGGCGAGGTGCGCGTGCGGCTGACCCTGTCCGGCGTCAACCCCGGCGATACGAAGAAGCGCGGCGACTGGCTCGGCTTCGGCATGCCGTTCCCCAGGATCATCCCCCACAGTGATGGAGCGGGCGTCATCGACGCCGTCGGAGAGAGCGTCGATCGCGCTCGCATCGGGCAGCGCGTGTGGGTATACGGAGCGCAGTCCTACCGCCCCTTCGGCACGGCGGCTCAACTCACCGTCGTTCCCGCCGAGCAAGCGGTCGAGCTCCCCGACGAGGTCAGCGACGAGATCGGTGCATGCCTTGGGATGCCGGGAATAACCGCACACCGCGCCGTCTTCGCCGACGGCCCCGTCGACGGCACCACGGTCCTCGTCCAGGGCGTGCTCGGCGCGGTCGGCTCGCTCGCCGCGCAGCTCGCGCTCTGGGGCGGCGCCACCGTGATCGGAACCGTCACGGGCCACAGCGATCTCGACCATGCCGGCCAGCGCCTCGCGCACACTGTGTCACTGGACCAAGCCGACGCGGCGGAGGCGATCCGCGCACACGCCCCTGAGGGAGTGGACCGCATCATCGAGGTCGCCTTCTCCGACAACGCGGACCTCGACGCCGCCGTCGCCGCAAACGACGCAGTCATCGCCGCCTACGCCACCCGGGAGGACCGCCCCCAGTTCCCGTTCTGGCCGATGTTGTTCGCCAACCTCACGATCCGATTGCTGGGCAGCGACGACTTCCCACCGACCGCGAAACGCCAAGCAGCGGCCGACCTCACCACCGCCGCCCGCGACGGGGCGATAACGATCCCCATCGGCAATCCCGTGTCACTAAATCGAGTCGCCGAGGCACACGATCGTGTCGACGCCGGCACCCGGGAACGAGTACTCGCCTCCATCCCACGCTGAGCGCGTCCAAGACAGAGAAGAGCCCCGGCTTCATGCCTTCGGCTCCCACAAGGCAATCTCGGCGCCGGCCGGCGCCGAGATGACGCTCCGCCAGCCCGCCGGGCCCTCCCGGGGCTCCAGCTCCACCGCGGCACCTAGTAGGCGCGCCCGTTCGGTCGTCTCCGCGACGTCCCAGACCTCTACGTAGGGCAGCCACACCGCGGGCTCAGTGTCGCGCTCGACGACGCCGCCCTCGATGCCGTTGCCGAGTTCGAGGGCAAGGTAGGACCCAGAACCCGCGTGGATCATCTCGGCGCGCCAGCCGAACAGCCGCGTGTAGAAGGCGCAAGCGCAGGCGAGGTTCGCGGTGCGAAGCTCCAGGTGGACGACCGGATGTGCGAGCGCCGGCATCGTGTCTCATCTCTTAGACCGCTGCACCGCCGGAAAAGTCATCGCGGAGCGATGAATCTCCGCGTCGTCGGAGGTCTACCTTCGTATATGACCGTGACCTCCACAGGCCCGAGCGCGCGGGAGCAAGAGCTGCTCGATGCGGCCCGCGCCGGCAGCGAGGACGCCTTTCGGCGCTTGGTCGAGCCCCGCTACGCGGAGCTCCATGCCCACTGCTACCGCATGCTCGGCTCTCTCCACGACGCCGAGGACGTCCTTCAAGACACGCTGCTGCGCGCATGGCGCGGGTTGCCGCGGCTGGAGGGCCGGGGCTCCCTGCGGACCTGGCTCTACAAGATCGCGACCAACACATCCCTCGACGCGATCGCGCGACGCCCGAAGCGAGTGCTCCCCATCGACTACGGGCAGGGCGCCGAGCCCGGCGAGCCACCGGTCGACTTCGCATTCGTCGGGCCCTACCCAGACGAGATCATCGGCCTCGAGGACGGCTATGCGCGTCCCGAGGCGCGCTACGAGCAACGCGAGGCCGTGGAGCTCGCCTTCATTGCGGCCCTGCAGCACCTGTCGCCGCGACAGCGTGCGGTGCTGATCCTCCGCGATGTCCTCGGCTTCTCCGCTCGCGAGGCCGGAGAGGCGCTCGACTCGACAACCGCGTCGGTGAACAGCGCTCTGCAGCGCGCCCACAAGGCCGTCGACGAGCGTCTCCCGGAGCGCAGCCAGCAGGCCACCCTGCGCTCGCTCGGCGACGAGACTGCTCGCGAGATCGTCGAGCGGTTCATCGACGCGTTCGAGAAGGGCGAGATCGACACGATCCTGGCACTGCTGGCCGAGGACGCGACGTTCGCGATGCCTCCCCACGCGGGCTCGTCTCGCGGCCGCGACGCGATCGCCGACTCCTGGCTCATGCCCGGCGGATCCGCCCCGCGCCTGCGATACGTCCGGGCGCGCGCGAACGGGCAGCTCGCGCTGGGCACCTACCTGCTCGACCGGGCGGCCGGCAGTTACCTGCCCATCGCGCTTGACGTGCTGACCCTGCGCGGGCCCCTGATCGCCGACGTCACGGCCTTTCGGATGCCCGAGATCTTTCCCAGCTTCGGCCTTCCAGACCAGCTCCCACCCTGAGAGGAGTACCCATGGCGATTGCCTTTCCAGGAGAGTCAGCGGAGTACCGGGCGGCGCGCGATCGTCTGCTCGAGCAGGAACTCGAGCTGCGCCGCGCGACGGAGGCCGTCGCTGCCGCGAGGCGCAAGCTCCCGCCCGGCGGGATCGTTTCCGAGGACTACGTGTTCGAGGAGGCGGGACCCGACGGCGCGGCGACCGACGTGAGGCTGTCGGAGCTGTTCGAGCCGGGCAAGGACTCGCTCGCCATCTACAGCTTCATGTTCCCCCGTGACAGCGGTGACGAGCGGCCCGGACCCGACACGGGCCAGACGGCGGAGTTGCCGCTGGTACAGGGTCCTTGCCCGTCGTGCACGGCCCTACTCGACCAGCTCGACGGCGCCGTCGAGCACGTCACCCAGCACCTCAACTTCGCCGTCGTCGCCAAGGCGCCGCTGCCGCACCTGGTCACGTTCGCGAACGAGCGCGGCTGGCGGCGGCTACGGCTGCTGTCCTCGGCGGCCAACACCTATAGCCGCGACTACCACGGTGAGACGGGCGAGGAAGCGCCGAGGCCGATCCTGAACGTGTTCCACCGCGACGGGGAGATGGTTCGCCACTTCTGGGCATCAGAGCTCCTCTACGCCCCGACCGAGCCTGGACAGGACCCCCGCCACGTCGGCCTGCTCGAGCCGCTCTGGAACCTGTTCGACCTCACTCCGGAGGGGCGACCGGCGGAGTGGGACGAGCAGCTGAGCTACCCATGACACGACCCGCGCACGAGCGAAGCGGCGTGCGCGAAACCGCGCCTGGGGCGGGGTGACCGCACCAGTACGAGCCTCAGGCCGCGAAGCTGCCGCTGCCGGCGAGCTCGCTGCGCAGGGCGCGCCCCGAGGGGTAGATCGGGAAGCCCTGCGCGACCCCGGTGAGCCGGAGCGTGTGGAGCACCTGCCCGTCGGGGCAGACGATGAGGAAGCGGCGGTGCTGGCGGATCAGGCGCCGCTGCGCGTTGAGCAGCAGGCTCAGCCCGGTCGAGTCGATGAAGGCGACCTCGCAGAGGTCGAGCACCACGTCGCGCCCGCTGTCGGCCACCGCCCGCGCGAGGCTCTCCTTGAGCTCCGGTGCGGTGAAGAGGTCGATCTCGCCCCGTGCACCGATCCAAACCATCCCGCGGTCCTGCAGAAGGTCGATGGTCAAGTCGCCCATTGGCCGTTCCTTCTGGTCGGGAGCAAGGCGTCCGCGCTGAAAGTCCTGATCCGCTCGGTCCTGCAGCAGGCGTCCGTCACCCTGCGCGCTTCCCCAACTCGGGGGTTTCCAATCATGGAGTTCGCCCATGCAACGATCAAATCAGCGGCGTCGGATGGGAAATGTGGGACTGAGCGCCTACCGCTTGGGGAGATGCTCCTCGTACCAGCGGTAGCTCTCCGCCAGGCCGCGGTCGAGCTCCCACTGCGGCTCCCACCCGAGCTCCTCGCGGATCGCGCGCGAGTCGAGGTACTGGCGGTCGATCTCGCCATGCGGTGTGCCTTGTCCCTGCACGTCGGGCTCGAGCTCCTTGCCTGAGATGCTCACCAGCCTGTTCACCACGTCGATCACGGCGTGCGGCTCGTCGGCGCCGGCGTTCCAGGCGCGGCCGCGGAGCTCCTCGCGCTCGAGCGAGTGCGCGATCGCCAGGTAGGCGTCCACGGCGTCCTCCACGTAGAGGAAGTCGCGCTCGGGGGTGCCGTCCGAGCGCACGACCGGGCGCTCGCCCTGCACAAGCGCGCGCGCCGTGTCGGGGACGATGCGCGAGAAGTTGAAGTCGCCGCCGCCGTACACGTTGGCGAAGCGCGTGACCGCCACCGGCAGGCCGAAGGTGTAGGCGTAGGAGCGGGCGATCATGTCGGTGGCCGCCTTCGACACGTCGTAGGGAAAGCGCGGCAGGAGCGGCGCTTCCTCCCTGTACGGGAGCTCGTCGTGCGTGCCGTAGGCCTTGTCCGAGGAGGCCACCACCACGCGCACCTGCGGCCCGCCGACCACCCCCACGGCGCGGGCCGCCTCGAGCAGCGTGTAGGTGCCGCGGATGTTGGTCTCGAAGGTGGACAGCGGCGAGCGGTTTGCCGTGCCGACGATGGTCTGGGCGGCGAGGTGGAAGACGGTGTCCACGCCGTGCTCGTTGAGCGCGCGGAGCGCCGACTCGTACTCGAGCAGGTCGCCCATCACCACGTCGCAGCGCTCCTCGAGGCCTTCGGTGCGGAAGCGCGAGAGCGCGGGCGTGTCGCGGCGCAGCGCCACCACGCTCGCTCCCTCGCTCATCAGGCGCTCTGTGAGCCAGGAGCCGACGAAGCCCTGAGCGCCGGTCACGAGGACCGTGCGCCCCTTCCAGCCGCCACCGCTCATGCCCGCGCGGGGACTTCGATCACGGTGCGCCAGGGCGCGCGCCCGGCGGTCCACAGCTCGTTGAGGAGGAGCGTGTCCTTGTAGGTGTCCATGCAGTCCCAGAAGCCCTCGTGGCGGTAGGCGAACAGCTCGCCCGCCTCGGAGAGGGACTCGAGCGGGCGCTGCTCGAGCACGTCGTCCTCGCTCATGCGCTCGAGCGCACGCGGCTCCATCAGCATGAAGCCGCCGTTCACCCAGCAGTCGAGCCGCGGCTTCTCGGCGAAGCCGTGGACGCGGTCCTCGTCGCCGAGCAGGGCCACGCCCCAGGGGTTCTGCGGCTTCACGACCGTGATGGTCGCCGCGCCGCCGTGGGCGCGGTGAAAGTCGAGCTGGGCGGCGAGGTCGATGTCCGCGAGTCCGTCGGCGTAGGTGAGCGCGAAGGTGCCGCTCTCGAGGCGGTCTGCCGCCTTGGCCACGCGGCCGCCGGTGGGTGTGTCGAGGCCGGTGTCGACGCATTCGACCGCCCAGTCCTCGCTGAGGCCGCGCGCGAACTCGCGCACCTGGTCGGCCCCGTGGCCGAGCAGGAGCACGAAGCGGTCGAGGCCCTGGGCGGCATAGAGGGCCATCACGTGCCAGAGAATCGGCCGCCCGCCGATCTCCACGAGCGGCTTCGGCACCGACTCGCCGTGCTCGCGCATGCGGGTGCCCTTGCCGCCGCAGAGGATCGCCACTGTGGTGCTCACGCGCGGGAGCGTAAAGGGCGGCGGAGCGGGGCGCGGCGACGACCCGGTCTAGCGGTAGGCGGAAAACGCCATCTCGGTTAACGCTCCACCGTGCTGCATTTTGGGTCTCACAGACCCAAAATCGACCACGGTAGGCAGAAAAACCGCCCCGCCGGCCTGCGTTACCGCTGCTGTTGGCGCCCTACGAGCCGCCGGCCACGGCAGGCAAGATGGTGACCTCGTCGCCGTCGTCCACCGCAGTATCGAGGCCATCCAGGAAGCGGATGTCCTCGCCCTGCACGTACACGTTCACGAAGCGCCGCAGGTCGCCGTCCTGCGCGATGCGGTCGCGCAGGCCGTCGTAGCGCTCGTAGAGGCCGTCGAGCACCTCGCCGACGGTGCCCGCGTCCTCCACCTGCGTTTCGGCCTCGCCGCCGGTGACGGCGCGGAGCTGGGTCGGAATCTTGACTGTCACGGCCATGGGCGCGTGATATTACAAACGCGCCAGGGCCTCGGACTCGAACGAGCTCAGCGTCGGCTTGATTTTGTGGGTCTCGAAGGTGCCGCGGATCGCGTCGAGGGTCTTCAGGCCCTCGCCGGTGATCACGAGCACCACCCGCTCGTCGCGGTCGATGTCGCCGCGCTCGGCGAGCTTGGCGAGCGTGGCCGTGGTCACCCCGCCGGCGGTCTCCGTGAAGATGCCGGTGGTCTCGGCCAGGAGCCGGATGCCGTCGCGGATCTCATCGTCGGTGACCGAGTCGATCGAGCCGCCGGACTTGCGGGCCAGCTCGAGCGCGTACGGGCCGTCGGCGGGGTTGCCGATCGCGAGCGACTTGGCGATGGTCTCCGGGCGCACCGGCCGGCAGATGTCGTGCCCGTCGGCGAAGGCCGAGGCCACCGGCGAGCAGCCCGCGGCCTGCGCCCCGTTGAACACCGGCACGTCACCCGAGAGCAGCCCCACCTCGATCCACTCCTCGAAGCCGCGCGCGATCTTCGTGAACAGCGAGCCCGACGCGATCGGCGCCACCACGCGGTCGGGCAGCTCGAAGCCGAGCTGCTCGGCCACCTCGTAGGCGATCGTCTTCGACCCCTGCGAGTAGTACGGCCGCACGTTCACGTTCACGAACGCCCAGTCGCGCTCGCCCGCGAGCTCGGTGCAGAGCCGGTTCACGTCGTCGTAGTTGCCCTCGACGGCAACCACCTTCGCGCCGTACACGCCGGTGGCGAGCACCTTCTGCTCCTCGAGGTCCGCGGGGATGAACACGTACGCGTCGAGCCCCGCAGCGGCGGCGTGCGCGGCCACCGCGTTGGCGAGGTTGCCGGTGGAGGCGCAGGCGACGGTCTCGTAGCCGAGCTCGATCGCCTTGGCGAGCGCCACCGTCACGACGCGGTCCTTGAACGAGTGCGTGGGGTTCGCGGCGTCGTTCTTCACCCACACTTCTCGCAGGCCGAGGCGGTCGGCCAGTCGGTCCGCGCGGATCAGCGGCGTGGTGCCCGAGTCGAGCGCCGTGCGCGGGCGCTGCTCGAACGGCAGGAAGTCGGCGTAGCGCCAGATGGAGCGTGGGCCGGCCTGGATCTTGCGGCGGGTCTCGCCTGGGTCGAGGTCGGAGAAGTCGTAGCTGACCTCGAGCGGCCCGAAGCAGTTGTCGCAGACGTAGCGAGCTTCGAGCGGGTAGTCAGTCCCGCATTCCTTGCAGGTGAGAGATGTGACAGCCATGGGGCCCCTTTCAACGATTGAACCTCCGCCGCTTACGCTGTGACGGAGGTTCTGAAAGGCACCTTCACGTCACATCTCCCGGACCGTTGTCGTGGCAGTCCGATGGAATTGGCACCGTTTCCTCAGCCGGTCAGGCTTCCGATGGTTGCCGGGGTTTCATAGGGCCATATCCCTCCACCCCTCTAGATGCGATGCGGCTATGTGTAGTGGCGAAGAATAGCGATCTCACAGGCGGCCGCAACTGCGACCTGAGCGCGTTTCTCGCCACCCGGTTTATCGGCCGCAGGCGATTGCGCTGCACACTTGTGCCGTCAACTACTCTCCGCTGCCGCATGGCAGCCGAACCACGGCAGATCAGCTTCTCGGGCGCGGGCGTGCGTCGCATCCGCCTGCTCGAGGACGACGTCGGCCTCGGTGAGGGGCTGCCCCGGGAGCGCCTCACCGAGGCGGAGCGCCAGCTCACCGCTCCGGCGATCGAGCTCTCCCCCGGTCGCTGGCGTTTCGAGACCGATCCGCCAGGCCCAGCCGCCCTCGGCTTGATCGTCGTCGACGGGCTCGTCGGCCGCACCCAGTTCGTCGGGAAGATCAACGCGGTCGAGTTCCTCGGGCCGGGCGACGTGGTGCGCCCCTGGACCTACGGCTCCGAGCAGATCTCGGCGCTGCCGGTGGGGGCGTCGTGGGAGGTGTTCCGCACCTCCACCGTGGCGCTGCTCGACGACGACTTCTCGAGGCGCGCCGCTCAGTGGCCCGAGGTGGCCGCCGCCGTGGTGGAGCGCGTGGTTGCGCGCTCACGCTCGCTCGCCTTCTCGCTGGCCGTCCGCCAGCTCGTGCGGGTCGACGAACGCGTTCTCCTCACCCTCTGGTACCTCGCCGACCGCTGGGGTCGCATCCGCACCGGCGGCCGCACGCTGCCGCTGCCGGAGTTGAGCCACGAGGTGCTCGGGCGGATGGTCTCCGCCCGCCGTCCCTCGGTCACCACCGCGCTCGGGCGGCTGCGCGAGCGCGGCCTCGTCGAGCGCCACCCCGACGGCTCCTGGATCCTGCACGGCGAGCCGCCGGCCGACATCGAGCAGCTGCGGGTCGGATCGGACGACGACGGCCTCGAAGAGGTCGACGAGCCCACGTCGATCGGCGAGTCTGGCTCATGACCGGTGGCTCGTAGACGAAATCCCGGAGTTTGCGAGCGCGCCCGAGCGCTATGCGGTCGCAAACTCGTCAAAGCCCTTGCGCTCGCTTTCGCGGCGCCGTGATACTCAGCAGCTCCAGAAGGGACCGCGGCTGTCGCGTCACGGCAGCCAAGGGACTACGAAAGGGGGGCCCGCCAATGAGCAGCGGTGCCCATCGAAGGTCGGCTCTAGCCAGCTACCGAGACGAGGTCGCGGAGTCCATGGCGAGAGGCGAGTCGTTCGGCCTCGTCGAGGACGCAATCGACGAAGCCGCCAACCTGACACTGGATGAGAAGGCCGCGCTATGGCTGTTCGCCTTCTCGTTGAGAGATCAGGCTGAGCAGCAGGCGAGCTCACTCAAGTACCTAGCCGCCCTGCAGTAGCGGCTGGGACAAGTGAGATGGCCGAGCTCGGCTGGGAACGGCCCCGAAACCCCCCGCCCGCCGAGGGGATCTGCCTCGGAAGTAGAATCAACTGTGGTGGAACTGATGATCGACGACCCGCTCAGACGCAATGCCGAACCTCCCCAAGCCACGTCTGCGCCGCGCTTCACGCGTTGGGGTCGAGCCGTTCCCCACCCCGGCCACTGAGCCGCACGTCGAGATAGTCGAGGGCGACGGCCTTCGCTGGATCAACATCGAGCGCCCCACGCCGGCCGATCGCGCCTGGCTCGAGGAGCACTTCGACTTCCACCCGCTGGACTACGAGGACGTCAGCTCCCGCAACCAGCGCCCGAAGATCGACGAGTACCCCGACTACCTCTTCATCGTTCTCCACTTCCCGGTCTACGACAAGCAGATCGGGCGCTTGAACGCGGGCGAGCTCGACATCTTCATCGGGCCCGACTTCATCATCACGATCCCGAACCAGCCGCTCCAGCCGGTGCGCTACCTGTTCGAGCGCGTGAAGAACTCCGAGGAGGCGCGCGAGCAGCTCTTCTCGAACGGGCCGGGCTACCTGCTCTACCGGATCGTCGACGACTCGTTCGACTACTGCTTCCCGATGCTCCGCAAGATCGGCAACAAGCTCGACCGGCTCGAGGAGGAGATCTTCGAGGGGCGTTCGGAGGAGGTCGTGCGCGACCTCTCAAACGTGAAGCAGGAGATCATCAACTTCCGCAAGATCATCCGGCCGCAGCGCAACGTGCTGCGCGACCTCGAGCGCACCAAGCAGCGCTACCTCACCCAGGAGCTCGACATCTACTTCGACGACATCGTCGACGCGTCGGAGCGCATCTGGGACATGCTCGAGAACTACAAGGAGATCGTGGAGGCGCTCGAGGACACGAACGAGACCGTGCTCTCGCATCGCCTGAACGATGTGCTGCGCGTGCTCACCGCCTTCAGCGTGATCATGCTGCCGCTCACGCTGATCGCCTCGATCTGGGGGATGAACGTGGGCGTGCCCGGCGAGGGGTCGAAGGAGGCCTTCTGGGGCATCCTCGCCTTCATGCTGGTGGTGCTGCTGGGACTGCTTGGGCTATTCCGCAAGCGCGGCTGGCTCTAGCGCGCCGAATATCCTCCCCGGCATGACCGCTTCCCGCTCCCAGGCCTACGGGCGCCTGATCAACACCCTCGAGGAGATGCCCGCCACCAAGCTCCACCCCCACGAGCTCGAGCTGCTCCGCGACGCAGCCGACACCATGCTCTTCACCTCAGACCCATCCGAGGCGCGCCGCGCGCGCCGCAACGCCACCGAGCTGGCCGCCCGCCTGGTCGAATACGGGCGCTGGGACGAGGAGACCTCCAAGGCGGTCCTGCGCGACCTCTGGTCGTGCGGCCACCTGCCGATCGTGCTGCGCGCAGCCGCCTGAGGCAGCGTTCCGTAGTCTCCGGCAGAGATGCCGGAGCAGCGACTGTGGGCGCCGTGGCGCCTCGAGTACATAACCGGCCCGAAGGCCGACGAGTGCGTCTTCTGCGCGGGCGCCGACTCCGGCGATGACCGCACGCGGCACATCGTCCACCGCGGCGACTACGCCTTCGTCCTTCTGAACGCCTACCCCTACGCGAACGGCCACCTGATGGTCGCGCCCTACGCTCACGTGCCCTCGATCGAGGAGCTCGACGAGCCGGCGCTGCTCGAGCTGATGACGCTCACACGCCGCTCGCTCGGGGTGCTGCGCGAGGTCTACTCCCCGGAGGGCTTCAACATCGGCATCAACCAGGGAAAGATCGCCGGCGCCGGCTTCGACGACCATGTGCACCAGCACGTGGTGCCCCGCTGGGGTGCCGACAACAACTTCATGCCCGTGATCGGCGACACGCGGGTACTGCCCCAGTCCCTGGACGACTCCTGGAACCAGATATCGGAGGCATTTGAGACGTGAAGACCGTCGATCCCTCGATCTTCAAGGCGTACGACATCAGGGGCATCTACGGCGAGCAGCTCGACGAGGAGCTCGCCTACCTGATCGGCCGGGCGTTCGCGCGCGTGCTCGCGGACGAGTACTCCACGCAGCCGCAGGACCTCGAGATCGGCCTCGGGCACGACATGCGCCTGTCGGCACCGGCAATGGCCGAGCGCTACCGCGACGGCATGCTCGACGAGGGCGCCACCGTGCTCGACGTCGGCCAGGTGGGCACCGAGCAGCTCTACTTCACCGTCGGCTCACGCTCGCTCGACGGCGGGCTGATGTGCACGGCCTCGCACAACCCGAAGGCCTACACGGGCGCGAAGCTCGTGAAGCGCGGGGCGATCGCGCTGTCGGGCGAGTCCGGGATCGACGACGTGCGGCGCCTCGTGGTCGAGGGCGAGTTCGGCGATCCGCACGAGCCGCGCGGCGAGCTCATGGAGCTGGACATCGAGGAGGAGTTCGCACAAGCGGCGATGAAGTTCATCGACCCGTCCGCGGTGCGCCCGATGAAGGTGGTGCTCGACGGCGGCAACGGCATGGCCGGCCCGATGGTCGGGCCGCTGCTCGACCAGCTGCCGATCGAGCAGGTCCAGACCTACTGGGAGCCGAACGGCGAGTTCCCGGACCACGAGCCGAACCCGCTGCTGCCCGAGAATCGCCGCTTCATCGTGGAGAAGGTGCTCTCGGAGGGCGCGGAGCTGGGGGCCGCCTGGGACGGCGACGCCGACCGCTGCTTCTTCATCGACGACACCGGCCAGTTCGTGGCGGGCGACTTCCTCACCGCGCTGCTCGCCGAGTCGATCCTCGCGAAGGAGCCGGGCGCCACGATCCTCTACGACGTGCGCGCCTCACGCGCCGTCGCCCACGTGGTCGAGCGCGCCGGTGGCACCGCCGACGTGAACCGCGTGGGCCACGCGTTCTTCAAGACGCGCATGCGCAAGGAGGGCGCGGCGTTCGGCGGCGAGGTCTCCGGCCACTACTACTTCCGCGACTTCTACTGCGCCGACTCCGGCACGCTGCCCGCGCTGCTGATCCTCGAGCTGCTGTCGGTGAAGGGCAGGCGCCTGTCCGAGCTCTTGGCGCCGTATCGCGAGAACTACTTCATCTCGGGCGAGATCAACTCCGAGGTCGCCGACCAGGACGCGAAGATGAAGGAGATCGCCGAGCGCTACTCCGACGGCGAGGTCAGCTGGCTCGACGGCGTGTCGGTCGACTACGAGGACTGGCACTTCAACGTGCGCCCCTCGAACACCGAGCCGCTGCTGCGGCTGAACCTCGAGTCACTGGTCTCCCCCGACGACATGGAGGCGAAGCGCGACGAGGTGCTGGAGCTGATCCGCTCCTGAGCTTCGACGACGCGGCCGCGGCCGGCGTCCACCGGCTGGCCATCCCGACGCCGTTTGCCGTCGGGCGCGTCAACA
>JBJMLG010000218.1:0-16109 GCA_045805385.1 Thermoleophilaceae bacterium
CGCGAGGCACATTCCGCTCGAGCGCCTGTCGGAGGAGGCGGAGAGCCTTCCGCAGGACCGGCCGCTCGTGTTCCAATGCCGCGTGGGCGCCCGCTCCGCCATGGCGGCTCAGGCGTTCCGGGCCGCCGGCTTCGATGCCTACAACCTCTCCGGCGGCCTCGTGGCTTGGGCGGCGCGTGGACTGCCGCTCTCGCCCGAGGGCGGCACAGTCGCCGACCACTAGGTCGGCTTGTCCGACGCCGCGACCGCCGCGTCCGACTCGGCCCGCAACCGCGCGCTCTCCTCGAAGCCGCTCCGGAACTCGGTGAGGCTCTCGGCGAGCGCCGAGAAGTCCGACCCGGGGAGCACCAATAGATCGACGGCAGTCAGCGCCCGCGTCGTGGCGCTGCGTGGATACCGGCCGAGCAGCGCCATCTCGCCGAAGTATTCGCCGGCACCGAGCATGCGGACCACTCGCGGCTCACCGTCAAAGCGCTTCGACACTTCGACCCGGCCGGAGAGGATCATGAACAGGCTGTCGCCGGCGTCGCCCTCGTCGAACACGGTCTCCCCCGCCTCGTAATGGGCATGTGTAGCGCCACGCGCGCCACCCAGATTGAGCTGGACGGCGTGAGGCGGGAGCACGAGATCGCTCAGCCAGGAGATGGCGACACGGGTCTTGCGACTGGCTCCCGGAAGCTTGAACCAGTAGAGGCCTCGCCACATCAGCCAGGCGGAGAGGCCGGCCAATCGCACCCCACCGGGCAGCTCCGCGACGGCACGGTGGTGCCCAAGAGCGCTGAGCTTCCCGAGGCCGCTGAACGCGAACGGGCGCACCGGTGCCCCGGACTGGCGGGCTGCGATGTTCTTCGCGAGCAGCGCTGCCTGGCGGATGGCGTGCTGCGCCGTGGGCGGGCACGGCTCACCGCTCGGCATGGGGACGAGTGCGCAGTCACCTGCGGCCCACACGCGGTCGCAGCCCTTGACCGCCATGGTGGCGTCGCACTCCAGCCGCCCGCGCGCGATGGGTAGGCCGAGCTGCTCCACGACCGGGTTCGGCGACGACGGCACCGTGGAGATCAGGGTGAATGTGGGAATGCGCCGCCCATCCGACAGCACCGCGCTCGACGGGCTCGCGGCCACCAGGCGCGAACCGAGCATGACCTCGATGCCCTGCTCGGCGAGCGCCCTGGTCGCGTACGCCGCCAGCCGTGGCGTGAGCTCACGCTCCAGCACGCTCGTACCGCTGTGCACCAGGATCATGCGCACGTCGTCTTGCGGGATCGACCGGTAATCGCATACTGCCCGCCGCACGAAGTCGTTCAAGGCCGCCGCCACCTCCGTGCCCGAGAACCCGCCGCCCGCCACGACGAAGGTCAGCATCGTCCGGCGCAGATCCGGGTCGCGCTCCACCGACGACTGCTCCAGCACCTGAATGACGTGGTTGCGGATATGCACCGCATCGGCGAGCGTCTTGAACGGCAGGGCATGCTCGGGAAGGCCCGGAATTCCGCGGAAATCGGTGACGCTCCCGAGCGCGACGACCAGGTGATCGAAGTCCAACTCCTGCCTCCGCGGCGTGAGCCCCGCTCCGAGGGTCACCACCCGTCGATCCAGGTCGACGCCGTCGATATCGCGGACGAATAGGCGCGTGCGCCGCAGCAGCTGTCGCAGCGGGCTCACCGTGTCGAGGATGCCGACATCCCCGGCGATGACCTCCGCCAGCATGGGCTGGAAGACGAGGTAGTTCTCGCGGTTGACGAGCGAGACGTCCAGGGGTGCGCCCTTGGCCGCCAGGCGCTCGAGGTGCAGCGCGGCGTAGACCCCGCCGAAGCCACCGCCCAACACGACGACTCGCGCGGGCGCCACTGACCGCGGGCCATAGCCGCCGTCAGCGCCGGTCGCTCCATTGTGCGCGCGTGCAACCACGGACGCCGCCTCTGTGATCGCTCCTTTGTGAGGGTGAGCAGACCGTGGCGCATTGGGCGCCAACGCGCAAGGGCTACCTCGCCCGGCTCAGCCCTCGGGTCCGACTTTCAGCCGCCGCTCGGCGGCGCGCAGCACGGTCTGTCGCTTGCGGTGGAAGGTCTCGTAGAGCTGCACCACGGCCACCACCTCGTCGCTCTCCGAGTCGAGCCGGGCGATGATGTCCTGTGCCTTCATGCGCCCGTAGCCGTCCCATGGCTCCTCCACCGAAACCTCGGCGCCGGCGCCCTCCTCCGCGCCCTGCTCCGCGAACTCGGCCACCACGGTCGCCTCCTCCGACACGTGCTGCTGCTCGTCCGGGATGGGCGGAGCGGGCGGCGTCGGCTCCGGGGGCGACCCGCCGTTGCCCCGCGGCGCCGGGCGGGTCGGCGGAGGACGCCGGGGAGGCCGTGGCTGCGGCTCTGGCGGGCCGCCGTCCAGCAGCGACAGCGTCCGCTCGGCCCCCGCTCGGGCACGCTCTGCCAGCGACGCGGTGACGGCGTCGCCGCTGCTCTCCGCCGTGCGCTGCAGCGACCCGAACACGGCAGCGGCGCGCTGCTCGGCGGACGCGTGCCGCACCGCGGGATCCGGCTCCCCGCCCCCTCCCCCGAGCAGCATCTCGAGCGGGAGCCTCACGGCCGCCAGCGCAGGCGCGAGCGCGAGCCGCGCCACGCCAAGGCCCGCGCGCAGCGGCAGCGTGGCAAGCGCGACGCCGATGTCCAGCGGCGACGGACCGGGCTCGAGCGACGAGAGGCGCCGGGTCAGCGAGGCCTGCTCGAGCTGCACCTCGGTCAGTCGCTGAGCCAGCCGGTCCCGCAGCTCTCCCGGACTGGAGACTCGCAGGTGCGCCTGAAGGGCGGCGCTCAGATCGTCCTCGGTGTCGCGAGCGCGCCGCAGCTGCTCGACGACGCTCTGGTTCGCTTCGCTCATCTCTCGAGTCGCTTCCGGTCGGGGGCTCGGCCGTTCGGCCCGAGCCTAGTTGTTGCCCACGAACGGAGCCGGTGAATCACTGCATGCCCGTGCTCGCGTGTGGGTAGTGTCTCCTGCCATGGGACTCATCACCCTCCTGATCATCTTCGTGGTGAGCGGCCTGTTCGTGGGCGCGCTCGCGCGACTCGCGTTCCCCGGCCGCGAGGCCATGACGATCGGCGAGACGATCCTCGTCGGGATCGCCGGCAACCTCGCAGCCGGACTGGTGCTCTACGCGCTCGGCGTGCGCAACGCCGGCAGCATCCTGCTGTCGGTGATATTCGCCGCGATCCTCGTCTACCTGATCAGGCGCTCTCGCGGCGGCACGCTCACGCAGCCGCCCCCACGCCGCTTCCGCTAGCGGCGCGGGCCCCAGATCCGGCCCACCCGCCCGCGCTCATGGGTCTCGGAGTGTGAGCCGACGCGGCCTCGCGACCGCATGCTCAGGCGTGTCACGACGAAGGCGAGCAGCGCCAGCACCGCGATCACGATCACGATGGTGCCGGCTATCTCCCCAAGCCCGGTTCCGCTGTCCGGGTTCGCTCCCCGGCCGCTTTGCGCCAACGGCAACGCGATGCTCATCAACGTGGTCATGGTGCACGTCTACCCGCTGCGGCGCGTGTGAACCGCGGTTACGACTGCCGCCGCGGGCATACTCGCGGCGTGGCGCAGAAGCCGATGAGGGGGGCGCTCGCAGAGATCAGGCGCATTGCCCACGGCTCGACTCCGGTGCATCTGCACCTTCGGCAGCGGTTGACGGCCGTGGCCATGTTCGTGGTGATCTTCGACGTGATCTCCAGCTTCATCGTCTTCTTCATGGAGCGGCACGCTCCGGGCACGAAGATCCACACGCTGGGCGATTCCTTCTTCTGGACCACGACTCAGCTGCTCACCGTGTCGTCGCAGCTTCCCAACCCGATCTCCAGCGCGGCGCGCGCGTACGACGTGCTGCTCCAGGCGGTGGCGATCTCCGTGGTGGCGACGCTCGCCGGCTCGATGGGCAGCTTCTTCAACCACCGCTCCATGCAGCGCCACTTCGAGGAGACCGGCCAGAAGCTGGTCTAGCTGTCGTGTGAACCGGCGGCGGGAGCCGGCCAGGTTTCCGCGGCGGTGGCCGCGCGCCCCACGAGCACACCCTGGGCGAGGTCGGCGCCCTCCCGCCTCAACACCTCGAGCGCGCCGGGCGATGACACCAGATCGGCCACCACGAGCGCGTCCAAGCCGTGTGCCACTTCCACGACCGCGCGCAGCACGAGCCGATCGGTGCGACTGTCGGCGAGCGACTCGGTGACCGCTCCGTGGAGGCGCAGCTGGTCGACAGGAAGCCGCTTCAGATGCCGGAGCGAGCTGAAGCTCGAGCCGAAGTCCGCGAGCGCGGCGCCGCAGCCCACCGAGCGCAGCCGCGACACGAGACGGGCGGCCTGCTCCACCTGGGCGACTGCCGAGGCCTCCGAGATCTGCACGACGAGCCTGCCGGGGTCCGCCCCGCTCGCTGTGAGCTCGCGTTCGAGCGACTGCCCCAGGTCGGGGTCGAGCATCGCTTGGGCCGACAGCGTGAGCGCCAGGCGCACGTTCACCCCGTCGCGCTCGTGGGCCGCCGCGAGCGTGGCCGCTTGGCGCACGAGCCATCGGTCGATCCAGCCCGCGACCCCGTAGCGCTCGGCCGCGTACACGAGCGCCTCGGGCGGCATGAGCCTGCCCTCCTGGTCGGCCACCTTCAGCTGAAGCTCGTATTGAGCGACCTCGTTCGTGGCGAGATCGAGCACCGGCTGAGCGCACAGCACCAGCCGCTCGTCGTCGAGCACTCCGGGCACGGGCTCCGGCACCACGAGCGACCGCTCGGCGGACTGCACCGCGAGAGCGCTCTCCGACGGCCCGATGGCGATGCCCGGCGGAGGCAGAGCCGCGGGGTCTGGTGCAGGCGCCTCGGCGGCCACCGGCTCGGGGTCGACCTCGACCGGCTCGGCTTCGACCACCTCCTGGGGCTCCTCCGGCGGCGCGAAGATGCTCTCGTCCTCGCGCTCGCCCGCCTCCGGCACGCTCGGATCGGAGAGCTGCTCCACGATCACGAGCGCGCCCGCGAGCTGGCCCGAGGGCAGCTCGGTCCCGGCGTCGTTCAGCGCCTCCGCTATCGACGCCAGCACGCTCGCGTGGCGGCGGCGCAAGTGCTCGATGCCGTCGTGGGTCGGCGGTCGCACCGCGACCTCGTCGAGGAAGGCGGTGAACTCCGGCGTGCGCCCGAGCGACACCGGCACGAGCGCAAGCCGCGCCTCGAACTCGCGGCCGTCCCGGTGGCTCGCCAGCGTCTCGATCCGGCTGTCCGCTCGCTCCTCCGACGCGAGGAAGCGGCCCAGTTCGCGGTCGTGCTGCGCGCGTAGGCGCGGCGACACGATCGTTGCGACGAGCGAGTGCCCGAGAACCTCACCCCTCGACCAGCCGAAGGTGCTCTGGGCGCGCCGGTTCCAGTCGGTGATGCAGCCCCGGGTGTCGACCGACAGGATCGTGGCTGCCGCGAGGCGCGCGACGTCCGGCATGGACGAGGCGACCACGTGCTCGGTATCGGCGCTCATGAGCGCCGTGCGGGCTTGCGTGGGCGACCGGTCCGTGGCGACATTCGAGGTGCTCGAAAAGATAGGCGCGCGCTTCCGCGCCCCTGTACCTACATTCGTCCAGGCGCGCGTCCAGCTTTAGCGCCGGCGCTCCCACATCCCCAGCCTGCCCAGGGCGCGGTAGCCGAGCCGCTCGTAGACGGGCTCGCCCATGCGCGTCGCCTGCAGCGAACTGGTCACGCAGCCGCGCTCTTGCGCGTCGAGCAGAGCGCGCGAGATCAGGCCGCCGGCGAGCCCCCGGCCACGCGCGCGCCCGGCGGTGGCCACAGCGAAGATGCCGCAGTCGCCGTCCTCGTCGAGCGCCCATGTGCAGGAGGCCGGCCTGCCGTCGGCGCTCGCCATGTAGAGGTGGCCGCGGTGCTCCATCACGCGGCCGACGCCGCGCTCGAAGTCTCCGCTGTAGCCGTAGGCCTCGTCGTTCAAGCGCGCGCACTCCACCCCGCTCGGCTGAGGCTCGGGCTCGACGGCTCGCTCCCCGCGGAAGTCGCCGATGTCGAACGCCATCGCCAGCGGCTCACCGTCCAGCCGGTGGCCGCGCTCCCCGAGCAGGCGAGCCGCGTCTTCGTCGCCCGGTGCCACCCACACCGTCCATGCGCTCACGCCCGCCTCGTCGTAGGCGCTCGCGACGTCGTCCCAGGCGTCCTCGAGCGCCCCGGCTTGGTCGTAGACCACCGAGTTCATGATCGATCGCGTTGGCACAGCGGGCGAGACCGAGCCGATCACGCCCGGGCGCTCGACCACGCTGCCGCCCGGCGACCCCTCGCCCACCGCGCGGACGAACACGCGCAGACTCGCGAACTGGCGCTCGAGGAGCTGCTGATCGGTGATGCTCAGCCCCACACGAACGGCGGGTACTTCGTGACCATGAAGCCGGAGTAGGCGACGCTCCGGAACTGCCAGCGGGTCGCCACGTCGACGATGTCGAACATGCCCTTCGGGTAGCGCTTCGTGAAGAGGATCGTGAAGATCGCGAAGAACGCGAGCAGGCTGGCGATGTACTGGAGCACGCCCGCGGCCAAGGCGTACGGCAGGCCGACTATCCAGGCAAACGGCGCCCGCCAGCGGTCGACCTCCTCGGGGTACTCGATGCTGAGCTGCGCCGGGTAGTCCGGCTCCTCGCCGAGCGAGAAGGGCGGGTAGCGGTCGTTCATCAGGTACCCGTAGCTGGTGACGCGCAGGGTCCAGCGCAGCACGCCGAGGTTGAAGTCGAACAGCGAACGCGGGAAGCGCCGCGTGAACAGCACCGCGAAGAAGGCGATCACCCACGATACGAACGCGGCGACCCAGAGGAAGAACAGCACGAAGTAGTGCGGGATCAGGATCAGCCACTTGATCAGCGGCATGAACTGCGCGTACTCCTCCTGCCAGCGAAAGCTCACGCTGACCGGGTAGCGGAGAGCCGGCGGGCCCGACTGCGAGGGCTCGAGCGGCGCGGCCGGCCGCTCCGCCATCGGCTCAGGCTGGGACTCTGGCTGCTGCGGCTCCTCCGGCTGCTGAGGTCCTCCTGGTGTCTCCATGGAGCGACTCTAACGGCGCGGGCGGCGCGGCCCCGCGCCAACCCGCGACCTCGCCCGCGGCGGTTCGCCTCGCGTCAAACGCTCATGCGAGGCGCGCCGCGCAGGTGATCCCGCAGCAACATCGCCGCGAGCACCGCGGGCACGAGGGCGGCCAGCACGAGCAGGCCGCCGCTCGTGGCGAAGAAGGACGTGTGCAGGCGCCCGAGCGGCTCGAGTTTGCCGAGATCCGTGCCCCGCACCGCTGCAAGCGCGACCAGCAGCACGATCGCGAACGCCACGCTGAGCGCCGCCGCCGCGCCCGCGGCGATCGCCCGCGAACTCGGCACGGCGTCGCTTTCCGGGTGGCGTCGCGTCCACTCGGCGAGCCCCGCGCAGGCGGCCGCGGCCCATGCGCAGGCCACGAGATAACCGCCCGCCACGTCGCTCGGGAAGTGCGCTCCCACGAGCACGAGGCCGATGCCCACCACGCCGGAGTAGAGCGCGGCGAGCACCGCCGCCGCCGGGCGCCACGCGGGCGGCACCACGATCAGCAGCGCGAGCGTGACCGACATCGCCACCGTTGCGTGGCCGCTCGGGAAGCTCGAGCCGATCGCCCGCGCGGCGTTGCCTCCGAGCGGGTCGATCGCGCCGAGCGCCGGCTTCAGCACCTCGGTGGTGCCGATGGCCCCGGCGATCGTGACCGCCGCGGCGAGCGCGTGCCCCGGCAGGCGCCGCACCAGCGCGATTCCGACGATCGCCACGGCGGCGAGCGCGAGGGAGCTCACGTCGATCGTGTGCACCAGGTGCGACGAGGCGTCGTGGACCTCCTGCCAGCGCGGACCGGCGGGGCCGTTCAGGAGCGTGCGGCGATCCACCGTACGGCCCGCATGAGTCCCGAGCGCGAACACGTAGATCAACAGCACGAGCGCCCAGCAGGCGCCCGAGAGGAGCAGGAACGGCCTGGCTCGGAGCACCTGCTCACGATAGGTCGTCGCGCGCATCCGCTGCCTTCTCTGATATTCAACGTAGGCGGTGCGGCAGCCCCCGGACCATCTCCAGGCGCTCGTCGAGCGCTTCGATCCCAAGGTGTTCGATGCCCCCACCGGACGGGCCCGTGTGCGCCTGTCGGTGCCGGGCCAGGGCGACTGGGACGTGGTCATCCGTGGCCGCGATGCGGAGCTCCGCGAGGCGAGCCGCCGCACGGATCCCGACGCGCAGCTCGTGGCCGACGCGCGCACGTGGGGCCGGATCGCCTCCGACGTGCGCGGTGGGATGGCCGCCTTCGAGCAGGGCAGGCTCGTGATCCGCCGCGACCTCCACCTCGGCGTGGGCCTGCTCGCCGCGACCAGCGGGCTCACCGACGAGGGCCGCCTGCGCTTCGCGCGGGTCAAGACCAAGACGGGCCGCATCTGCACGGCGAGCGCCGGCAGGGGCGACCCGCCGGTGATCCTGATCCACGGGCTCGGCGGCACCAAGGCTTCGTTCCTGCCCACGGTCGCAGCGCTGGCGGAGGATCACCGCGTGATCGCCCTCGACCTGCCCGGCTTCGGCGACTCCGACAAGCCGCTCGGCGCGCCGTACGACGCACCGTGGTTTGCGCGCTCGGTGGTCGCGCTGATGGATGCGCTGAAGATCGAGCGGGCCCACGTGATCGGAAACAGCATGGGTGGGCGCGTGGCGCTCGAGCTCGGGATGTCGTATCCCGAGCGAGTCGAGAAGCTGGTGCTCCTCACGCCGTCGCTGGCCTGGAGGCGCGAGCGGCGATGGGCGCCGCTGCTGCGCTTCGTGCGCCCGGAGCTCGGGCTCCTGCAGCTGGCGCCGAGGCGCGTGGTCGAGGGGCTCGTGCGCCGGCTTGTGCCGGGCGCGCGCGACGGCTGGGCGGCCGCCGGCGTGGACGAGTTCCTGCGCGCGTACCTCACACCTCGCGGGCGCGCCGCCTTCTACGCGGCCGCCAGGCACATCTACCTCGAGGAGCCGGAGGGCGAGGCCGGCTTCTGGACGCGCCTGGCCGGCCTCGAGCCAGACGCCCTCTTCGTCTGGGGGCATCGCGACACGCTCGTGCCGATCGGCTTCAAGCGCCACGTGTCGGAGGCCGTCCCGCACGCCGAGCACGTGGAGCTGGACTGCGGCCACGTGCCGCAGGTCGAGCGCCCGCGCGAGACACACGCGGCAATCAGGCGCTTCTTCGCGGACCGGCGGCCCCGCAGCAGCGCCTCGTCAGGAGCACGCCGCCGCGGGACCGCCGCACGCTCCGGCCCTAGCGCCGGTGCCCGCGGAAGCTGACCACCGGCAGAACATGATGCCGCCGTCACGAAAAAGAAAGAGCGCGCCTCGCGGCGCGCTCTCTCGTCAGAGTCCTGTGAAGCAGTTAGGCCGAGGCAGGCGGCTCCCGCTCAGACAGGCTGGACGTTGACGGCCTTGGGGCCCTTGTCGCCCTGCTCTGCCTCGTAGCTCACCTGCGCACCCTCGCTGAGGCTCTTGAAGCCCGAGCCGAGTATGCCGGTGTGATGGACGAAGAGGTCGCGTCCGCCGTCATCGGGAGTGATGAAGCCGAAGCCCTTCTCGTCGTTGAACCACTTCACGGTTCCTGTGGCCATGTGTTCTGTCCCTCCAGGGGTATGTGCCGGACATCCGGAGGGCGTTACACGACCCACAGACTGCCTGCACCTGCTTACTGCCGGACGGGCCTGCCCGGCTCCTTCAATGCGCAAGGTAGCAGCGGTCGGCCTACTTTGCAGGCACGAAATGCAAAAGGGTGCCGTTGGCGATGCCGTAGGTCGGCGGTCCCTGCTCGTTGTAGGGCTGGATCTGCCAGTGCAGGACGCCTCCGAGCACGGGCGCGACGTCCAGCCCCTCCGACTCACCGACGACCGTCTTCTCGATCTCCAGGCGCTGCGCGCCGGTGTCGAGATCGGTGGACCACACCTGGAACAGATCGCCCTGGGCGCCCGCGGTGTAGAGCCGGTTGCGGTAGAAGGTGGCGCCGGTGATCCCCGCCGGCGGCACGGCTCCACGCAGGATCCGCACGGGCCGAAGCAGCGGCCCGCCGGGCGCCGCGTTCGCCGGCGTGACGTCGCTCGCGCGGTAGGCGAGCAAGTCGTCGCCCGACGAGGTCCAGATGAGCTTGCCGTTCGGCGACGTCTCTGCCCACATCGCCTTCGCGATGTACGCGGGGTCGAGCTTCACGTAGTAACGCCAGCGAAGCGTCTCCGGATCGGCGACGCCGAACGAGCCGGTGTTGCAGGTGTTGCCGGCCGGCGGGTAGTAGCACTCGAGCGGCAGGATCACGCGGCCGCCCTCAGCCGGATCCCAGCTGAGGTCGCCGATGTGGTTGTAGTGCTCGCGCAGGTGCACGTCGGGCGGGATCACGTCGTCGTTGCGCGCCTGCTCGTTCAGCTGCGAGTCGGTGCGGTAGAGGCCGAAGTCGATCCCGTCGAAGAACAGCCGGTTCTGCGGGTCGCTCGTGACCCCCTGGTAGTAGTAGAGCGGCATCGTGGAGATGCCGGTCTGCGTCCAGAGGCCCGGGTCGGCCGCCTGTGCCGGCGCCGCCGCTCCGAGCGCGGCCGCGAGCGTTGCGATCGCCGCGATCCTCCTCATGGGCCCGCCCACCCCCACGCGTAGCAGGGATGGTCGCCGCAGACGTTCACGACGGCGCCGTCCGGCTTCAGGAACTCGGACTTCTGCTCGCGCGCGCTCACTTCCGAGCGCGGCGCCTCGTGCGGGTCGTTGCCGCTGCGCGGCGGCGTGTTCGTCGTCGGCGGCGGCCCCGTCCCCTTGGTCTGGCCGTTCTCGGTGCGGATCGGCCCGATGTCCCAGTACACGATCGCCGAGCCGCCCCAGGGGTAGCTCGGGATCGTCGGGATCCCCCACAGCGGCGTGGCGTCCGGGGAGCGTCCCGGGTCGAGCGCCGGCCGGTAGGCGTAGGCGCCGATCGTGCGCGCCTCCACCTCGGCGGCGACCGTCGCGACCTGGTGGTCACCGAAGGCCACGTGCATCAGCACGGTGTGCGCCGGGGAGCCGGGCAGCGGGTCGCTCGTCATGTGCTCCGCGTATCCGTTCGCCTCGCCGCGGTCCCAGAGCATCTGCATCAGCGACATGATCAGCGGCCGCTCCACCTCGTTCGGATAGGCCGGGTAGAGCACCTGCGCGAACGGGTCGAAGTCCGCGCTGCGCGTCAGCAGCGTGGAGTAGTTCATCGCCGGCACGCCGAGCACGGAGCGGTTCAGGTCGGGCTCGACCGCGGTCAGCCCGCCGCCCGCGATGCCGCCCTGGCTGTTGCCGTCGTAGTACAGGTGCTGCGTGTCGATCGCGCCCTTGCCACCGACCTGGAAAGCCGGGTCCGAGTTGAAGCCGTCCGGATGGATCATCGCCCGGCCGAGGTACATGAAGTCGAGGAACCCCTGCTGCAGCCGGTCCGTCAGGCTCGGGAAGTTCGACAGGTCCGCGAGCGTGGCGAACGTGTTCGGCAGGTCCTGCTGCGACATGCCGATCCACGGAGTCGCGCAGAACACGAAGTCGTGCTCGTTCGACATCGATTGCACGTTCCCGGCCATCACCTCGTTCTCGGTCCCGAACAGCCCGTGCCCGTAGAGCGACGCCCGCCCCGGGCCGGAGCTCGCCACCGAGCGGGGGATGATGCAGGTGAACTTGGCGAGCGTGGTGTTGCCCGGAATCCGAAGCGGCGTGTCTGAACCCGGCGCGAACGCGAAGCGCGAGCCTGGCGGGCAGCCGGGAGCGTCGAGGTAGCACGGCACGACCACCTCGCCCTCTACCTGGCGCGCGATCTTCGGGTTCTCCGCCTCGGTGAAGTCGGTCTGCTTGGTGACGGTGAAGCTCGGCGCCTTGCCGTCCACTTCCATGTCGGCGAGGTTCGAGTCGCCGAGCTGCGCGAAGGCGTCGTTGCGGATGTGGAGCATCCGTCCGGCGATGCTCTTCTCGCTCGCCACGGTGAAGTCCCACGCCAGGTAGAGGTCCTTGCGCTTGATTCCCGCTCGCGCGAGCCGCTTGAAGATCGACTCCATGTGGTCGCGGCGCGCCGGGTCGGCTCCCGGCTGCCTGTCGCGGAAGGCGCGGAAGGCGCTGCCCGCCTCGATCGCGTGCCCGCTCGCGTCCTTCAGGTTGCGCAGCGCGACGATGTAGTGGCCGCCCTCGGTGAAGTTCACGGCCGGGCGGATCAGCAGGTTCGCGCCGGACGGGCTACTCGCCGTCGCGTCGATCTCCGACCAGATCGGCTGGCGCTTCAGCGTGTCGGCGTTCAGCACCACGACCGGCTGGTCGGAGTCCGCGTAGCGCGCCATGTCCGTGACCGGCACCGCTCCCGTCTTCTCGAACGCCGCCTGGTTGTCGAGACCCGGCACGTGCGTGACGATCAGCTGGCCAGGGCTGAAGCCGTCCGCCGCGTTGTACGGCGCCGGGTCGATCGGCTTGCCCGCGGCATTGCGCGGCATCGCGCCGAGGTCGAGCTGCACCCGCCTGCCGGTCGGCGTGCCAGGGTCGGCCACCGTGAAGTAGTCGTTCGGCCAGGGCAGCAGGCATGCCGCCTGGTCGAGCGGGTCGCAGCGTGCGCCCGCGAGGTCACTGGCCGTGTCGGCCGCGGCCGGAGCCGCGACGACTAGCGCGGCGAGCGCCGCGATCGCGAGCGTGCAGAACGTCCGCATCCCCCTGCCTTCCTGTCTCCCTCGGCGCGCGGGCGCGCGCCTCCCGTGCGGGTTCTACCAGGGGCCGGGCCGGCGTTGCGCCGGTTGCGGGCTAGGCCAGGCGGTGCAGCGAGGTCTCGGAGATCTTTCGGCCGAGCGCCTCGACCTGCTCGTCGGTCATGTCGGCGGTATCGAAGCCGGCGGCCTCGAGCTCGTCGCGCACCTTCACGACGGCGGAGATGAGGTCGATCGCCGTTCCGAGCTTCATCGTGGCCGCCTTCACCATGCTGTCGTCGAGAGCGGTCCTGCCGTCGTTCGTCGCCGTCAGCAGCCAGGCGCGGAGCGCCTCGGCCTCCGGAAGGGTCAGCTCGAGCGCGACCGTGCGCTTCTGGGGCGCCTCGACGGTGGGGTTGAAGCCGTTGCCCTGCTCGATCGTGGCCATGTCGTGCCGCGTCCTCCGTGTATGGCCGCGCCCGTTGCGCGGCTGTCCCTTGCCGCCCCTATCGGCCCGCAAACACGCATTCTTGAGCGCCTTTCGCGCTCTCTGGCCACACCTCGACGCTCGCGGCTACGGATCCGCTACCGCGCCCGCGGCCCGGAGCTCCATGCCGCGCCCCGCGGCCCACTCCATCGCCTCCGCGGCGACCGTCTGCCAGTCCACGTCCGCGGCCAGGTAGTCCGCCTCCGCGTGCGTGGCGAGCGCGGGCAGCGGGGCGAACAATGGGTGCGGGGACGCGATCCTCGGCAGAGCGCCCGCGCTCATTCGCAGACGCCACGCGAGCACCTTCGCGCGCCGTTCGAGCGGCTGCCCGCCCATGCCGCGAAACAGGTCCCGCGGGCGATACGGAAGATGGCCGCCCACGCTCAGCATCACCGCGTGGTCCCACCAATCGCCCGACCGGGGCGCCGCCGTATGAAGCGCAGCATCGGCTCGGAAGGTCGCGACGCGGGCTGCCACGCTCGCGGTCGTGCTCGTGGCCTGTCGCCACGCGACCCCGCCGGCCTCGGCCGCCTCCGCACGTGGCCGGCGGCGCGGAATGCGCAACTCTGAGTGAAGAGGATCGCCGTTCGGCAGCCGGCCGTCGATGGTCGCGTACAGGGCGAGGTAGGCGCTCGGTGGCAGCATCGGCGCGGCGGCCGCCAGGGCGCTGAACGCGCCGGGGCGGTAGAGGTAGTCGTCCTCCGCCATGTACACGAGGTCGTCCTCGCCGAACCCGAGGTCGAGGATGCTCCGGATCGCCTCCGGGTAGGCGAGGTAGTTCGGACGGCGCTCGGTCTCGACGATCTCGCCCGTCGAGCGCATCAGCTCGAGCCGGTGCGCCGGCATCTCTCCGCCGTTCAGGAACACCGTGCGTCCGAGCTCGGCGCAGCCCTCGAGCGCCCGCAGCAGCGACACCAGGGAGATGTCCTTCGAGTACCAGGACGGGCGCCCCTTGACGTTCTCGGTCGCGACCGACCTGTACAGCACGTGAAGCGTCACGCTGCTCAACGTAAGGGTCACGGTGCCGCTGTGCCAACCTGGGGAGCGTGTCCACCACCGCCCGCACCTGGCTCGCGCTCGGCACCGTGTACGTGGTCTGGGGCTCCACGTACCTGGCCATTCGCGTGGTCGTGAAGACCATGCCGCCGCTCGTCGCGGGCGGCGCGCGCTTCATCCTGGCCGGCGCGATCATGTGCGCGGCGCTCGCCGTGAAGCGCGGTGGGAGCTACCTGCGGGTGTCGCGCGCGGAGCTCATCGGAGCGGGGGTCGTCGGCTCGCTGCTGGTGACCGGCGGCAACGGCGTCGTCATGGTGGCCGAGCAGCACGTGGCCAGCGGGCTCGCGGCGCTGATCATGGCCTCGATCCCTCTCTGGGTCGTGCTCTTCAGACGCGTGGGCGGCGAGAGCATCCAGCCGGCCGTGCTCGCCGGCGTGGCGGTCGGCTTCGCCGGCGTCGCGCTCCTGGTGGGTCCCGGCGGCAGCGGCGCCTCGAGCGCGGGCTGGCTGGCGGTGCTCGTCGGCGCGGCCTTCTGCTGGGCGCTCGGCACCTTCGCGGCGGGGCGCTTGGAGCTGCCGCGCGACCCGCTGCTCGGGACCGGCTGGCAGATGCTGCTCGGCGGCATGCTGTCGCTGGCGATCGGGCTCGCGGCCGGCGAGGCCGCCGATGTTCGCTTCAGCGACTTCTCCTCCGACTCCCTCTGGGCGTTCGCCTACCTCGTGGTGGTCGGGTCGCTCGTGGCCTTCACCGCTTACACCTACCTGCTTCAGCACGTGCCGGCATCGAAGGCGGCCACCTACGCCTACGTGAACCCCGTGATCGCCGTCTTCCTCGGCTGGCTCATACTCGACGAGAGCATCACCTGGCTGGTGGTCGTGGCCGCAGCCGTGATCGTCTCGTCGGTGGCCGTGATCGTGAGACGCGAGACAACACCCGAGCCCGAGGCGGCACTCGCCCCGGTGGAAGGAAGATGAGATGACAGAGAAGGTGACGAAGAGCGAGGAGCAGTGGCGTGAGGAGCTCACGCCCGAGCAGTACGAGGTGCTGCGGCTGAAGGGCACCGAGCGCCCCTTCACCGGCATCTACAACGACGAGAAGTCGCCAGGCACCTACCGCTGCGCGGCCTGCGGCTCGGAGCTGTTCACGTCCGACACCAAGTTCGAGTCCGGCACAGGCTGGCCGAGCTTCTACGAGCCGGCTGCGAACGATGCCGTGGAGACGCACGAGGACAGCTCCCACGGCATGCGCCGCATCGAGGTCACGTGCGCGACCTGCGGCAGCCACCTCGGGCACGTGTTCCCCGACGGGCCCGCCCCAACCGGCCTGCGCTACTGCATCAACTCGGCGTCGCTCGACCTCGACCGCGCCTGAGCGCCGGCGGTACGCAGGCTGCGGTCGGCGCTGCGCGGCCCGAGACCGAAGCGCTGCTGCGGCGCCTCCCTGCCCTCGATCAGCTCGAGCACGTGCTCGGCCAGCGCCGGGCCGTGCTTGAAGCCGTGGCCCGAGCCGCCGCCCACGATCCACACGCCGCCGTACTCGGGATGCGGGGCGACGATGAAGTTCGTGTCCGGCGTGAGCGAGTACTGGCACACGGTCGCCGCGACCAGCGGCGAGTTCGCAAGCGCCGGGAATCGCACGCTCATGTACTCGCGGGCAAGCCGCTCGCTCTCAGGGCGCGGTGCGCGCTCCTGCACGTCCGGGTCGAGGTCCGGCCCCTCGACGTCGGGGGCGATCTTCACGCCGCGCCCGTCGAGCGCACCCAGGCCGTAGGCGGCGCCGTCGTACTCCACGAATGCCGGGACGGGAGGCGTCGTCCACTCCGGTGGGCCGTCGAAGAACACAACGTCCTGCTGGGTCACGCGCAAGTGGACCAGTTCCGGGAAGAGCTTCGCGAGCCAGGCTCCCGCCGCCCACACGACCAGGTCCGAGCGAAGCCTGCGGCCGTCGCCGAGCACGACGCCGTCGCGGTCCGGGCGCG
>JBJMLG010000219.1:0-8475 GCA_045805385.1 Thermoleophilaceae bacterium
CAGGGAGAAGGGCTCCTTGAACACGTCGTCGTCCACGAGGAAGGACACGTAGGGGTTGTGGCCGACGGCGTCCAGCGTGAGCCCGCGGAAGCCTCGGTCCGACGCGAGCTCGGAGACCCACTCGAACTCCGGATGGAGCTGCTGCACGATCTCGTAGCCGCGCCCAAGGCGCTCGTCCGCGTGCGTGTGAATCACCCGGATGCTCAAGTCCGTCCAGCCCTCGAGGAAGCGCTTGATGCTGCGCAGCAGGAGGTCGAGCTGGCAGGCGCGGTCCTTGGAGAAGATGACGAGGTCGAGCACGGAGGAGCCTCTCGGAGGGAGACGGACGGACAGCCCCGTCAATCGGGCGGCAGGCGCGAAACTTGAGGCGCCGTCAGGCGGTCGCCAGGCGAGGTAGCGCGGCGAGGGGCTGGTCGAGCCGGCGGCGCGTGTAGACCGCGCCGAGCCCGGGCGCGAGCGAGGCCGGGTCGTCGCAGGGGTGCAGCACCATGTCGGCGCTGTCGGCGCCTGCCAGACCCGTTTCTTCGAGCGCCCGGCCGAGTGCCGACGCGGCCTCACGAGCGGCGGTGGTCGCGGCCTGGATGACCAGTGTCACGTCGTCGGAGCCGCCCACGCTGCGGCCGTATACGGCCAGCAGCCCGGGATCGGCGATCAGCTCGTCGGCGAACGCGAGCACGGCCAGCGAGCGCACGCCGGGAACCACACCCGTACGTGCACGCCGCGGCTGCGGCGGGATGGCGCGAAGCGAGGTCGCGAGCTCCACGCGCGCGAGGCCGTTCCACGGATCGAGCGCCAGGGCGCGGATCCACGCGCGCGCCGCGCTGTCGAGATCACCGCGGAGGTGAGCCGCGGCCGCCTGCGCGGCGACCGCCAGCGAGCGAGCGCGGTCGTCGTCGCTCACGTCGAAGACCTCCTCCACGCGGCCGCCGAAGTGCAGGGCCACGCCGAGGGCATTCCCGAGGAGCGCGTCGTAGCCCGCCGCCACCTCGTGCACGGGCGTGCCGCTCGTATCGATGTGGCCGAGCATCCAGCGGATGTAGCGAGCGTCGTGGCGCATGGTGCGCGCCTGCTTGTCGCCGCTCTGGCCGAGACCCATGTTCGCGTCGTGCCGGCGGTAGCGGTTCACGCTCACGTCCACGTGGTCGATCTCTGCCACCTCCGCCACTCGCGAGGCGATGTACCAGTCGGGATAGGCGGCTTCGGGTGGGATCGGCCAGAAGCGCTCGCGCAGTGAGGCGCGAACCACGCTGGCGCCACCCGACACGAAGTTTCCGCGCAGCAGGCTGCCGAGCACCCAGCCGCGCTCGGGAGAGACGTTCGCGTGTTCGAAGAAGGAGGGGTGGAGCGTGTGACCGTCGGCACCCATCACCTCCATGTCGCCGTGCACGAGGCCCACCGCCGGGCGCGACTCGAGGAAGCGCACCTGCGTCTGGAGCTTGTCCCGCGTCCACTCGTCGTCACCGTCGAGGATCGCGATGTAATCGCCGCGCGCCGCGCCGATACCGGCGCTCATCGCGGCGTTGAAGCCTCGGTTCGGCTGCTCGATCGCGCGTATGCGGTCGCCGAAGCCGGCGAGCACGGCCGCCGTGCCGTCGGTCGAGCCGTCGTCCACGACGATCACCTCGAGCCGCTCCTCGGGCCAGTCGACGTCGAGCGCGCTCTGCACCGCGGCGCCGATGAAGCGCTCGAGGTTGTACGCGGTCACGACGCAGCTCACGTGCGGGACGGTCACCGCCCGGTGATCGGCAGCGCCCCCCGCGTCTAAAGCCCTCCGTGTCGCGGCCGAGTACGGGGGCGTCCGTCCGGCCCGCAAAGGGAGCAACAGCTCGTGCCCACACCACGGGTGACCATCGGTCTGCCCACCTACAACCGCGACACCTACCTCGCCGAGGCGGTCCGCAGCTGCCTCGACCAGGACTGGGACGGTGAGTTCGAGGTGCTCGTGGTGGTGGACGGGAACGTGAACCCGCTCGTCGACGAGGTGCTGGCCGGCTTCGAGGATCACCGCCTGCGGGTGGTGCGCCACGAGCGAAACCGCGGCATCGCGGCCGCCATGAACACGCTGATGCGCGAGGCGCGCGGCGAGCTGATCGCCACGCTCGGCGACGACGACGTGAACGAGCCCGACCGCATCCGTCGCCAGGTGGAGGTGTTCGACCGCTTCCCGGACACCGGCGTGGTGCACGGCAACGCGGTGATCATCGACGAGCGCGGCGCTCCGATCGGTCGCTGGAATGGTCCGGAGCTTCCGCGCCGCGAGCTGGTGAAGATGCTCTTTCGGCGCCACAACTACCTCGTGGACACCTCCACGATGCGCCACAAGCGCGTCTTCGACGCGATCGGGCCGGCCGACGAATCGCTCGCCTGGGAGGACTTCAGCTTCCACGTGCGCGCGGCCCTCCGCTTCCGGTACCGCCACTGCGGGGAGGACCCCGTGATCCGCTACCGCCGCCATGGCGGCAACGAGTCGAGCGAGAGCGATCAGAGCCGCGAGATTGGGATGGTGGAGCGCGTGCTCGAGGACGCTGTCTCACAGTACGAGCTGCGGGAGCTCGTGCCGGAGCTCGACTGGGACTCGCTCGACGCGCGCGAGGGCGAGCGGCGGGCGCTGCTCGCACTTGCCGACGCCTTCGAGCGCCGCGAGCTGCCGCTGCCGTCGCTTGCCGAGCGCATGCGCTCGCGCGCGCTCGCGATCGCGCCGGCCTCCGCGCCCGCGCCGCACCCGAACGGCCGCAAGATCGTCATGACGTCATTCGGCTACAACGACGCCGGAGGCGGCACGGCCGTGCCGCGCGCGGTGTCGAAGGAGCTGGCGCGGCGCGGCTGGGACGTGACCGTGTTCCACGCCGCCACTGGGCAGATCCCCGGCGCCGACCCGTACGCGGTCCGCGAGTGGGTGGAGGACGGCGTGAAGCTCGTGGGCGTGCACAACCGTCCGCACGGTCTGCTCGACCTCGGCAATCCCTGGAGGGAGATCGACGATCCGCCGATCACGCAGGCGTTTGCACGCCTGCTCGACCGCGAGCGCCCCGACGTCGTGCACTTCCACAACCTGCACAACATGGGCGCGGCGCTGCTCGACGAGTCGGCCGCGCGCGGCATCCCGTCGTACTTCTCGACGCACAACTACTGGCTGGTGTGCTCCCGCAACTACCTCATGCGCGGCGACGGCGCGATCTGCAGCGGCCCGGGCGACCGCGGCGGCGACTGCGCCTCCTGCGTGGGCTCGACCGACCGGCTCGGCTACCAGCGGCGCCTGAGCGAGATCCGCGGCCGCTTTACACGCTCGATCTCGGTGTGCCTGGCGGTGTCCGACGCCGTGCGGAACACGCTGATCGCCGAGGGCTACCCGCCGGAGATGATCGACGTGGTGCACCAGGCCATGCCGGCCGCCGCGAACACCTGGGACGCGCTCGGGCGCGACCGCAAGCCTGGCCGCCTCGGCGAGCGGCTCGTGGTCGGCTTCTTCGGCTCCGCCTACTGGCACAAGGGGCCGAAGCTGCTCGTAGAGGCGGCGCAATCATGCGAGGCGGAGATCGAGGTGCGAATCCACGGCGAGATCCCGGAGGCCTTCGCGAAGCAGCTGCAGGCGCTCGACCATCGCGGCGTGGTGGACCTGCGCGGCGAGTTCGGGCCGGACGAGCTGCCCGCTCTGCTCCAGGACGTGGACGCCGCGATTGCGCCGTCGCTGTGGTGGGATTGCGCGCCGCTCGTCGCGCACGAGTGTCTCGCGGGAGGTGTGCCACTCGTGGCTCCGCGCCTCGGCGGGCTCGCCGACGCGGTGCGTGACGAGGTGGACGGCCTGCTCTTCGACGGCCTCGACGCCGCCGACCTCGCGCGGCAGCTCGACCGCCTCGCCGGTGAGCCCGGCCTGGTCGAGCGCCTCCAGTCGAACATCGAGGCGCCGCGGCTGTTTGAGGATTACGTGAACGAGCTCGAGGCCTACTACGCGGGCGAGCGGCCATCGCGCGCCGCCCTCGAGCGGCCGGCGCCGGCCACGCGCTGGGTGGGCGACCACACGCTTCGCACGAGCCTCTCGATCGTGAACCAGCGCGTGGTGGAGCGATTCGCGGACGTCCGCGTCCAGCGCGTCGAGCGCGACGGCAGCTCCGACGACCCGCCTTTGCCTCACCCGGCCGAGGTGGAGGTGCGCCACCAGTGGCCGCCGGACCTTCGCCCCGCCTCGTCGGGTCACCTCGCGGTGATCCAGCCGTGGGAGTTCGGCGCGGTGCCCGCCGACTGGGTCGAGCAGATCCGCCAGAACGTGGACGAGATGTGGGTGCCGAGCGAGTTCGTGCGCCGGATGTACCTCGACTCCGGCGTTGACGCCGACCGCGTGCACGTGGTCCCGAATGGCGTGGATCTCGAGCGCTTCACCCCGGAGGGTCCGAAGCTCGGGCTCGACGGCGTGCCCCCCGAAGGCGTGCGCTTCCTGTTCGTGGGCGGGATGATCCCGCGCAAGGGCCCCGACCTGCTGCTTCGCGCGTGGGTCGAGGCCTTCGACGGCCGCGACGACGTGACGCTGATCGTGAAGGACTTCGGCGCAAACGGCGTGTACGCCCGCGGGGACCGCAGCGACCTGCGCGAGCACGTGGAGGCGGAACGGCTTCCTCGGATCGTGCACCTCGAGGACGAGCTCGACGACGAGGAGATGGCATCGCTCTACCGCTCCGCCGATGTGCTGGTGCATCCCTACCGCGGCGAGGGATTCGGCATGCCGGTGCTCGAGGCGATGGCCTGTGGCCTGCCCGTGGTCGTCACGGGCGGCGGCCCCACCGACGAGTTCTGCCCCGACGGCGCCGGCTGGCGAATCACGTCGGAGCGCGCGTCGCTCGGCGAGAACAAGGTCGGGCACTTCCGCACCACCCATACGCCGTGGCTGCTCGAGCCGGACGTCGCATCGCTCGTCGCGCTGCTGCGCGAGGCGGCGGCGGACCCGGATGCCCGCGCCGCGCGCGGCCGTGTGGCCGCCGAGGCCGCTCGCGCGCTCAGCTGGGACTCCGTGGCCGCCCGTTACCGCGCGCGCATCGAGGTGATCCGCGAACGCCCGTCCCGTCTCGCCGAGACCGGCACCACAGAGCTCCAGTTCGAGGAGGACGTGGAGCTGCGCGTGCTGGCCGCGCCCGCCTGGCGCGCCGAGGACGACGGGGTGGCCGAGCTGCTTTCAGCGTGGGCCGATGCAACCCGTCTAGCCGACAGCGCCTGCCTGTACCTGCTGGCGTCGACCCAGGCCGACGGCAAGCCAGAGGCCGTGCTGGAGCAGGTGAGCGCCGCGGTCGCACGCGCCGGCATCGACCTCGAGTCGGCCGCCGACGTGACGATTCTCGTGCCCCCGTTCGGCGCGGACGACGACTCCACGACGCACGACGGCATGGACGCCTACGTGAGCCTGCATGGAGGCGCCGACGGCCACATCCGCGAGGCGCTCAGAGCCGGCAACGCCGTGCTCGAGCCGAGCGCCGCTTCTATCGCGGGCTGGCTGCGCGGCGTCTCGAACACGCGCCGCGCAGCCTAACCCGGTCCCCGTGGGGAGTTAGGCCGGTCTGATCAGGCCGCCCATTCCTCGGCGGCCACGGCCTCGGGGCTTTGCTTGAGCTCCTCTGCGCGCCGGGTGGCGGGGCGCTTCTTCGTCTCGATCAGCACCGCCGCGGCGACCGCGCCGAACGCGGCCACGAACGTCGCCACCGTGAGGGAGCTCGAAAGGGCGTTGATGAAGGCGTCGTTCGACGCGGCATGTACCTGACCCGCGACCGCGCTTGGCACTCCCGTCGGGGTGCCACCGGTGCCGGTCGCGATCTGATCGGTGATCGACGCTTGCTGGCCCGGGGACAGCGGCAGCTTGCCGAGCGTGCCACTCAGCCGGCTGCGCGAAGTCGACTCGAAGAGGGCACCGATCAGCGCCACGCCGAAGGTGCCGCCCACCATGCGGCTCATCGAGAGGATGCCCGACGCCGCGCCCGCCTTGTCGACCGTCACCGAGTTCATGGCGGCGGTGGACATCGGCGACATCGTGATGCCCATGCCGATGCCCATCAGGATGAACGCGGGCAGCAAGTGGGCGTACCCAGTGTTGACGGTGATCGTCGACTGCAGGTACAGCGCGACGGCCGTGAGCGACAGTCCCGTCACGATCAGCGGCTTCGGCCCGATCCGGTCGGACAGCCTGCCCGCGATCGGGGCGGCGAAGATGATCATCACGGTGGAGGGCAGGAAGCGGATGCCCGCCTGGAGCGGGCTGTAGCCCAGGATGTTCTGCATGTAGAGCGCGATGAAGAAGAACATCGCCAGCATCGCGAACGAGACGATGAACGCGACCAGGTTCGCGCCGAGGAAAGAGCGCGACTTGAAGAACTCGAACTGCACCATCGGGACCCGCACACGCATCTCGATCAGCACGAAGGAGATGAAGCCGATCGCGGCGACCGCGAACAGCGCGACGATGCGCCCGGAGCTCCAGCCCCACGCGTTGCCCTCGACGAGGGCGAGCACGAGGGCGATCAGCCCGGCCGACAGGGCGACGATGCCGGGGATGTCGACCTTGCGCTCGATCGTGCGGTCGCGCGACTCGTGGGCGGCGAAGAGGGTGACTGCGACCGCGCCGGCGGCGACGGGCAGGTTGAGGAAGAAGATCGCTCGCCAGGAGACGTACTCCGTCAGCGCACCGCCGACCACGGGGCCGACGGCGAGTGCCAGCGCCGAGACGCCAGCCCATGTGCCGATTGCCTTACCGCGCTCCTCGGGCGGGAAGGTGGCCGAGATGATCGAGAGCGTGCCCGGCATCATGAATGCCGCGCCGATGCCCTGAATCGCCCGGCCGGCGACCAGGAACCCGTCGTTGGGGGCCAGGCCGATGGCGGCGCTCGAGACGGCGAACACGACCACGCCGAAGAGGAACATGCGCCGGCGGCCGAAGATGTCGCCGAGGCGCCCGCCCGTGACGAGCAGCACCGCGAACGTGAGTGTGTACGCGTTGACGGTCCACTCGAGCGACGTGATCGAGGCGCCCAGATCCTTCTGGATCGACGGGAGCGCAACGTTCACGACCGTGTTGTCGAGCATGACCATGAACAGCGCGAAGCACATGGCGCCGAGCGTCCACCACTTGCGGTTGTCCTCGGTCAGGCGAATGCGGTCCGGCATGTGGTCAGTCCTTCCGTGGGGGGAGAGTCTTGATGTCTTCGCGAGCGGCGATCGCCGTGACGGCGCTCGTCAGCAGCTCGCGCTGCTCGGGCGTCAGCGTCTCGACGAACTGCTCGAGGTCCACTAGACGGAGCGTGCTGAGCTCGTCGAGCAGTGCTCGGCCCGAAGCCGTGGCCGCCACCCGCTTGCTGCGCCGGTCGAGCGGATCTTCGGTACGCGTGACGAGATCACGCTGGACCAGCCCGTCGACCGCCCTGCTGACCGCGGGGAGGGAGAGCCCGAGCACGTCGCCGATCTCCTTCAGGGACATCTCGAGCGACTCCGAGCCGGTCAGCGCCGTGAGCGCCTTCAGCTGGGAGAGCGAGAGCCCCAGCCTGTCGACCGCCTCGAGCACCCCACCGCTGCAGGTGCGCATGATGTGGTGCACGACCGTGCCCAGGCCGTGGACGATGTCCTCGTTCTCGGGCTTGATGGCGCCTTGCGTATCGACAACCGATGCTTGCATGCATGCAAGTATTGCACGCAAGCAGTATTTCGCCCACTGCAAGCTTTGTGATGGACGTCACATTGCATGCGAGGCCACTGCTTCCGCCTTTCGTCCAAAGCAGCCGGGCGCCACGCAGGACCGAGCAGAGCAGCTCGGCCTCGGCGGGCGAGCACGGTCACCTAGCGAAGCGAGCGGAGCCCCGTGCGGACCTCGGAGACGAACAGCTCCGGCTGCTCCCAGGCCGCAAAGTGCCCGCCCTTGTCGAGCTTGTTGTAGTGGATGAGGTTGGGATAGGCCTCCTCTGCCCAAATCCGCGGCACCTGATAGAGCTCGTCAGGGAAGACGCTCACGGCCACCGGGACAGAGACGCCCTTCGGGTCGAAGAAGCCGAGCTTGTTTTCCCAATAGAGACGTCCCGAAGAAATCCCCGTGTTCGTCAGCCAGTAGTGGGTGATGTTGTCGAGGACGTCGTCTCGGGTCAGGCCTTCCTGGGCGCCGTCGACAAAGACGCGAGAGATCAGCGCCAAACTGGTCGAGTCGTGGTCGAGCATCCAGGCGGCCAGGCCGACGGGTGAATCCGCGATGCCGTACAGCGTCTGTGGGTGGGTCCCCAGCTCGAGTGCGTAGGCCACGTCTGTCGCGAAGAAGTCCCTCAGCTTCTCGTAGAGGCGTGTTCCCTCGTCATCGAGACCGGACGGCGCCGGGCCGCCGGACTGGACCGCCGCTGCAACGTCGGGTCGAACAGCACCGGGGAAGTTGGTGTGAATCCCGGCCAACTCCGGAGGTGCCTCTACACCCATCAGGTCAGTGATCTGGCCACCCCAATCGCCGCCTGACGCGACGTAGCG
>JBJMLG010000220.1:0-18632 GCA_045805385.1 Thermoleophilaceae bacterium
AACAAGCGGAAAGCTCGCCGGCCAGCCGTCCTGTCCGCGTTGCCAGCGGTCCCTGAGCCTGGACCTGGTGCTCACGCGCGCCACGCTAGCGACCGCCCCGCAGGCGACGCCCTAGCGGCGGCTAGACGAAGCGCTTGACGAAGTCGAGTGCCGTGTCGGCGACCTCGCGCCAGCCCTTGTCGATCGTCAGCGAGTGCCCGCGGTTCGGGACCTTCTGGATCTCCGTCACGCCGGGGTTGCGCCGCTGTCGCTTGTAGGACGCGTTCGCGATCGCCCAGGGCACCGTGTGGTCCTTCTCCCCGTCGATGATCAGGAGCGGTCCGCGGTCGGGGTTCTCGGTGTCCACCTTCGCCTGCGTGAAGGGGTTCAGGTTGGCGTTCGCCATCTGCATCAGCGCGACACCCGGCGCGGCCACGTGGTACTGCTCGTAGAGCTGCTTCGCCTCCTCGTCGCTGAGCGCGTTCGCCCACCCGTATTTGAACTCGTCGAGCGTCAAAGTCACGGCGCGACTCTGGTTGAGTGGGTTCTTGAGCACCGGGAGGGCGGACTTCAACGAGGAGACCGGCAGCGGCAGCACCCCGCGGAACGGGCCGGGATCGATCGCCACCGTCGCGGCGGACAGGCCACGTCCGGCGATGATCTGGGCCAGCAACCCACCGGTCGAGTGGCCCATGACCGCCGGCTTCTTGTTCAGCTTTCCGATCACCTCGACGGTGTGATCGGCGATCTGCCCGATCGTCTTCTTGGCGAACACGTCGGGATTCGCCCGAGCCTGCTCGACGGTGTCGGGATCGTCGGGCCACACGGGTTGTACCGGGGCGTACCCGGCCTCGCGGAAGAGGCCTGCCCAGTTGTCCCAGCTGCTCGGGAGCAGCCAGAGCCCGTGGATGAACACGACTGGCGTCTTCCCGTTCGAGTTCGCCTCGTCAATCTGCTGCTGCTCACGCTGGGTGATCGTGGCCATACAAGCTCCTTCCCCGCCGCCAGGCAGGTCTCGGTGGACTGCGAGTCCAGGTCTCGGTCAGTATGTCGCCGCGACGCGGCGCGATGCAATGCAGATTTACCTAACTCACATCGGCGGTCCCACGGTCCTGATCGAGGTCGGGGGCTGGCGGCTGCTGACCGATCCGACCTTCGATCCGCCCGGGCAGAGCTACCGATTCGGCTGGGGCACCGGCTCGCAAAAGCTGGCCGGCCCGGCGATCGCCGCGTCGGAGCTCGGACCGATCGACGCGGTGCTGCTCAGCCACGACCACCACGGCGACAACCTCGACCCAGCCGGCCGGGCGCTGCTGCCGTCGGCGGGCACGGTCGTCACCACGCTGCCGGGTGCGAACCGCCTCGGCGCCGGCGCTCGCGGGCTCGACGAGTGGGCCAGTACACGGCTGGAGGCCCCGGATCGTCCTCCGATCGAGATCACCGCCACACCCTGTCGCCACGGCCCGCCCCTGAGCCGCCCGCTCGCCGGCCACGTGATCGGCTTCGCGCTTCAGTGGGAGGGACAGGAGCACGGCGTCCTCTGGATCTCGGGCGACACAGTGCTCTACGACGGCGTGCGCCAGGTGCCCGGGCGCCTCGACGTCGGGACGGCGCTGCTGCATCTCGGTGGCGTGCAATTCCCCATCACCGGTCCGGTCCGGTACTCCATGACCGCCAAGGAAGCTGTGGAGCTGTGCGGGCTGGTTCGGCCGCGCACCGTCATCCCGGTCCACTACGAGGGTTGGACGCACTTTCGCGAGGGGCGAGAGGCGATCGAGCGCGCGTTCGCCACTGCACCAGCCGACATCCGTGAGGCGGTCCGCTGGTTGCCGATCGGCGTTCGGACCGGCATGGACGTGTGAGCCGGCGCCTGAGCCGAGCAGCGGCGCCGTCGACGAGAGAGGTCGAGGCTCAGGGCCTTCTTCAGACCGCGCACTCCTGCTGCGGCTTAGTCTTCGCCGCCATGAGCGACCACAGCCCCACCGGCGCCGAGCTCGTCGCGCAGTTCGTCGCCCACTCGCCGTTCGGCCTCCGCGCCGGCCTCAGCCTCGAGCACATCGAGCCGGAGCGGGCCGTTCTGAGTCTCACCTACAGCGACGAGGTGACCACGTACGGCGACGTGATCCACGGCGGCGCGATCGCCACGCTTGCCGACGTGGCCGCGACCGCGGCGGCGTGGTCGGCCGCCGAGGTGAGCGGCGCTCCGCGGGGCGCCACGGTGGGACTCACCGTGGACTACCTGGGCGCCGCGCGCGGCACCGACCTGCGCGCCGAGGCACGCGTGCTGCGGCGCGGGCGCAGCATCTGCTTCTGCGAGGTCGACGTGCTCGCGGCGGACGCGCTCGTGGCCAAGGCCCTCGTCACCTACAAGCTGGGCTGAGCGCGTGGCGGCGGCGGACGGTTAGGCGTCCTGCACGGTCTTCACGCCGAGCACGCCCGCGAAGCCGAGCAGCCCCAGGCCCGCGCCGAAGTCGACCCACTGCACGAAGCGCTCGCCCACGCGGCGGTGCGCGAGGCGCAGGCCGGTCGCGAGAATCACGAACCAGGAGATCGAGCCGATGCCCACGCCCGCGATCAGCGCGATCGACGAGGACGTGGAGTGGGCAGCGGCGGCCGTCGACGCAGCCGAGAACGCGGCCGCCCAGGAGATGATCGTGAGCGGATTCGACGCGGTTGCGGCCAGCGAGGTCGTGAGCGCGCGCCGCGGCGACGCGATCTCCGCCGGCAGCTCGCCGCCGATGCGCACGCGGAAGGCGTCGCGCAGCGTGCGCAGCGCGAAGTAGGCGAGCACCAGCGCTCCGGCGATCCCGAGGGTCAGGCGCAGGGCCTCGACGCCGAGCAGGCGGCCCGCGCCGAGCGCGCCGAGCGCCGCGTAGGTGGTGTCGATGATCGCCGCGCCCGCGCCGATCGCGAGGCCGCTCGCGTACGCGCCCCGCATCACGGCGCGGATGAGCAGCAGCGAGATCGGGCCGACTTGCGCCGCGACCACGAATCCGAGCCCGAATCCCACGAGGACGGCGTTCATGCGCGCGAGGGTACTCGACCCGCTGGAGGGGTCGGATGCGGAAACTTCGTGTACCCGGACAATGGCGCGGCGCCCGGGAGAGCCGATCATCTCGGCCATGAAGAAGCTCTCGGACACCCCAAGCCGCCGCTGGGTGTTGGTACCGGCGGGCAACACGACAGAGACTCATCCCTCTCCCGTCGTGAAGCGTTACCGCCTGGCGCCCGTCCGCCCCGCGCCTGCCAGGGACTAGCGCGGGGCGGGCGCCGGGAGGCGTCCGGCCGCCCGCGCAGAATCCCAGGCGTGGTGGTGGTTCTCGGCATCGATCCCGGCACGGCGAATACAGGCTTCGGCGTGGTCCTCTCACGCGGAGGTAGCCTGGCGGCGCTTGACGGCGGCGTGATCGGCACCGAAGCGAATCTGCCCCTCGAGCGGCGCCTCGCACGGATCCATCACTCGGTGTGCGCGCTGATCGAGGAGCACGAGCCGGAGGCGCTAGCCGTCGAGGACCTCTACTTCGGGCAGAACGCCCGCTCAGCGTTCGCGGTGGGACAGGCCCGCGGCGTCGTCCTTCTCGCCGCCGGCCAGGCGGGCATTCCCTCCTTCTCGTACACGCCGCAAGCTGTGAAGCAGGCCGTCTGCGGCGCCGGCAACGCGGCCAAGGACCAGGTGCAGCGCATGGTCGGCGCGCTGCTGTGCCTCCCCGAGCCGCCGCACCCCGACCACGCCGCCGACGCCCTCGCGGTCGCGATCTGCCACGCAAACGGCGCGAAGCTGAAGGCGGCGCTCGCGTGATCGCGTCCGTGCGTGGCGTGGTGAACGTGCGCAGGCCCGACCACGTGGTGGTCGAGTGCAACGGCGTGGGCTACCGGCTCGCCGTCTCGGCCGAGACGCTCAAGCACGTTCCCGCCGCCGGCAGCGAGGCCTTCCTGCACACCCACCTCGTCACGCGCGACGACGGCATGTACCTGTTCGGCTTCGCGAGCGAGGAGGAGCGCGAGCTCTTCCACCTGCTGAACGGCGTGCAGGGCGTGGGACCGAAGGTGTCGCTCGCAGTGCTCTCGGGCGGCACCACGCGAGAGCTGATGCGCGCGATCGCGGCGGGCGACTCCGCGCGCTTCCAGGCGGTACCCGGGATCGGCAAGCGCACTGCCGAGCGGATCATCGTGGAGCTGCGCGAGAAGGTCGCCGGCGAGGCGTCGGCGGCCGACGAGATCGTGATCACGAAGAGCGACGACCCGCGCACGCTCGCGCGCCAGGGCCTGGTCGGGCTCGGCTTCAGCGTGCAGGAGGCCGACGAGCTGCTCGACAAGGCCGAGGGCGATACGCCCGAGGACCTGATCGGCGCCGCGCTGAGGGCCGCGCGATGAGCGGCGGCATCCGCACGCCGGGCGTCGACCGCATTCAGGCGGCGGCCCCGCTCGGGGGCGACGACGAGCTCGACCGCTCGCTGCGCCCGCGCAGGCTCTCGGACTTCGTCGGCCAGGGCGCGGTCAAGGAGCAGCTCGGCGTCTTCATCGAGGCGGCGAACGCCCGCGGCGAGGCGCTCGACCACGTGCTCCTCGCCGGGCCGCCGGGCCTCGGCAAGACCTCACTCGCGCAGATCGTCGCCTCGGAGCTGGGCGTGCCGTTCGTGCAGACAGCCGGGCCGGCGCTCGAGCGGAAGGGCGACGTCGCCGCGTTCCTCACCGCGCTCGAGCCGCGCTCGGTGTTCTTCGTCGACGAGATCCACCGCCTACCGCGCGCGCTCGAGGAGACGTTCTATCCGGCGATGGAGGACCGCAAGCTGCCGATCACCGTCGGCCAGGGCGCGGGTGCGCGCGTGGTCACGCTCGACCTGCCGCAGTTCACGCTGATCGGCGCCACCACCCGCGCGGGCCTGCTCACCACGCCGCTGCGCGACCGCTTCGGCGTGTCGCACCGGCTCGATCTGTACACGGCCGAGGACCTCGCCGAGATCGTGCTGCGCTCCGCCGGCATCCTCGAGGTGGGCATCGACCGCCCGGGCGCGGAGGCGATCGCGCGCCGCTCGCGCGGCACCCCGCGCGTCGCCAACCGCCTGCTCAAGCGCGTGCGCGACTACGCGGAGGTGCGCGGCGCCGGCCACATCGACCAGGGCGTGGCCGAGGAGGCGCTCGACCTGCTCGAGGTCGACCACGCCGGGCTCGACCGGCTCGACCGCGACATCCTCGACACGATCTGCGTGAAGTTCGAGGGCGGCCCGGTCGGCCTCTCCACGCTCGCCGTCGCGGTGGGCGAGGAGGCCGACACGATCGAGGACGTGTACGAGCCGTACCTCCTCCAGCAGGGCTTCATCAAGCGCACCCCGCGCGGCCGGGTGGCCACCGGTGCCGCCTACGAGCACCTGGGGCTCGAGCGACCCACCGAGCCAGGGCCGGCCAGCCTGTTCTGAACCGGGCGGGTAAGGTCCGGCCATGGCCGAGGACTTCAGGGCAACGCTAGTCGCCACGGGCGACCAGGAGGGAAGCAGGCTCGCCGGGCAGCTCGGGGATTGGAACCCCGAGGGACAGCTCGAGGGCAAGCTGCCCGATCGCGTGGTCGTGAGCCACGAGGGCCCGGAGCTCTTCATCTACGCGAACACGCGCGAGGAGCTCGAGCGCGCGATCGAGGCCGCCCAGCATGCGCTCGGCGACGTGGTCGTCGCCCGCCGCGAGCGCTGGCACGACGCGGAGGAGCGCTGGGAGGACGCCGACATCCCGCTTCCCCAGACGCCCGAGGAGGAAGAGGCGGAGCGCCAGCGCCTGGCGGAGCGCGAGCGCGCTGAGGCTGAGCGCCGCGGTGAGATGGAGTGGGAGGTGCGCGCCGAGCTGCCCAGCCGGCGCCTCGCGGAGGAGCTCGAGTCGTGGCTCGACGATCAGGGCCTCCCGGCCATTCGCCGCTGGAAATACGTGTTCGTGGCGGTGCCGAGCGAAGAGGACGGACGCCATCTGGCGGAGCAGATCCTCCACTCCGATGCAGGTGAGGCCGCCGCCGTGGACGTCGAGGGGACCGGGGCGGCGACGGCCCGGACTCGCCCCTTCGGCGGCAACGTGTTCGCCATCTTCGGCGGCCTGGGCAACTAGCGCAGAAAATCCAGCCCTTGTTGGCAAACGAACCGCGGGCTGCATTTTCTGACGGGCATGGAAGAGCCGCCCATGTCTGACGAGCAGGTCCGCGCGGCCGGCGGAGTCCTCCTCCGCGACGGAGAGGTCCTGATCGTCCACCGCCCGAAGTACGACGACTGGAGCCTCCCCAAGGGCAAGCTCGATCCCGGAGAGAGCTGGGAGGAGGCCGCGGTGCGCGAGGTGGAGGAGGAGACCGGCTGGCGCGCCCGCCCGGGCCGCTTCCTCACCGAGATCGGCTACACGGACCGCAAGGGGCGGCCGAAGAGCGTGCGCTGGTGGGAGATGGAGCCGCTCGAGCACACCGGCTTCGAGCCGAACGACGAGGTCGACGAGATCCGCTGGGTGCCCCTCGACGAGGCGCCGCGCATCCTCAGCTACGACACCGACCGCTCGGTGCTCGCCGAGCTTCGCTCCGAGTCCGGCGCTTAAGCTGCCGCCCAACTGGGCGCTCTCAGGGGGAGCGCCTAATCTGTGCTGACGGCATGGCCCACTTCATCTGCCCGAACTGCGGCAATCGCTCAACTTCAATCGACCGCACCGCCGGATTCAGCCAGCAGCCCAAAGGCTGCTCCAAGTGCGGCTTCGCGTTTCTCTTCGAGATGCTCGACGACTACTACCCGGCGCCGAACGCCGCCTTCGTGATCCTCGATCAGAAGGCGAACGTGATCGGCCTCGGCCGGGGCGTGCGCGAGCTCACGGGGCTCGGCGACGAGGACGCGGTGGGGCGGCCGGTCAGGGACGTGTTCGGGCTCGAGTTCCAGAACGGGGACGACCACATCGGCACCGCGCTCGAGTGGGGCGTGCGGGTGCTCGACAAGCCGGTGACCGTGCACGCGGAAGGCGATCGGCCGGAGTCGGCGAAGGCCGACATCTTCCCCGCGTACGACGACGACGGCGGCCTGCTGCTCGTTCTCACCCCGAGGTAGCGAAGACTTGACCAACCCGCGCCGGAACTTCTTCATCGTCCTGTTCATGCTGGGCCTGATCGCGATCTCGGGCGTGATCATCGCGACGAAGCAGACCAGGCTCGGCCTCGACCTGAAGGGCGGCGTGGAGCTCGTCTACGAGGGCCAGCCGACGCCGGCGGTCCCGAAGGTGACGCCGCAGGCGATCGACGACGCGATCTCCACGATCCGCAAGCGCACCGACGCCCTCGGCGTGTCGGAGCCGGAGATCACGCGCTCCTCGGGCAACCAGATCACGATCGGCCTGCCGAGCGTGAAGAACGTGGACCGTGCCGAGCAGCAGGTCGGCTCGACCGCGCAGCTCCAGTTCTACGACTGGGAGCCCAACATCTACGAGGGGCCGAACAAGCTCGTCGACCCGAACACGGCGTCCACGGCCGCGGCCGCGAACAACCCGATTCCGAACCTCTTCCAGGCGGTGAAGCTCGCGTCGCAGTCGAAGCCGCGCGCCGAAGCCACCGACGTGCCGGCCGGCGGGCCGAACCAGCAGGAGCTGCAGAAGGCGGGGATCGACCCGAACAACGTGCAGGCGGTCCGTCAGTACTACGACAACAAGAACGACACGACGGGCGACAAGTACTACCTGTTCGGGCCGGGCGTGGGCCTCGACCGCCAGCTGATCACCGGCCCGGACACGAGCTGCCAGGCGCTGCTCTCCGACTACACGGACAAGCTCGTCCCCGGCCAGCAGACCACGCCGCAGAAGGTCGCGAAGGGCAGCCAGTGCAGCGCGGACCTCACCAAGCTCGGCACGGCGGGCCCGCCGAAGGGCAGCATCGTGATGAAGGTGCCGAAGGGCGTGATCGTGATCAAGGCCGAGCGCCCGCCCAAGCTCGCCAAGAACGTCCCCTACAACCAGTACTTCGTCGTCGAGGACGACTCCGAGCTGTCCGGCTCGGACATCAAGAACCCGAAGCAGACCACCGATCCGCAGACCGGCGAGCCCATCGTGACGATGGAGTTCACCGACAAGGGGCGCAAGCAGTTCGCCGCAGCGACCAAGCGCGAGGCGCAGCGCGGCGCCCAGCAGATCCCGCAGCCGGGCGCGCCCGTGGACAACACCTTCCAGCGCTTCGCGATCACGCTCGACAACCAGATCATCTCGCTGGCCACGATCAACTGGCGCGAGAACCCGGAGGGCATCGACGGCCGCACCGGCGCGCAGATCAACGGCATCGGCAACATCCAGGAGACGCAGGATCTCGCGGAGAACCTGCGGATCGGCGCACTGCCGATCAACCTGAAGCTGATCTCGAAGACGCAGGTGTCCTCGACGCTCGGCAAGCAGGCGCTCCACCAGGGCCTGATCGCGGGCGCGGTGGGCCTCGCGCTCACGCTGATCTTCCTCATCAGCTTCTACCGGGTGCTCGGCCTCGTCGCCGCGCTCGCGCTCGTCGTCTACGCGCTGCTCCTGTTCGCGATCGTGAAGCTGATCCCGATCACGATGACGCTGCCGGGCATCGCGGGCCTGATCCTCACGCTGGGGGTGGCCGCTGACGCGAACATCGTCATCTTCGAGCGAATAAAGGAAGAGGTGCGCGGCGGGTCGTCCATACCGAGGGCGATCAGCAACGGCTACACGAAGGCGCTGCGCACGATCATCGACGCGAACGTCGTCACGATCGGCGTCGCCTTCATCCTCTTCATGCTCGCGACCGCGGGCGTCAAGGGCTTCGCGTTCACGCTGCTCGTCGGCACGCTCGTGTCGCTGCTCACCGCGGTGCTGCTCACCTCGGCGGTGCTCGGCCTGCTGTCGCGCCGCCGCATCCTGCGCTCGCACCACGCGCTCGCGGCGGGCAAGGAGCGCATGCGCTGGCACTTCGACTTCATGGGCGCGTCGAAGTGGTTCTTCTCGATGTCCGGCGTGATCCTCGTGTCCGGCGCGCTGGCGATCGCCGGCCTCGGCATCAACTTCGGCATCGACTTCAAGGGCGGCACGCGCATCATCACGCCGGTCGAGAGGAAGGCGAGCGTCGACCAGGTGCGCAGCACGATGTCGGGGCTCGGCTACGGCGACGCGAAGATCCAGACGGTCCAGGATCCGTCGCTCGGCAAGAACGTCATCCAGATCACGACGAAGAACCTCGACCCGGCCAAGGTGCGCAAGGTCGAGACCGCCCTGAACAAGGACTTCGGAGTACGCGGGGCGGACTTCTCGGCGAGCTCGGTCGGTCCGACGTTCGGCTCCTCGATCGCGCGCACGGCGATCATCGCGGTGATCGCGTCGCTGTTCCTGATCACGCTCTACATCGCGATGCGGTTCGAGTTCAAGTTCGCGGTGCCGGTGCTGATCGCGCTGGCGCACGACCTCTTCATCACCGCGGGCGTGTACGCCCTCTTCCAGAGGGAGGTCACGACCAGCACGGTCGCCGCCCTGCTCACGATCTTGGGTTACTCGCTCTACGACACGATCATCGTGTTCGACCGAATACGCGAGAACGTGCCGCGCATGCCGCGGGCGACGTTCTCGCAGATCGTGAACCGCTCGATGAGCGAGGTTCTTACGCGGTCGCTGGTCACGAGCCTCTCGACCCTCATCCCGATCACGGCACTGATGCTGTTCGGCGGCTCGACGCTGCGCGACTTCGGTTTCGCCCTGCTCGTCGGCGTGGCGTCCGGCACCTATTCGTCGATCTTCATCGCCTCGCCGGTGCTCACGCACTGGAAGGAGCGCGAGCCGGTCTACCGGCGGCGCCGCCAGCTGCAGATGGAGGAGCACGGCGGCGCGGTGCCCGCGTTCGCGACTGGCACGGTCGGCGAGCCGACCGAGCCGGTACCCGCCGCGGGCGAACCGGCGCCGGCCGCGCCTGTGCGCGGACGCGAGGCGCGACGGGCGGCGGCCGCTTCGAGGCTGCGCGGCGACGGCGCCGCTCAGACGGAGCCGCAGCGGGCCGCGCCCGCGGCGCTCGAGGAGCCGCCTGCGGCGCCCGAGCCGGAGGAGGCCCCCGAGCCCGACGAGGCGCCCGAGCCCGTGGGCGAGGGGCCGGACGGCACCGACGGCGGGAGCGAGTCGCGCGTCACCAGCACGAGCGGGCCGCAGCGCCCGAAGCCGCAGCAGCAGAAGAAGCAGCGCAGCCGCGGCAAGAGGAGGCACGGCCGCCGATGAGTCTGGTCGTGTGGATCATGATGGGCATCGCGATCTGGCACTTCGCCGTGTGGGTGCGCGACCGCTTCTGGGGCGGCATCGTCGGCGCACTGCTGGCGGCGGTCGTGGGCGCCGTGCTGATCGGCGTGCTCGCCAACGGCGTCAGCATCCCGGGCGAGCACGACACCCACCTGGTGCAGGCGCTGATCGCCGTGCCGGGCGCGATCATCGGCCTGGCGGCGTCGTACTTCTACGGCGAGCGCACGGGCATCGAAGGCCCCGAGCTCTAGGCGCGCTCGACGGGCAGCCCGGCGGCGCGCCAGGCCTGGAAGCCGCCGTCGAGGTCGGTTGCGTCTGGATGCCCCAGCTCCTGGAGTAGCGCCCGTTCCGTCCGCCTCTCTCCCGACCATTGCTCCATGCCCGCGGATCTCGCGCGTTGGTCGGCCACTCCCTTTTCCTACTCCTCAGCGGAGAGGATCGCGCGCGATCTGGGGCTCTCGCCGGTCACGGCGGAGGTACTGGTGCGAAGGGGGCACGACACGCCGGAGGCGGCGCGCCTCTTCCTCGACGGGGCGGACCGCCACGAGCCGCTCGCGATGCACGACATGGGCCGCGCGCGCGATCTGATCTTGGGCCACGTCCAGGCGGGGTCGGAGATCGTGGTGCACGGCGACTACGACGTCGACGGCGTCGCGTCCACGGCCGTGCTGGTGCGCGCGCTGCGGGCGCTCGGCGCGCAGCCGCGCTGGCATCTGCCGAGCAGGTCCGAGGACGGCTACGGGCTCTCGCTCACGACGGTGGAGCGCCTGGCGGCCGAGGGCACGAAGCTGCTCGTCACCGTGGACTGCGCGGTCACGGCCTGCGACGAGGTCGCGCGTGCGCGCGAGCTCGGTATCGACGTGGTCGTCACCGACCACCACCGCCCCGGCGAGCAGCTGCCGGACTGCCCCGTCGTGCACCCGGCGCTCGGCCGCTATCCGTTCGCGGAGCTGTGCGCGACGGGCGTTGCCCACAAGGTGGCCGAGGCGCTGTTCGCGACAGCCGGCCTCGATCCGCGCTCGCTCGAGCGGGACCTCGACCTAGTCGCGCTCGCCACCGTCGCCGACCTCGTGCCGCTCGTCGGGGAGAACCGGCGGCTCGTGCGCGAGGGGCTCGTGCAGATGGCACGCACCGAGAAGCCCGGGCTGCGCGCGCTGATGAGCGTGGCGCGCCTCGACCCCGGCCAGCTCGACTCCCACGCGCTCGGCTTCCGGCTCTCGCCGCGGCTCAACGCCGCGGGGCGGTTGCAGCGCGCGGACGCCGCCCTCGAGCTGCTGCTCACCGAGGACGAGGAGCGAGCCGCGGAGGTCGCCGACGAGCTCGACCTGCTGAACCGCGAGCGCCGCGACACCGAGACTCGCATCATGTTCGCCGCCGAGGCCGCGCGGGCCGAGCACCCGGAGGCGCCCGCGTACGTGCTCGCGGGCGAGGGCTGGCATTCCGGCGTGATCGGGATCGTGGCCTCGCGCATGGTGGAGCGCTACCACCGGCCGGTGCTGATGGTCGCCCTCGATGGCGACGGTGGCCGTGGATCCGGCCGCAGCATCGCGCCGTTCGACCTGCACGCGGGGCTGGCGGCCTGCTCGGCGCACCTGCGCCGCTTCGGCGGGCACCGCGCCGCGGCCGGGTTCGAGATCGACGCCATGGCTGTCGAGCCGCTCCGTGAGGCGTTCGTGGCGCATGCGGCCTCGGTACTGTCGCCCGGCGACCTCGTGCCGCTCGAGCGGGTCGACGCGGTCGTGCCCGGCACGGCGGTCACGCTCGACCTGGCCGAGGAGCTCGAGCGGCTGGGACCATTCGGGCAGGGCAATCCGGTTCCGTCGCTGCTCGTGCCGGCCGCCCGGATCGGCGACGTGCGCGCGATGGGCCACGAGGGCGAGCACGCCCGCTGCACGCTCACCACCGGCGGCGCGCGGGCGCGTGCCGTCGCGTTCCGCACGCCGTCGCGGGAGCTTGCATCGCATGGCGACGAGCTACGCGACGTCGTCGCCCGGCTCGAGCTGAATCGCTGGAACGGCACGCTCGAGGAGCGTCTGTGCGTGCGCGGCGTGTGCCGCACGGAGACCGGCGCCGTTCAGGTGCTGGGCGAGGACGGCAACTTCTGGGAGGCGTTCGAGCGGGAGTACGGGGTCGACCCGGTGAACCCGCCGGCGCCCGAGTGCGGACCGGCGCTTCGCGCGCTGGTGCGCCGTGAGGGGGAGGGCTTCGCCGGAGTGGCGGGCGCTCTGCTCGCCGCCGGTGAGAGCGTGCTGGTGGTCTGTGCCGACGTCGCCCGGCGCCGCTCCGGCGTCGAGAGCGTCGTCGGCGGACTCTCGCGCGGAAGCTCAATGGCGCCGGGACTGGTTTCCTGGCAAGCGCTCGCGGAGCGGCCGGAGCTGGCGGCGCCGTACGACCACGTCGTTGCGCTCGACCCGCCCGTCATGCCGTGGGGCGCGGCGCTCCTCGCCTCGCTTCCCGCCGCTGGCGTGAGCGGCTACGCGCATCTCGCATGGGGAGCGGCCGAGCGCGAATTCGCGCTGCGGGTGGCCGAGCACGAGCTCGACCTGCGCGCCGGTATGGCGTCGCTGTGGCGGTCGCTGCGCGATTGCGGCGGCGAAGCGGCCGGCGACGCGCTCGTATCACTGCTGCGCGGTGACGGCCGCCACCCGCAGTCACCGCTCGTAGCCGCCCGGATGATCCGCGTGATGGGCGAGCTCGAGCTCGCGGTCCTGGAGCCCGACGGCGACGGCTACACGTGCCGCCTCCTCGAAGGCGCCCGCACCGACATCACGCGCGCTCCGGCAGCGCGCGCGTACGGCGACCGCCTGGTGCGCATCCGCCGCCTGCTGGGCGCGGCGACGCCGGAAACGCCGGCGCAGCCCGCTGTCGCCTAGTGGTAGTCGGGGCGTCGGGGCCAAGGTAGTTCCGTTCAAGATGGTCTGTTTGCGGAACCATCGCTAGGATGAATTGTGAAAATGAGCATCCAGGCAAACACCATCGTCCCCGTCGCCAAGCCCGCGGACCCGCTCTGTGACGATCTCTGCTGGCTGCTCTCGCGCGCCAGCTACACGTTGACTACCGAGCTCACGGCGGCAATGGAGGACGTGGGCGTCTCGCCGCGCGCGCACACCGTCCTCAGCGCCGCGATGACCGGCGAGTACACGCAGACTGAGCTCGCCAAGATGGTCGGGCTCGACAAGACCACCATGGTGGTCACCCTCGACGAGCTCGAGGCCGCGGGCCTCGCCGAGCGCAAGCAGTCGCCTACGGATCGACGCGCTCGCGTCGTCGCCGTCACGAAGGCGGGCGAGAAGAGGGTGCGCCAGGCGCAAGAGGTCGCGGAGAAGATCCGCACCGACGTGCTCGAGACCCTGCCCCCACGTGAGCGCGACATGTTCGTCGAGGCGCTCGTAACGCTCGTGCGAGAGCGCCTGTCCGAGCCCGTTCAGTGCTCGCAGCCGGTTCGCCGGCGCGCTCCGCGCGCTTAGGGCCCGGTCCGTTCATACGTCGCCGGCCAAGCAAGGCCGGGGGACTCAGTGACGTCTGACACATAGTTCCAAACGAAAAGATCCCGAACGGGACGATCTGCTACGGTCTGTTTCCTCTTCCCCCGAGAACAAGGGACAACCGCATGTCGGACACGGTTCTCCAGATCGAGCACGGACAGCAGAGCGAACGGGCGCGTTGGATCGCACTCTGGGTCCTGTGCGTTGGAATGCTGATGATCATCCTCGACGCCACGATCGTGAACGTGGCGCTGCCGTCGATCCAGAGCGACCTCGGGTTCTCCCAGTCCAGCCTCGCCTGGGTGGTGAACGCGTACCTGATCGCGTTCGGCGGCCTGCTCCTACTCGCCGGCCGGCTTGGCGACCTGGTCGGACGCCGCCGCATCTTCCTGATCGGCCTGGCGGTGTTCACGGCCGCCTCGCTGGTGTGCGGGCTCGCCCAGAGTCAGGCGATGCTCGTGGTCGCGCGCTTCGTCCAGGGCGCAGGCGGCGCGCTCACCTCCGCCGTGATCCTCGGAATGATCGTGACCATGTTCCCCGAGCGGGGCGAGCAGGCGCGAGCGATCGGGATCTACAGCTTCGTCGCTGCGGCAGGCGCATCCATCGGCCTGCTGGCCGGCGGCGTGCTCACGCAGGCGATCAGCTGGCACTGGATCTTCTTCGTGAATCTGCCGATCGGCATCGCCACGGCATTCCTTGCGCCTAGGGTGATCAAGCGCGACGAGGGCATCGGCATCCGCGAAGGCGCCGACGTCGCGGGCGCGGTGCTCGTCACGAGCGCCCTGATGCTCGCGGTGTACACGATCGTCAAGGCGAGCGACTACGGCTGGGGCTCCGGCCGCACGCTCGGCTTCGGCGCGGTGGCGGTGGCACTGCTCGCGGGCTTCGTTTTCCGGGAGTCGCGTGCCTCTCAGCCGTTGGTGCCGCTCGGCATCTTCCGCAACCGCACGATCACCGGGGCGAACTTGGTCCAGACCGCGATGGTCGCCGGACTGTTCGGCATGTTCTTCCTCGGCGCCTTGTACCTGCAGCGGGTGCTGCACTACACCGCGATCGAGGTCGGCCTGGCGTTCCTGCCGGTGGCGCTCGGAATCGGACTGCTGTCGGTCGGCGCCTCGGCCCGGCTGAACATGCGCTACGGCGCACGGGCCACGCTGCTGCCGAGCCTCGTGCTGATCCTCGCCGGCCTGCTCCTGTTCGCACGCGCGCCGGTCGACGGCAGCTACCTGCCGGACATCCTGCCCGTGATGGTGCTGCTCGGAGTGGGCGCGGGGCTGGCGTTCCCCTCGCTGATGGCGCTCGCGATGTCGGGCGTCGAGCCGAGCGAATCCGGTCTCGCCTCCGGTCTCGTGAACACGAGCCAGCAGGTGGGCGGCGCGCTCGGCCTGGCGGTGCTCGCCACCCTGTCCACCACGCGCACCGAGAGCCTGCTCGCGAGCGGTGACTCGAATGCGTCCGCGCTCACATCGGGCTTCCACCTCGCGTTCGTGGTGGGGTCCGGGATAGTCGCCGCCGGCATCCTCCTCGCATGGGGGCTCCTGCGCCCGCAGGGCGCCGCCGAGCAGCCCGAGGCCGAGCTCGAGTACGAGCCGGCCTACACAGAGGAAGCCGCCTAGCCACGCCTGGGGCGGGTTCGCCGCGTCGAGCGGCGGACCCGCTCCGCAGCGTCGAAGGGGGCTGACGCCGCGCGCGGATCCCTTTGGCAGTATTCGCGCCGGAGGCAGTCCGATGGCGATCCGGCTACACAAAGCGCTGCTGCTCGCGGCGGTGGCACTGAGCGCGCTAGCGCCCGCGGCGGCGCGTGCCGCGACGCCAATCCCCGAAGGGGGCGACAGCGGCACGCTGCCCCAGTTCGAGGGCAGCCCCGCCACGCCGAAGCCGATCAGCGCGCCGCTCCCGCCGCGACACCCGTTCATGGCGCCCAACGAGCGCAGCAACCTGCACGTGGACGCCTACCAGAGCGACACGAACCCCACGAGCGGGCCGCTCGGCAACAAGACCGAGCGCGCGTCCACGTTCCAGGGCGCGGACTGCGGGAGCGTCCAGTTCGACCAGCGCAACCGCATCGTGACGATCTGTGTAGGCCTCCAGGGCCCGCGGCTCGTGATGATGGACTCGCGGACGCTCGACACGCTCGCCACCTTCGACCTGCCGCCGCGCATCCCCACGGGCGGCGGCATCTTCACCGACTTCTCGGGCGGCGGCTACTTCTACCTCGACAACAACGACCGCGCGGTGCTGCCCACCACCACGCGCCACATCTACGTGGTGAAGGAGACCGAGCCGGCCGGCTTCGCGCTCGGCAAGGACTACGACGTGAGCTCTGTGGTGCCGTTCGGCGACAGCATCCTGTCCGCGATGCCCGACTGGTCCGGCCGCATCTGGTTCGTGTCGAAGAAGGGCGTCGTCGGCTACGTCGACCCCGCCAACGGCCAGGTGCGCTCGCTCGACACGCTCGAGCCGATCGGCAACTCGTTCGCGGTCGACGAGACCGGCGGTGTGTTCGTGGTCACCGACAAGGCGATGTACCGCTTCGACGCGCCGCCGGGCCTGCCGCCGGTGCCGACCTGGCGCGAGCCCTACGACAACATCGGCCAGATGAAGCCCGGCCAGAGCCAGGCGGGCTCGGGCACAACGCCGACGCTGATCGGCCCGGACTACGTGGCGATCACCGACAACGCCGATCCGATGAAGATCGTCGTCTACAAGCGGGCCGCGACGACGAGCGGCAGCCGTCTCGTCTGCACCGCGCCCGTGTTCAACCAGGGCTCAGGCGACACCGACCAGTCGCTGATCGGCATCGGCAACTCGATCGTCACCGAGAACAACTACGGCTACTCGAGTCCGCTCGCCACCGAGAACGGAAAGACCACCACGCCGGGCCTCGAGCGGGTGGACATAGCGCCCGACGGCAGCGCCTGCCGGACGGTCTGGCGAAGCAGCGAGATCGCGCCGACCGTGGTGCCGAAGCTGTCGCTCGGCGCCGGCCTCGTCTACACGTACACGAAGCCACCGCGCGACGACGGCCAGGACCCCTGGTACTTCACCGCCCTCGACTTCGCCACGGGCAAGACGGTGTTCAAGCGGCTCGCGGGGGAGGGCCTCGGCTTCAACAACAACTACGCGCCCGTCACGATCGGGCCGGACAGCTCCGCCTACGTGGGCAGCCTCGGCGGCCTGGTTCGCATCTATGACACGGCGGGGCCATCCGCCGCCAGATCGGCGGGTCAGGCCAAGTCCGGCTCGAGCGGCTGCCTGCCGCGGCGCGGGCGCGTGAACGGACGCGGCATCGGCCGGCTCCGCCTCAACCGCAGCTACCTCGGGACGATCCGCCGCGCCGGCGTGCCGACGCACGCCTCCGCAACGAGCCTGCGCTACTGCGTGCGCGGCGGCGGCGAGATCCGCGCGGCATTCGGCCACGGCCGGGCGCGGCTGATCGCGACGACGGCGAAGGGCTACCGCTACGGCCGGGTGCGGGTGGGCAGCAGCCTGAGCAGGGCGTCGAAGCGCGTCCTCACCGGGCGCCGCGCGACGCGCGTGTCGTTCCGCGTGCGCCGCGGCAAGGTGCGTTACGTGGTGGTGTTGGACCGCGCGCTCAGCAGGCACCCGCGCCAGGTGCGGGCGTACCTGCGGCGCGCGGGCTTACGCTGAGCAATTGAGCACCGCAGCGCGGCCTTGGCAGGCCCGGCCCGTGTCCTAGTGCGAGTGATATGGGAGTCAAGCTCAACAACAGGGCCTACGAGCACGGCCAGCAGCTCATCCGCGACGGCAAGTTCGTGTACGACGACAGGGACGCCTGGAGCGAGCACGAGCCCACCGCGGAGCAGGAGAATCGCTTCATCGAGGAGCACGGCTGGGGCGAGTACGGCAAGTGGTACCTCGGCGTGGACGACGAGCAGCGCGACGAGACGAAGGGGCACTACAAGTTCCCCTACGGCGACTTCGAGAAGGCGCACCGCTGCGGGCTGCTCGCAGCGGAGTCGCGAGCCGGACAGCGGAAGTACCAGGACATCGAGCAGGCCGTCGCTCACCTGCACGGGATGATCGAGGCGCTCAGGGAGCCCGAGAAGGCCAGGCGATAGGGCCGTCCCCGGGTTTCGCCCACCTCTAGGGCTAGACTCAAGAGGTGGCCGGAAGCGGGAAGCAAACGGGTAAGAACGCGGCCCAGAAGGACCGCGAGAAGGCCCCTGCGCGGCCATCCCGGGCCAAGAAGACCCCCGCGAACGGCGGCGCCAAGCGCGCCAACGGCGGCTCGGCACCCGCCAAGAAGCGCCAGCCGGTGGCCGCGGCCGTCGGCGTGACCGAGCACGGCTTCGAGCACCAGCCCGTCGACCAGGCGGCCTCGAGCAAGAGCAGCGCGGTCAAGGGGCTGAACGAGTTCGAGAGCCGCCTGCTCGGCGACCTGTTCGCGGTGATCGAGGAGCACTCGGGCGAGCACGCGCCGGCGATCGACCGCAGCCTCGTCGAGAGCTCGTTCCTGTTCGCCTGCGACCACCACGCCGACCAGCGGCGCCGCTCGGGCGAGGGCTTCATCGTGCACCCGGTCGGGGTGGCGAAGATCTGCGCGGGCCTGCGGCTCGACACCGCCACCCTCTGCGCGGCGCTGCTGCACGACACCGTCGAGGACACGAGCGCCTCGCTCGAGGAGGTCAAGGAGGAGTTCGACGAGGAGATCGCGACGCTGGTCGACGGCGTCACGAAGCTCACCGGGATCACCTTCCAGAGCCGCGACGACCGGCAGGCCGAGAACTACCGCAAGATGATCGTCGCGATGGCCGCCGACGTGCGGGTCATCCTCATCAAGCTCGCCGACCGCCTGCACAACATGCGCACGCTCGAGTCGATGCCGAAGCAGAAGCAGCAGGAGAAGGCGAAGGAGACGCTCGAGATCTTCGCGCCGCTCGCGCACCGGCTCGGCATCCACGCGATCAAGTGGGAGCTCGAGGACCT
>JBJMLG010000221.1:0-7820 GCA_045805385.1 Thermoleophilaceae bacterium
CACGCGAGCGCGATCGCGCCGTCGAGCGCGGCCGCAACGTCCACGAGCACGCGCTCCGCGCCGCCGAAGGCGCCGGAGTAGCTCACGAACAACGTCCGCGGGAGGCTCAGAGCGCGGGTCCCTGTGGTCGGGGTCGGGCCGTCAGGCCAGGCGCCGGCGTATTGCCACGCCTGTGGCGAGCATGGCGGCGCCGAGCGCGGCGAGCAAGCCCGCGCTCACGCCCGTGCGCGGCAGCTGCTGCGAGGACGTGGTCGGGGCGGCAGCGGGCTGCGCGGCGGGAGCCTGGGCGGGCTGGCTGGTTCCGCCTCCGGACGAGCCGCTGCCCTGCGTCTTCGACCCGGGCTGGGTCTGGCCCGGCGGGTTGTTCCCGAACGGGTCCTGGTACTGCTGGTCGCCCGCGCTGTTGTCGGCGAGCGCGGATGCAGGCAGCGCAAGCGCGAGTGCGGCGGCCGCTGCGGCGAGTCGACGTGGCCGGGACATCGCGTCAATTCCTAGCAGACGTGCCCCGCATTTCCGCGTCTAAGAAGTTCAGGCGAGAAGTTCACATGCCGATTACACTCGGCTGGATGGACCGCCTGGCCGCGCAGTCGCGACGGATCGCGCTCGTACACGACTTCCTCGTCGATATGCGCGGCGCCGAGCGTGTGTTCCTGGCGATGTGCGACATGTGGCCGCACGCCGACGTGTTCAGCACGATCTACGACGAGGCGGGCACCGAGGGGCGCTTCGCCGGGCGAGAGGTGCACACGTCGTTCCTCCAGAAGATGAAGCCCACCGCGCGCACCTTCCGCGCGCTGCTGCCGCTGTATCCGGCCGCGATCGAGTCGTTCGACTTCTCGGGCTACGACCTCGTGGTGTCGAGCTCGAGCGCGTGGGCACACGCGTTGATCTGCGACGAGGCGACTGTGCACGTCTGCTACTGCCACAACCCGTTCCGCTACGCATGGAGCGAGCGCGACGCGACGCTCGCGGCACGCAACGATCCGTTCAGCCGCGCGGCCCTCCGCAGCATCTTCCGGCGCTGGCGCCAGTGGGACTGGATCGCCGCACAGCGGGTGGACCGGTACCTCGCGAACTCGCACATGACTCAGGCGCGCATCCGCGCGTACTTCGGGCGCGACTCGACGGTCGTGTACCCGTCAGTCGAGACCCGCCGCTTCGCACCCGGCGACGTGTCGGACTACTACATGGTGCTTTCCGAGCTGATGCCCCACAAGCGCATCGACGTCGCCATTCGCGCCTTCAACAAGCTGAAGCAGCCGCTCGTGATCGTGGGAGACGGCCCAGATCGCCGCCAGCTGCAGCAGCTCGCCGGACCGACCATCTCGTTCGCGGGGCGCGTGAGCGACAGTCGCGTGGCGCAGCTGCTGCGCGGCGCGCGGGCGCTGATCGTGCCCGCCGTCGAGGAGTTCGGCATCGCCGCGGTGGAGGCTCAGGCGGCGGGGCGCCCCGTGATATCGGCCCGCGGGGGCCAGCAGGAGTCGGTGCTCGACGGCATCACGGGAGTGTTCTTCGAGGGCGAGGAGGACGAGCTGATCAAGGTGGTGACAGCGTTCGACGACTCCGCCGTGGATCCGGCGGAGTGCGTCGCGAACGCGCTCCGCTTCGATACCGCCGTCTTCCGCGAGCGCCTGCCGTACGAGATCGCCCGCGCGGTGGAGGACTCGGAGCGCACGCCGCGCGAGGAGCTGCGCGTGATGTCGCGTCGCCGCCGGCGGGCTCGCCCGCACGTCAGCGCCGACTGACGCGCGCGCTGGGGTGTCCCTCCGCACGCGGGCCTCGGATCGGCTGCGGCGGAACCGCCTCGTCGATCGTCACACCGGCCGCGCGCCGCAGCGCGCGCCGCTCGCGCAGCATCGCGGGCAGCAGCGGCAGCGCGGCCGCAGCCCCGCGCAGATGCGCGCGCAGCCGCCCTTCGCGCAGCGCGTGCCACGCCCAGCCGAGCTGCCGGTAGAGCACGAGCGGCAGCCAGCGCAGCGGAAACGCACGCGCCACGAGCAGCAGCGTGTTGCGCTCCACCCAGGCGTGCACGGGCGGATCCAGCGCGCTCGAGCTGCCCTCGCCGGCGTGCAATGCGGTGACCGGCTCGTAGCGGCAGCCGTGGCCGGCGAGCCGCAGGCGCAGGCCGAGATCCACGTCCTCGAGGTAGGCGAAGAAGCGCTCGTCGAAGCCGCCCGCCGCGAGCACGCGGTCGCGCCGGTAGAGCGCCGCCCCGGCGCAGGCCGCGAACACCTCGCCGGGCTCGTCGTAGCTGCCGTCGTCGGGGCAGAAGCGGCCACGCTGTACGCATGCGCCGTCGCGGCGCAGCACGTCGCCCGCGTCATAGACGACGTCGGGGCTGCGCAGCTCGAGCATCTTGCACGCCACCGACGCGCTCTCGGGGTGCTCGGTGAGGATCCGCGACATGCGCTCGAGCCAGTCCGGCGCGAGCTCGACGTCGGTGTTCACGAGCGCGACGGTGTCGGTTCTCGCCGCCTCGATGCCACGGTTTGCCGCGAACGCGAAGCCGGTGTTGCGGCCGAGCTCGATCACGCGCACGCCGGGATGGCAGGAGCGCAGCAGCTCGAGCGAGCCATCGCTCGAGCCGTTGTCCACGACCACGACCTCGGCGGGCTCGAGCGTCTGGGCCGCGAGCGACGCCAGGCAGCCCGGCAGCCAGTGGGCGCCGTTCCAGTTTGGGATCACGACAGTCGGCGCGCTCACCGCGAGCCCAGCCTAGCCGCCACAGCGCTGTCTACTCTCACCGCGTCATGGAGGTGAACCTCGAGAGCCCGCTGCCGGCGTCGCTGCCGGTGGGCAAGGCCACCGCGATCTTCTGCTTCGGGAGCTGCACACACGACGTGGAGCGGATTCAGCTCGTGGTCGACGGTGTCCGCCACCCGGTTGCCGCCTTCGGGATGCCACGTCCGGACCTCGGCAACGAGCTGACCGGATTCTGGGGGACGGTGCCGGTGACGCCGCACGAGGCGCCCGGCGCGGTGGAGCTCGAGGCCGCGATCGGCCTCCCGGACGGCCGCGAGACGCTCGCGCCGCTCGGGCGCGTGGCCGTGGTCGAGCCGTCGCCTCCACCACCGTTCGAGGTCCCGTCCCCGGACATGATCGCGATATGCATGGCCACCTTCGAGCCGGACATGGACCTGTTCCGCGCGCAGGTGGAGTCTCTTCGCGCGCAGACCTACGAGCACTGGATCTGCCTCGTGAGCGACGACTGCTCGGCCCCGGAGCAGTTCGAGCAGATCACCGATGTGATTGGTTCCGACACGCGCTTCGTCGTGTCGCGCTCCGAGGTGCGTCGCGGCTTCTACCGGAACTTCGAGCGCGCGCTCGAGATGGTGCCCGCGGGCGTGCGGCTGGTGGCGCTCTGCGACCACGACGACCGCTGGTATCCCGAGAAGCTCCAGGTGCTGCACTACTCGCTCGGCTCCGCCCAGCTCGTGTACTCCGACCAGCGCCTGCTCGACATCGACGGGCGCGTGCTGCGCGACACGCTGTGGAGCGGCCGCCGCAACAACCACACCGACCTCGCCTCGCTGCTCGTGGCGAACTCGATCACCGGCGCGGCGAGCCTGTTCCGGCGCGAGGTGATGCAGGCCGCGCTGCCCTTTCCGGACCCGCCGGGCATCGACTTCCACGACCACTGGATCGGGCTGGTCGCGCTCGCGTCGGGCGATGTGGCATACGTCGACCGGCCGCTCTACGACTACGTGCAGCACCGCGGCGCGGTGTTCGGCGAGGTCACGCAGGGGCCGAAGCCGTCGCTGCGCAGCCGCCTCCGCGGCTGGCGCGCCGCGTACTTCTGCGGCTACATGCAGCGCGAGGTGCAGGCCCAGGCCCTCCTGGCACGGCTCGGCGACCGCCTCACCGGCAAGAAGCGGCGCGTGCTCGAGCGCTACGTGGCGGCGCAGCGATCGCTGCCGGCCTTCGCCTGGCTCGCGGCGCGCTCGCTGCGGCGCTTCGCCGGGCGAAGCGAAACGCTGGGTAGCGAAAGCGAGCTCGCTCAGGGCATCCTCTGGAAATGGATGATCGAGCTGCGCTCGCGACTGCCGGGCCGCCGGCTGTCCGACGCGAGCTTCCCGGACCCGATGAGCTTCCAGCAGCGACGGCTCCGCCGCTGGCGCGCGCGCGTCTGAGATCCTCAGGCCGATGACGGACGTCGCGGCAGCGGAGGACAGGCGCGCGCACGTGGCCACCGCGCCCGTGGTGATCGAGGTGCGCGGCGTGAAGAAGACGTTCCGCATCCCGCAGCACCGCGTGGATTCGCTGAAGGAGCGCGCCACACATCCGTTCGCGCGCCAGGAGTACCGCGAGCTGCGCGCGCTCCGCGACATCTCGTTCGACGTGCACAAGGGCGAGTTCTTCGGAATCGTGGGGCGCAACGGCTCAGGCAAGAGCACGCTGCTGAAGATCCTCTCGAGCATCTACCGCGCCGACGCCGGCAGGGTGCGCATGGCCGGCCGGCTTGCGCCGTTCATCGAGCTGGGCGTGGGCTTCAACCCGGAGCTCACATCGCGCGAGAACGTGGTGCTGAACGGCGTGCTGATGGGGCTGAGCCAGCGCGAGGCACGACGGCGCCTCGACGCCGTGCTCGACTTCGCCGGGCTCCGGGAGTTCGCCGACCTGAAGCTGAAGAACTACTCGTCGGGAATGATGGTGCGCCTCGCCTTCGCGGTGATGGTGGAGGCCGACGCCGACATCATGCTCATCGACGAGGTGCTCGCCGTCGGCGACGCCTCGTTCGCGCAGAAGTGCATGGACGTGTTCCGCGAGAAGCGCCGCGCCGGGAAGACGCTCGTGCTCGTGACCCACGACATGGCCACGGTGCAGGGCTTCTGCGACCGGGCGATGCTCATCCACGACGGCGAGCTGAAGTACATCGGGGACCCGGAGGAAACGGCCCTCAGGTATTACCGCATCAACTTCGCGGATGCCGACGGCGCCGGCGCGGGCCCGCAGCCCGGCGGCGTGCCGGACGTGAACGCCCGTCTGCTCGACGCCTGGCTCGAGAACGACGCGGGCGAGCGCGTGGACAACATCGAGCAGGGCGAGCCGATCGGATTCAACGTGATCGTCGAGGCGCGGCACGAGCTGGTGAACCCGGTGTTCGGCTTCCACTTCCTGAACGCCGACGGCGTGCAGGTGTTCGGTCTGAACCGCAGCCTGGAGGGCACGGACCGCGTGCCCGCCGGAGAGCGGGTGAGGATCGCAGGCAAGATCGACAACCCGCTGCTGCCCGGCCGTTACTTCGTGAACTGCTGGATCTCGCGCAACCGCGCGCAGGGCGATCTCGCGCTTCACGTGCTGAGGCTGCTCGACTTCGTGGTCTACGGCACGCGGCCGGGCCCGGGCTCGGTGTCCGTCGAGTCGGACGTGACCGCGGTCGTGGAGGGCGGTGAGGTGCCGTGAGCGAGGACGCCCTCGAGCTTCGCGAGGTGGGTGGTCCCTCCGCCCTGGGAGGCGGCTGGCGCCGCTCGCTCGAGCTGCTCTATCTGATCGCGGTAACCGAGTTCAAGCGCACCTACTTCGGCACCGCACTGGGCTACCTGTGGTCCGTGTGCAGGCCGCTGCTGCTGTTCGGCGTGCTGCTGGCCGTCTTCACGCAGGCGTTCCATCTCGGTTCGAGCGTGCCGCACTATCCCGAGCTGCTGCTCTTCAACATCGTGCTGTTCACGTTCTTCCAGGAGGCGACCGGCAGCGCGGTGAGCTCGATCGTGAGCCAGGAGGCGATCGTGCGCAAGACGCAGTTCCCGCGGCTCGTGATCCCGCTCGCGGTCGTGCTCACCGCGATGTTCAACCTCGGGCTGAACCTGCTCGTGGTGTTCGTCTTCCTGCTGTCGTTCGGCGTCGCTCCAACGTGGACGTGGCTACTGCTGCCGGTGATCCTCGTGCTGCTCTTCGCCTTCACGACGGCGGTGTCGATGATCGTCTCGTCGCTCTACCCGCGCTTCCGCGACGTGGGGATCATCTGGACGGTGATGGCGACGGCGCTCTTCTATGCGACCCCGGTGCTCTATCCGATCGAGCAGGTGTCGCCCGCGCTGCGGCACGTGATCGCGTTCAACCCGCTGGCACCCTTGTTCGAGCTCGCGCGCAAATGGGTAGTCGATCCGAACGCGCCCGGGCCGGGCTCGGACCTCGCGGGCGGGCCGGCGCGCCTGGCGGTGGCGATGGCGATCTACGCCGGCATCTGCGTGTTCGCCGTCTGGATCTTCAACCGCGAGGCGCCGCGGATCGCTGAGGAGCTGTGATCGCGCGCGCCGCCGTCGCGCTGGTGGCCGTCCTCGCGATCGCCTGGCTCGGCGTGCTCGAACGCGACACGCGCCTGATCGCGAGCGGCAAGAGCCGGACCGGCGACCTCACCCGCGCCGAGCGCGACTTCAAGCACGCGCGGCTGCTCAACCCGGACACGACGCCCGACCTCGCGCTGTCGCTCCTCTACCAGTCGCACGGCGATCGCTCACGCGCGCTCGCTTCCGCCGAGAGCATCCTCCGCCGCGAGCCCGACAACCTCACGGCGTGGGCGCAGCTCTATTCAGTCGGCCGCGACGACCCCGCGACGGTGAGTCGCGTGGTGGCCGCCGTCCGCAGACTGGACCCCCTCGACGCTCGGCGCAGGTAGTCGCTCGGACAGGGCGATCAGCGCGCCGGCGAGGATCACCGCCGGCAGCGACACCGCCGGCAGCTGCCAGTCCCAGTCGATCGACGCGTGCAGCAGCCAGACCACCGCTCCCCCGGTGAGGCCGACGGCGAGCGCCCGCCGGCGTGCCAGCGCACGCCGGGCCGCGAGCCCGACGCCGGCGAGCGTGAGGCCGAGCGCGATCAGCCCCGGGATGCCGAGCTCGGCGGCCATCTCGAGCTCGAGCGAGTGCACGTTCTGCACCGACTCCCTGATCGGGCGGTGCTGCAGCCAGTACGTGCGGAAGCCCGCGGCCCCCAGGCCGCCGAAGGGGTGATCCGCGAACGCTCGGGCGCCAAGGCGCCAGTACTCGTAGCGGTTCGACTCGACGCTCGTGAGGCGCGTGGCGTTCGCCGTGGCGAGGTCGCCGGCGCTCACCTTCTCCTGGAGCCCGCCCACCGCGAGGCCGACGGTCACGAGGGCCACCACCGCGAACGCCGCCGCTGCAAGCCGTCGCGCGCCCGGGAGCGGCTCGTCACGCAGGGTGCTGCTCCGCAGGGTGACCAGCGCGGCCGCCACGCCGAGCATCCCCAGAATGGCGAGCATGAAGGCGCCGTCGCGCTCGCGGCTCGCGAGCGAGCCGTGCAGAGCCACGCCGGCGAACGCCGACGAGCACGCGGCCGCGATCACGCCGGCGATCAGGGCCAGCAGCGCGGCACGGAGCTGCGCTCGTCCGGCGGCGAGCGCCACCAGCAGCACGAGCCCCACGCAGGCGGCGGCGATGGCGCCGCGGGAGTAAGAGAGGTAGATGCCGGCTCCGAGCGGAGCGGTCGCGGCCGCGGCGAGCGCCCGCGTGAGCGGGCGCCGGCTCGCGTCGCCGGCGAGGCGCGCGCAGAGCACGAAGCCCACGGCCGCGAGCGCACCCTCCGCGTTCCAGTAGGTGATCGGCTGCTCGAGGCGGCCGCCGGCGCGCTCCGAGTGGGCGAGGTGGATCAGCCCGGGAAGCAACCGCCCCGAGAGGCCGTAGCCGATCACGATCGCCGCACCGGCGGCCACCGCCGGCTCCACCGCGCGGAGCGCGCGGCCGTCGCGCAGGACCCCGATGGCCAGGAGCAGCGCCCCCAGGTAGAGCAGCAACCGCTCCACGTTCTCGAGTGCGGGGCCGCGGAGCGGCGCCCAGCTGATCGAGATCGCGGACCACACGGTC